>DKWG01000034.1 GCA_002491605.1 Ruminococcus sp. UBA7158
AAGCTATGGATACAATGATTTGGAACTTGCGTTCCGAATCTTGATCCGAATCTGAAAGAATTGCTCTGAAGGCGAAGCCGTTCCTGATGCCGCTTGGTTGTTAATGCAATTCTTTCGGGTTGAGTGGGAATGATTAAAAACAAATTGTCATAAGGCGTCAGAGCTTGGACGCACTTGTTAATGGATAAGTTAAAAAGGTGGCATAGAAATGGCAGACAGAGCTATTATGACTGCAATAGGTGAAAACGGCGAGATTATCGACTGCGACGTGCTCTTTACATTTAAGAACACCGCAACAAACCGCTGCTACATCGTTTATACTGAGAATACGTCTGACGAAAACGGCGACACGGAGGTTTTTGCGTCTATTTTCGACCCGGACGACAAAGCATTGACCCTTTCACCTATTGAGACTGAGGAAGAATGGGCTTTGCTTGAATCAAAGCTTCGTGAATACGAACGCAGCAAGGATAACAACGGAGGATAATACTATGGAAAATTATAAGACAACGGGATACAGAAATCTTTTAGCCGAGCTTGGAATACCTCAGGCTGAAATCGATAAAAGGGTAAAAGACTCATTTAACACTATGTTCAAGGGCAGTGCAGACGTTACGCTGTATCATGACTCAGGCGACGACATGGGTTATGTTGAAGACACAGGAAATATTGACGCCAGAACAGAGGGTATGTCATACGGAATGATGATGTGCGTTCAGATGGACGAGCATGAGCTTTTCGACCGCATCTGGAAGTGGTCAATGACGAATATGTACATGACTGAGGGACATCATGCAGGATACTTCGCATGGTCGTGCGCTCCTGACGGTACAAAGAACGCAAACGGTCCTGCACCGGACGGTGAGGAGTACTATGCTATGGCGCTGTTCTTTGCGTCACACCGCTGGGGAGACGGCGAGGGGATATATAATTATTCTCACTGGGCAAAGACCATTTTAAGGGACTGCATTCACAGGAACGGCGAGGGAGAGAAGCAAGGCTCAACCATGTGGAACACTGAAAACCATCTTATAAAGTTTGTCCCCGATACACCTTTTTCCGATCCGTCCTATCATCTTCCTCATTTTTACGAGCTGTTTGCGCAGTGGGCAAACGAGGAGGACAGAGAGTTTTGGTCAGAGGCGGCAAAAGCCAGCAGGAAGTATCTGCATAGCGCTTGTCATCCCGAAACCGGTCTTTGCACTGACTACGCAGAGTTCAGCGGTGAGGAAATTGCGGACCTTCCTTGGAACAAGAAACACAATTATTACTACTCCGATTCATACAGAACGGTTATGAACATATCCCTCGACAGCGAGTGGTTCGGAGTCGACCCGTGGCAGTCTGAAAACAACGCAAGACTTCAGCGTTTCTTTAAGGATGCCGGCGACAGGTGGGACAGCGTTCCCGATAAGTCAGGCAGCTTCATCGACGAAAAGGTAATGCACCCGACGGCTGTTATAGCTTCAAATGCGGCGGCTTCTTTAGCAGTATTCAACGGCAGCTGCGATGATGAGACTGAAAAGCTCGCCAAGGAGTTTGTAATGAAGTTCTGGAACACCCCGTTAAGAGAAGGAAAGCGTCGCTATTATGACAACTGCCTATACTTCTTCGCACTTTTGATGCTCAGTGGAAAATATAGGATATGGTAATATGATTCTTTGAATGTATAGATGAATATTTGAAAGCCGTACAAGACCATTGATTGATGGATATTGTACGGCTTTTTTTCTTTAATTTAGTTTATACTATTGACTTTGACACCGTGTCATACATTATAATAGCCGCAAGAGGCTATTATATGGTTTAAGTGCGCAGTTTTTTCGCCGCTGAAGCGGCAACCGAAAACGATGTGCAATTATAACATAACGCTTCGCTTTAAGCAGCGATTTTTCGATGAAAGGAGATGAAAAAGTTGGATTTATTAACGATCAGCCAGACGGCGCAAGCATATGATGTTACTCCAAGAATGCTCAGGCATTATGAAAAACTCGGGTTAATCAGTCCTCATTATATCGAGGACTATGCCTACAGATGCTATGATGAAAATGCCATAAAGCGTCTTCGGATAATCATTTTGCTTAGAAAACTCAGAATACCATTAAAACAGATTGCAGTTATTCTCAATGACGGCAAATGCTCTGAAACTATTGCGATATTACAGGATAATCTAAAAGAGCTTAATAGTCAGATAAACTCTCTTGAGACTGTGAGAAACATTTTAAACGATTTTTTAACCCGTCTCAAGGATGGAATAAGCGGGGTTAATGTCAGCATTGACCTGCTCAATGATAATGAGCTGTTGGATGCTGTGAATTCTATTTCTATTTCAAAAAATGCGTTAAGGGAGATAAGCCAGTCAGCAAATGCATCTCAAGCTGACGGTTCTTCGTCTTCACAAACGGAATACAATGTCATTGATTCGGAGTTGATTACACCTCAGGACGATGAAAATGAAACAGACAATAAGGAGTCATATATGTCAGAACTTAATTCAGCGAATGAAAACATAAATAAAAATTTAAATGTAAGAATAATTCAGCTTCCGCCGTTCACTGTGGCGTCTAACCGTATAATAAGCAAAGAACCCGAAGCAACTGTAGGCGTCTTAATAAATAAGTTTATAAAGGAAAGCAGGCTATATGAGATTAAGCCGGATTCAAGATATTTCGGATTTAACCATCCGAATCCCGGAATTCTGCCTGACGGAGATTACGGCTATGAGGTATGGGTGACAATTCCCGACGACATGGAAGTCCCATCGCCGCTTGAGAAGAAGCATTTTGACGGCGGACTGTTTGCTGCTCTTGCGATACAGTTTCCCGAATTTTCTCTTTGGCAGGATTTACTCAATTGGGTAAATGACAGCGAACTGTTTGATGTTGATTTCAGGGGGACAGAAGAAATAATGGGTGGAGCTTTAGAAGAGCATCTCAACTTTGTGTATGCCGCGCATATGGATTTGACAGATGACAGCTTAACTAAACAGCTGGATCTGTTGTTTCCGATAAAAAAGAAGAATAGTGATAAGTAAATAATCAAAACAGCTGCCGCAGCGTTTTTGTTGAGGGCAGCTGTTTTATGTGATTAATTAGCATTATATTTATAATAAAATCAAAAAATATGAAGAAATTTATAGACAATGGGCAAAAAGTTGTTATAATAAAATAATTATAGAAGAAAACAGTAAATTCATTAATTTATCTACTAATGCTTATCAAAATGTACAGTAAGATTACCGGATTATTAAAGACAGAAAACGGAGGACACAAATGACCACCTCGCAGCTGAAATACACCGCACTAATCTTCATGACCATAGACCATATCGGAGCGTTCATTCCGGGCACTCCGATTTGGCTTCATTATATCGGAAGGCTGGCGGCTCCGATATTCTTCTTTGTTGCTGTTGAAGGCATAATGCACACCGTCAACAGAAAAAAAGTATCTTTTGCGGCTCTATATTTCAAGCGTTCTTATGTCAGCAGCGGAATACGTGATAGAAACTTTTTGCAATATCATTGTCGATAACAATATATTTGCTTCTATCCTTTTCGGAACTGCGATTGTCTATATTTTAGAGGAGTTCAGGGATAATAGGCGCAAGCGGAATCTTTTGCTTCTCGCCTTCGTATGCTGGCAGATAGTAACTATAGTGCTGCTTGGGACATTTATCTACTTTGATGTTTTTGAAAGCACTTGCATTACAAACCTAATTGCAGTGATTTTAGGAAACTATTTGGTAGGCGGAGAGGGAGCAATGTATTTAACGCTCGCTATTCTGCTTTTTTACCTATTAAGAGACAGCAAAAAGAGGCTTGCTTTGGGCTATATTGCATATTGCGTTTTGTTTTCTGCGTTGACTGTTTTTAAAGGAGCGACTTATTGCTATGAGATTGCCACAAGGCTTTTTAACAGGACTGCTGCGGATATTTTTGTGAGATTCCCGCTGTTTGAAGTTTTAGGCTTGCCGATTTCAGGAAATATTTTGGGCGCTTCCTACTTTTCACTTGCTTTCAAGAGCTTTTATCAGTGGATGATGATTTTCGCTCTGCCAATTATCCTTTTATACAACGGCGAGCGTGGAAGATATCCAAAATGGCTTTTTATGCTTACTATCCGCTTCACATCTTTGCGCTGGCGTTGATTGGTTCGGTTCTATAAGTAGGACTTATCATCGAAGCGGCATATATACAAAAACAGTTATGCTGATTTTATACTGACAAATACAAATCCCACGGACACCTCAGAGTTCCGTGGGATTTGCTGTTATATAAATGTTATATGAATCAATTCCATCCGTATTTAAAGCCGAAGTATATCACATAAGCCCATCCGAGAACGCCATGGAGAATAGCCCAGCCTATTGAGTGCCACTTTATATATGAAATAACGACTGCGATAACGCATCCAAGGCTGACGCCGTCTTTGGTGGCGGTTTTAGCACTTTCCTTTGTGACGATTGCATTATTCGTTGATTTATCTCCCTGCTCGCCGTATATAACGTCTTCAATCGGCACTTCTAAAGTGCGGGATATCTGCTCTAGAGTGTCGATATCAGGCTCTGTTCTTCCTGTTTCCCAGCTCGAAAGAGCCTGGCGTGTGACGTTTAATTTAGCTGCAAGCTCTTCCTGCGTCAGCCCCTTAGTGCTGCGCAGCTTTTTGATATTTTTCCCAACCATACTAATCAACCTTTCGCATATACTTTTTGATGTGAGCTTACTCGTTATGTATCACCACCATAAACTCACAGCTTTAGTATACACATAAACCGTTGATAGTTCAAGCAACAATACGGATATTTCGGGAAAAATCAGTTGTTCTTGACCGCATAGAACGCCGCAGGACCTTCAAAATCCGGCATAAGAAGCTCGCCTGACTTAACAGCACATCCGCCGATGAATCCAAAGGTGAGTGTTGGCAGCAGCTGATAGATAATGACTTCCACCTCGTCCGCTATGGTTTTGGGTGCGTGTGTGCGCATGATGTTAACAGCGCATTCAAACAGCTTGCCAACTAAATCAGCCATTGCGGATATTTCAGAGCCTATGATACCAATCAGCTCGTTTTCCTGAGCTTCGCTTAAGACCATTACGCTTGGCTCAACCTTTTGGTTAATAACATCTGATACATGCTTCATTACACTGGGGAAGTTTTCACCGACAGAACGCTTTTCCCCGAGAAGCGCAAGGTCAATAAACGATGTTCTGAATATGTCGTTAGGATAATTGGTTTCGGCAAATCCTATAAAGTCGTATTCCTTAGGCAGGTTATCGCAGGATATTCCGTAGCAGATGCCCGTAGTATCTTTATAAAGCTCGTTGTACTTACGATCATATTGTGAATGATTCTGAGTGAACTGATTTCTGCCATTTCTTATCATTATCCAGGTGATTATCCAAAGAATCTGTGTGTCGGTCAGATGCTTAATGTATCCGGCGGCAGCTCTTATCTTTTCAAGCTTGCCCTTTGCACTCTTTAGGATGTCAGCGACTGCGGGGATAACAAGCTTATCAGCGGTTTTGAAATACTCATTATAAAACTCCTCTGTGAATATTGTCAGCTTGGTCTGGAACTTGCCGTTTTTGGCGTATTCAATCAAGCCGTATTTCTCAAGAAGAGCTATTTCCTCCTCAAGATAAACAGAAGCAACACCAAGCTCTATAGCAAGCTCACGAACCGTCATGGGTGTGTAATATGCTGACAGAAGTATCTGACCGGGAAGCTTTCTTTGGAATAGATTATAGTATTCCTTATTGTAGTTACCTGAAAATAAAGCTTCAAATCTAAACGGTGCGGGGTTAAAGCTCTTTTCTCCGAAGTCTCTTTCCATGCTTATTCCTTCTTTCAATATTTTTCTCGTTTTAAAGAGATAGTACTTAACCATTTCAAGGGAGATACCAAGCTTATCTGCAACCTCTTGGCAGCCAAGATTATCGTAGTAATAAGCGACAGTGCATTTGCGGTATTCGCCGGACAAAAGCGATATTTCACGACGAAGAATCATAGCGTCCTCAGTCCTGATGAGATCGTCTATAAAGTCTGACTCCTGCGGGATTTCATCGTCAAGCTCGTCGAACTGATTGCGGCTTCTTCTGCGCATGAATTTTTTATAGGTGTTAGCTGCTATTGCCCATATGTAGCCGTAAAAAGCTTCGGGTGTCTTGATTTTGTCTGCACTTTGAAGAATCGCTAAGGCAATATCATTTGTTAAGTCCTCGGCGTCCTCCTTGTTGGACACTCTTGACAGCGAATAGGCAAAAATCGTTTTGAGGTTTTCTTCGATAAACTCAGTTGCAAGCTGTTTCATTGGTTATGTCTCCTTTTTGGTTAATGGCTTGTGTTTCGAAAGCTTTCGTGAATGCGATGATTATAGCGAAGCGTTCGCTTCAAGATGACGAGTGCCCTCTTTTGAGGAATCTTAGAAGCGTAATAATCAGCGCTTTCATTAGTATAGTACCAGATTAAGAGAATTGGTTAACCGGATTTTTAAAAAGTATCTCGGTTTTTGTGTGACTTTTAATAAGTATAAATGTTATATCCACTTGCGACTTTGAAATTATTATAATAGCAAACATATCCTTGACTGATGTAATTATTTGTGTTATTATTGACGCAAGGTGGTGATAAAATGGATTTTTTGAAAGATATTAAAATTGAAAGTGAGATAGAAAAGTTTATCAACAGACCTTTAGATATTAAGGAAATACTCATGCGTGATACAGACATAAATGTTGTAGTTGATGCATACGAATTTTTTATGCGAAAATATCAATGGGATATTGATAACTGTCAAGACCTTGTAATCAAAAATTTTCTGTTAGCTTTTTCATTTGATGGAGAGGTTCAGAATGGCGGATTTTGCCAAATGTTTTACAATGACAGTGGCAAATATACATATCAAACTGTGGATGCTCTGCATACTATTGGCGCTTTAGATGCAGAGAAGCTATTAATAGAAGCTATTGCTCTCTTCCCTGATGGTAATGTTCCAGAGGATGACGATTTAAGAAGTCAGATACTTGATCAGATTGCAGATGAGGGTATTGATTTTTGCGATCTTGATAGGAAATATGATGTAGATATTCTTCCACCGTGCTATCAGTATTTGATTAAAAATAAAGAACTTCTGATTGGCTGAGTGCTTCGTCGGAATGTTTAAGGAATTCATAAAGCTAACTGAAAGGTTGGTTCTTCATCATAGCAAAAAAGTCAGCCTATCGGCTGGCTTTTTTGCTACATATAATGTGATAAAGCATTGTGAATAACATACTTAACTCAAACTTCACCAGTTGTATTGCAAGCAACCGTTTCCGTCCTCGAACACTAAGAATATATCATTATCAATGTTCAACTGTAACCTTGCATTTTGCAGTATACTGAGTTTTGCTGTTTTCCAATGTTCTTGCGATGATATCTGCCGACCTTCAGATAATGCTGTTACAACGCCGTTAGCATCAACCGAAGCTACAAGCGGGTTTGAGGAAGTCCATAGAATAACCTTGTCGGTCGCATTGCTCGGGGAAATAGTAGCTTCTATGGTAGATTTGTCTCCTACCTTTAATGAAAGGCTGTTTGAATCAAAGCTTATACCTGTGACATTTACAATCGCACCGCTTGGGATCCAATCCGCCCTTATGGTGAGATCTCTATCGGGCATTTCGAAGGTAATGCGTGTGCCGTCTATGTCATAGCTGTCAAGCTTAACATCGTGATAGCCTGTTTCCCAGCTGTCAAAGGTATAGCCCTCTCTTGTTTTTGCATCGACTGTGATTTTTTCACCCGGCTCATGATACTCAACTATGGAATGTCCCATGGAATCGCCGACGTTATTTATAGTCAGAACGCGTGTTGACACTCTTATTATCTTTAAAAGATGCAGATTTCTCGGACCAACTGCTTCAAGTCTGGTATCGCCTGTGGGCTGTATGCGCAGTGCTAAAAGCTGGTCGAGGTCATAGCCCTCCGGAATTTTAATACGAATGGTTTTTTTGCTTTCGCCTGCTTTGAATGTGACTGTTTGGCTGTCTAAGAAGGTGAAGTCTTTATCTATTTGCGCATCACCTGCAACAGGCACAACTTCAAAGGTCATTGTTTTCTTGGCGCGCTTGTTCAAAGTAAGCTCTATGTTGATTGTTTCGCCCGGCTTTGCGGATGAATTAAGCTCGCTGAAGCTGACGTTTACGTTTACGTTTTCCACCAAACCAAGGTTCTTATTATAGCCTACATCGGTTTTCGGATATACAGCATATGCTCCTCTGTCTACACCGTTGTCGCCTGTGCCCTTGGCGGGACTGTTGTCTTTAAGTGTGAAATCACCTGCGGCGGCATCGGTAAACATAGGATCAACGCCAAGCTCGGTTGCAGATCCAATCTGAGCGCCAAAGGCGTCAGCTGTAATCTCAGGCTGCGAAGGTTCCATATATCTGACAAACTTATCTTTTCTTTCGGAGTACCAAAGGTTGTTTCTGAAAGTATGCGGACCTCCGCCCTTTAAATCAATGCCGTGCAGTTCATGGAAGCCGTTTACGGCAGTTTCTCGTATTAAAATGCCGGCGGTATCGTTTTTATTATGCTGAGCGTCTTCATCTTCATAAGCGATATTGTTTCTGACTTCATCTCGCCATGTTCTGTCCAGGCGAATGCCGTCTTTGACATTATATGTAACGTTGTTTACCCATCTTGAGTTCCATGTTGAACCGGTATGGGGAAGATGCTTAATAGTCTTTTCTATTGGTTTTTCAGATATAGATTTCTTGTTATCATTTTCTAGTTCCTTTCCCTATACACAAGCAGCTAAATGACGAAGATATCAACATCTGAGTAACGCTGCTGTTATTCACAGCAAATTTTGAATCGCGATTATACTTTTTTTGCTCATCAACCAATTGAGATTGATGAGCAAAACGCCTTTGGTAATTTATAAATGAAGTTACATATAGTAATTTCTACATGAGATTTGCAGCCTAATATTTGGAGCCATCGGGCTCCAAATATTTAAATCATATCCGCCATAGAGTAAAGTCCTGCGGGCTTACCCTGAAGGAATATTGCGGCATTGACCGCTCCAACCGCAAAAACCTGCTTTGAAGCCGCAGAGTGAGTTATGGTAATAACCTCGTCACGTCCGGCGAAAACGATTTCATGCTCGCCGACAATAGTTCCGCCCCTGACTGAGTGTATGCCGATTTCCTTAGCATCTCTTTTCTTTCTTACGCTGTGGCGGTCGTATACATAGTTGTACTGACCGTCGGACGCTTCGTTTATCGACTCAGCAAGCATCAAGGCAGTTCCGCTGGGAGCGTCAATTTTCTGGTTGTGGTGGCGCTCGATTATTTCGATATCGAACTGATTGCCTAAAACGCTTACCGCCTTTTTAGCAAGCTCACGCATCAAGTTGATGCCCAAAGACATATTAGCAGTGAAGAAAATCGGAACTTCCTTCGCCGCTGACTTGATTTTTGCTATCTCCTCATCGTTATAACCTGTAGACGCTAAAACTAAAGCTGTGCCGTTTGTCTTTGCATAGTCCAAAAGTCCACCCAGCGAGGACGGGTGGGAGAAGTCAATAATGACATCAGGCTTGCTTGTGAGCTGATTGGGGCAGGAGACAACTGTAAAGTCAGAGTACTTAACAGCATTGATGTCGATACCCTCGCAAACGTGAGCGTCGTTTCTGTTTGAAATTATTTCGTTGACGACTCTGCCCATCTTTCCGCAGCAGCCGCTTATAACTACTTCCGTCATATTATTATCAATTCCTTTCGCATAATTTGCGTGGTGTCATATCAATTTCAGCTTCATAAGCTCATTCTTAACGGCATTTGCCGCACCTTCGCCGATTTTTCCGAGGGGAAGGCGGCACTCGCCGACGTCATATCCCATAAGATTCATCGCATATTTAATCGGCAGGGGATTCACCTCTGCAAACATCGAATCGCAGAGCGATGAATACTGTAAAGTGAGTTCACTTGCCGATTTGAAATCGCCGTCCAAGCAAAGTCTGCACATTTTATGCATCATTGCGGGAAAAATGTTTGACACGACCGATATTACACCCTTACCGCCTACCGACATAAGCGGCACGGTCAGGTCGTCGTTCCCTGAATAAACAGCTAAATCGTCTTGGCAGGCGGCAATGATTTTTATTGCCTTGGAAACGTCGCCGCTCGCTTCCTTGATTCCGACAATCTGTGGATGTGCTGAAAGCACCTTGCAGGTGTCAACGGATATATTAACACCTGTTCGTGAGGGAACGTTATAAATAATTGCCGGAAGCGATGTGTTTTCAAGGATTTTTTCGTAGTGGGCAATCAGTCCCTTTTGAGTGCATTTATTGTAGTATGGAGTAACAAGCAAAAGACCGTCTGCTCCTGCTTCTTGGGCAGCTTTTGTTGTTTCAATGCAGTAGCCGGTGTCGTTTGAACCGGTTGAGCAGATAATCGGAACTCGCTTATTGACAGCTTTAACGGCGCACTCCATGAGCGCACGGTGCTCCGCGGCTGACAGCACGGCGTTTTCGCCTGTCGTTCCGACTGCAACCAAAGCGTCTATCCCGGATTCGATTTGAAAATCAATAAGCTCTTTATACTTCTCAAGATTTAATGATCCGTCGCTCTTCATCGGCGTTACGAGGGCAGTTGCCGCACCGGTAAATAAAAGCTTTTTCATAAGTTGATCACCTTTCTTAAAAGCAGTATTTCTTTGTCACTTGATGTGAACTCGTTAAGCAGCTATACAGTCTTTGTGTAATTTTTTAAACGGAATCAGTCAAAGTATCCATTGGCAGCTAAAAGCTCAGCCATTAAGACTCCGCCGCCTGCTGCACCTCTTAAGGTGTTGTGAGACAAGCAGACGAACTTGTAGTCATACTGAGTGTCCTCACGCAGACGTCCGATTGAAATAGCCATTCCGCCTTCGAGATTGCGGTCGAGTTTAGCCTGAGGACGGTTATCCTCTTCAAAGTAGTTCAAGAACTGCTTGGGTGCAGACGGAAGCTCAAGCTCCTGAGGAACGCCTGCGAATTCCTTCCATGCGGTTAAAATCTCTTCCTTGGTGGGCTTGTTCTCAAACTTAACGAATACAGCGGCGGTATGACCGTCTGAAACGGGAACTCTTAAGCACTGGGTTGTTATAGCAGGGGATGAAGCAACCTTAATTTCGTTGCCCTCAATCTTGCCCCAGACCTTGAGAGGCTCTTTTTCGCTCTTTTCTTCCTCGCCGCCGATAAACGGGATGAGGTTATCGACCATTTCAGGCCACGACTCAAAGGTTTTTCCTGCGCCTGAAATCGCCTGATATGTACAAGCCAAGACCGACTTAATGCCAAACTTCATCAAAGGGTGAAGTGCCGGAACGTAGCTCTGAATTGAGCAGTTTGACTTAACGGCGATAAATCCGCGCTTTGTGCCGAGACGCTGTCTCTGAGCCTTGATGATTTCAATGTGCTCGGGGTTGATTTCCGGAACTACCATCGGGACATCGGGAGTGAAGCGGTTTGCTGAGTTGTTTGAGATAACGGGGCACTCGAGCTTGGCGTATGCCTCCTCTAAAGCCTTTATCTCGTCCTTCTTCATGTCAACGGCGCAGAAAACAAAGTCAACCTGCTCGGCAATGGCTTCCTTATCGGCAGTTGCATCCATAACAACTATATCCTTAACGTTTTCAGGGATGGGAGCGGTCATCGACCACTTAGCTCCGACTGCCTCTGAGTAGGGCTTTCCGGCTGATCTCGGCGAAGCAGCCAAAACCTTAATCTTAAACCACGGGTGATTGTGCAAAAGAAGAATAAACCTCTGACCAACCATTCCGGTTGCGCCAATAATTCCAACGTTGTAAGTTTTCATTGCGATTACTCCTTGTTATTAAAAAATATTGTCCGTTTAAGCTGAACACATTTTTAGGTTGAAAAAATATGTGTTATGCGCTATAATGTCGTATGGTGGTAAATGCATTTGAATCGGCACTTTTAAACCGTCACATTTTCATCTATTCAGACGGACATTTATATTATTATCATATCATTTTTTGCAGTGTCAGTCAACAGTTACAAGCGATTTACCGCACTAAATTCCTAAAGATTGGAGCTTTCATCAAAATGCTCGACTTAACAAACCTTAAAAAAAGTGATTTTAACTATTATCTGCCTGAAGAGCTTATAGCTCAGACGCCTATTGAGCCGAGAAACGCATCGAGAATGCTTGTTTTGTCACGACAAACCGGTCAAATCACGCATGATCACTTTTATAACCTATGCAATTACTTAAAAAAAGGTGACACTTTGGTTATAAACGATTCAAGAGTGCTTCCCGCAAGAATATACGGCGAAAAGGCCGATAACGGCAGCTTTATTGAGTTTTTACTTCTTGAGCAGCGTGAAAATATGGTTTGGGAGATACTTTGCCGTCCCGGAAAAAAGGCTAAAATCGGTACGAAATTTGTTTTCGGCTCAGGAAAGCTTGAAGCCGAGATTATTGACGTTTTAGAGGACGGAAACCGTGTGGCAAGATTCAGCTGTGACGGCTCTATTTACACCGTTTTAGACGAAATCGGTCAGATGCCCCTGCCGCCTTATATCACCGAAAAGCTTGAGAATAAGGAGCGCTATCAAACCGTCTATTCAAACGAGATAGGCTCTGCCGCCGCGCCGACAGCCGGTCTGCACTTTACAACCGAGCAGTTAGAGGATTTAAAGAGCAGGGGAATTAATGTCGCCAAGGTAACGCTTCATGTCGGCTTGGGAACATTCCGCCCTGTTAAGGAGGACAAGGTTTTAGACCATAAGATGCACACCGAGCATTATGTATTGCCTGCTGAGACTGCCCAAGTTATCAATCAAACCAAGGCTTCGGGCGGACGTATTATAGCTGTCGGCACGACCTCGTGCAGAACACTTGAAAGTGTGGCGTCAAGAAACGACGGTAAAATAGTGCCGTCTGAGGGCGATACTGATATATTCATCTACCCCGGGTACGAATTTAAGGCGTTGGACGGACTGATAACTAACTTCCATCTTCCGGAAAGCACGCTGATTATGCTTGTTTCGGCGTTCGCCGGGTATGAGAATACTATGAATGCTTATAAGACGGCGGTGGACGAGAGGTATAGGTTCTTTAGTTTTGGAGATTGCTGCCTAATTTTGTAAATATATAAATTTGGAATTTGAAAACGGAATCAATCATACAATATTACCAATCTGTAAAACGATTTTATAGATTGGTAATTGTATTTCGGTACGTTCGGAGTCTGAAATATTTACACTTTTTGCTGATGAAAAGTATTGAAAATCAATTGACAAAATAGGATATATCCTATATAATAAAGTATGGGATGAATCACATATAAACGGAGAAAATATAGATGACTGAATTTCACATCAAATACTCTAAGGATGCTTTAAAATTTCTCGCAAAATTAGACAAGAAGTCGGTGTCACGAATCAGAGAAGCAATATTTGGACTTACCGCCACTCCTCCTATCGGCGATATTAAAACAATGCAAGGATATAGCGATGAAAGGAAACGCCTTCGTGTTGGTTCGTGGCGGATTATTTACAAGCAACTGTCTGAAGATATTGTTTAAATTATCTATGTGATTGATATTGGTAACCGCGGCGATATTTATAAATAAAAACGAGAAGGAAATTACGATGTCAACAATTGTTATGCGAGCCGCAGAACTTATGCAGGCTTTGCCGCAAAGCGAGCAGCAATTTGCTTATGAATTTATCAAAAAGCTGGTTTTGGCATGGGATCCCGATTTTACCAAAGTAACAGATGACGAAAAGAATCGTATTTCCGAAGCCGAAAAAAGCGGTTTTGTGGATGATGAAGATATTGACTGGAACAGCATTGGAGTTTAAAGATGATGAGAAATTTTCAAGAGACACTTTCCGAACAGTTGAACGATGCTGATTTCAAAAAAGAATACGATAGGCTTCAACCTGAGTTTGCCATCATTCAGGCTATGCTTGATGCAAGAAAAGCGTCCGGACTGACGCAAAAGGATTTGGCAAAGCGTACCGGTATTGCGCAGGCGGACATCAGTAAATTGGAAAACGGAAACGCCAATCCCTCACTCAGGACCCTGCAAAGACTTGCCGACGGAATGGGGATGAAGCTGAAACTTGAATTTGTTCCTGCTAACAGATAAGCGGTTTTTAGCGGTACAGTATTAAAATCTGTACCGCTGATTTGTGTTGTTTAAGGGCTGAAAATTACCGATTGGTAATGGGATGTTACCAATCTTATATCCCGTAAACACCGGTGATTGATGCCTAATTTTGTAAATATGTATAAATTTTAAATTTAGAAAACGGAATCAATCACACAATATTACCAATCTGCAAAACGATTTTATAGATTGGCAATTGTATTTCGGAAGGTTCGGAGTCTTAAATATTTACACTTTTTGCTGATGAAAAGTATTGAAAATCAATTGACAAAATAGGATATATCCTATATAATAAAGTATGGGATGAATCACATATTTGAGGAGACAATAAGTATGCAGGAATTTGAAATTATTTTTTATGATAAACCTGACGGCAGTGAGCCTGTCAAAGAATTTCTTTTGTCTGTTGATGATAAAATGAGAGCAAGGCTGATTAAAACGATTGATTTGCTCGCTCAAAACGGAACGGCTTTGAGAATGCCCTACTCGGAACATCTTGTTGACGGAATATTTGAAATCAGAGCAAAGGTCGGTTCAAATATTTCGAGAGTACTTTATTTTTTTGTAATTGGTAAAAGAATTGTTCTTACAAACGGATTTGTCAAGAAAACGCAGAAAACTCCTAAAAATGAAATTGAGCTTGCAAAGAAATACCGTAATGAGTTTTTGAACAGGGAGGAAAATTGATATGACGAATTACAAGGATTTTTTGAACGAACAGCTTCAGAATGAAGAGTTCAAAAAGGAATATGATGCACTTGAAGCAGAGTTTGCCATCATTCAGGCTATGCTTGATGCAAGAAAAGCGTCCGGACTGACGCAAAAGGATTTGGCTAAGCGTACCGGTATTGCGCAGGCGGACATCAGTAAATTGGAAAACGGCAATGCCAATCCCTCACTCAGAACCCTGCAAAGACTTGCCGACGGAATGGGGATGAAGCTCAAACTTGAATTTGTTCCTGTGAACAGATAAGCGGTATCAGCGGTACAGTATTAAAATCTGTACCGCTGATTTGTGCTGTTTAAGGGCTGAAAATTGCCGATAGGTAATGAATTCTTACCAAGCTTATATCCCGTGCACACCGATTATATGATGCTTATATGTTAATAATATAACATAATATGTTGTAATTTACGCATAATGTGTTGACATATCATAAATCATACGATATACTGCTATTAAAAGGAGTTGATGTTATGCCTAAAGTATCTACGAACATCAGCATTGATGCTGAAACAAAAGCAAGGGCACAGATAATGCTTGCTGATTTGGGAATGGATCTTTCTACTGCTGTAAATATTTTTCTCAGGCAGATGCTTTATGAAGGTGGAATTCCGTTTTCTATTACCAGAGACGTGCCTAACAAGATCACTCTTGATGCAATGAGCGAAGCACAGGAAATGTTACGTTCTCCCGAAAAGTACAAGAAGTATAACGATGTGGACAGTATGATGGAGGACATTCTGAGTGAAGTATGAAATTGTTCCTTCAAATCAGTTTAAGAAAGACTTAAAGCTTGCGCAAAAGCGAGGATATGACCTTGATAAAATTAAAAAGGTTATTACGGCTCTTGCCAACGGCGAGACACTCGAAGCAAAGTATCATGATCATTTGTTGAACGGAGATTATGGCAGTTATCGAGAATGTCACATTCAGCCTGATTGGCTGCTTGTCTATCAAATAGATGGAGATCAATTGATATTGTTCTTGGCACGAACAGGTACGCACAGTGATTTGTTTTAAGGATTACCAATTGGCTTGTAAAAAACCGCCAATCGGTAAAATCTTATATACAATCAGCTTCGGCGATTGCACTTTCATTTATTAAATAATTGATTTTTTAAAAAAACTTGTGCGAAAGGCATGGTCATAAACATGGAACAAAAAGTAAGTGATATTCAGAAAAAACGAATTAAAGAAATAGAAATGAAGGCAAACGATTTAGTAAATAAATGCGAGGTTATGTTTGTTACTTCCGTTAATGAAAAAGGTTATCCGAGAACCTGTTGTGTCAGTAAGCTATGCAATGAGGGTTTTAGGGATATTTTCTTTGTAACTTCAAAAAGAAGTGAAAAGCAAGGAAAAGCAAAGCACTTTGAAGCAAACACAAAATCAAGCATTTGTTTTCAGCATGAGGGAGATTCGTTAACATTAGTTGGCGATGTTGAAATCATAACCGATAAGAATGAAATGCTCAGATTATGGAATGAGCAAGACAGAGCTTTTTTCCACAAGGGGATTGACGACCCCAAAATCAGATTCATACATTTTCATGCGATAGAAGCGACATTTTGGATTGAACATAAGTTTAGAACTGTAAAATATAAATGAGCTATAAACCGAAGTTTATAGCTCATTTATGGCTGTATGAAATAAGTATACAGTTGTCGGTGTTAAAACTGTGTATTCAAAACAAGTATCCTCACAACCTCCACTCAAACTTATCCATATCCACTCGTCCATCCGCCAAAAACTCGACACCGTCCTTCTCCAAAAGCTCTCTTTGCACATTTATCCCACCGAAAGCAAACGCCTCGGAGAGCTTGCCGTCTTTAGTCACAACACGGTAGCAGGGGATAGAATCGGGGTCAGGGTTGACATGTAGGGCGTAACCGACAACCCTTGACCATGCGGGGTTACCTGCAAGCGCCGCAACTCTTCCGTAGGACGCAACCTTTCCTTTCGGTATTTGCTTGACTATTTCGTATATCCTTTCAAAGGTGTTCATATTTTGCCTGCTTTCTGTTCAATATTTTTTATACCGATACGAGTATTATGAAATTCGCACAAAACCAAACTGATTTGATTTTGTGCGAATTTTTCATGTATAAATATTTCTTAATCGAATCTTATCAATGCTTACAGCTCGATAACAATCTCATCGGTGTTAGGCTCGCATACAGCTGACTTGTCGCTGCCGGAGAGCTTAACGGTGAAGCGCTTGTCGGACTTAGTATATCTCACTGTAACTGTATTATTCTTTCTTTCAGCGGTTATTTCAGTTATCAGTTCGGCATCCTTGCTGTACACGGCTGTGTGTGCAGTCGCACCGTCCTCAAGCTCGTAAATAACAGCCTCGGCATTGTTAAGATAATCATACTCGAAGTCGTTTTCAAAATCGCCGTAGACGATAATTGAGTTGGGCTTAGCAAGTATCGGCATCTTGAAGTAGTCAAGCTTTTCAGTGTACCACTTTTCGCCGTCGTATACCTTACCGGTTATGACATCTGTCCATTTGCCCTTGGGGAGATAGTATTGAGCAATGCCCTTGTCGTTCATGATGGGAGCGACTAAGATATTGTCGCCCAGCATATACTGACGGTCTAAGGTGTGGCAGGTGGGATCATCTGCGAAGCCTAAAACCATTGCTCTCATCATCGGGACGCCCTTTTCGTGTGTCTTAACAGCCTGAGAGAAGATGTAAGGCATTAGCTTGCCCTTTAAGTTTGTGAAGAATCTTAAAACATCGCAGGCTTCTTCGTCAAAGAGCCAAGGTACTCTGTAGGAGCTGTTGCCGTGAAGTCTTGAATGGGTGGACAAAAGTCCGAATGCGCACCATCTCTTGTAGATATCAGGTGTTGCTGTTGACTCAAAGCCTGATATGTCGTGCGAGAAGAAGCCAAAGCCTGAGATTGACAGCGATAGTCCGCCTCTTAAGGTCTCAGCCATAGAGGAATACTCAGCCGAGCAGTCGCCGCCCCAGTGGACAGGGAACTGCTGACCGCCTGCCGTTGCACTTCTTGCAAATAAGCAAGCCTTGTTTTCACCGTAGTATTCCTTCAGGACTTCAAATACCGTCTTGTTGTATAGGTAAGTGTAGTAGTTGTGCATCTTTATCGGGTCTGCGCCGTTGTAGTAGACAACATCTGTTGGGATTCTTTCGCCGAAGTCGGTCTTAAATGTGTCAACACCCATCTCGCACAATGCTCTGAGCTTTTCCTTATACCACTCGCAGGCTTCGGGATTGGTGAAGTCTACAATTGCCATACCGGGCTGCCACATATCGCACTGGAATACAGAACCGTCCTTATTTAAGATGAAGTAATCGTTTTCAACGCCTTCGTCAAACAGCTTTGAACGCTGACCGATGTATGGATTGATCCATACGCAGGTCTTAAGTCCCTTGTCCTTGTGCAAACGCTCAAGCATAGCCTTGGGGTCGGGGAATTGACGGGTGTCCCACTCAAAGTTGCACCACTCGTATTCCTTCATCCAGAAGCAGTCGAAGTGGAAGACCGAGAGCGGGATCTTGCGCTCTGCCATGCCGTCGATAAATGAGTTGATGGTTTCTTCGTCATATTTGGTTGTAAACGAGGTTGTGAGCCAAAGACCGAATGTAAATGCAGGGGGAAGAGCCGGTCTGCCTGTCAAGAGAGTGTAATTTGAAATTACATCTTCAAGATTCTCGCCGCCAATAACAAAGTATTCAATGCTTTCGCCGGGAACGGTTATGGAAACCTTTGAAACGGTATCGGAAGCCACTTCAAATGAAACGTTGTCGGGGCTGTTTACAAATACGCCGTATCCGACAGATGATACATAGAAGGGGATAGACTTATAAGACTGCTCGCAGCAGGTTCCGCCGTCGGCGTTCCATGTTTCAACTGATTGACCGTTTTTAACAAACGGTGTGAACTTTTCGCCGAAGCCGTAGATGTACTCACCTACGTCTAATGTCAGCTGTTCACGAAGGTATGATGTTCCGGGGTTTGAAGGATATGCCCAGAAGGTATCGTCGACATGAGTGCCCAAGCGGCGCTCTGCACGGCTTTTCTGCTCCTGAATGTATGTCAGCGCACGGTAGGAGCCGCCTGTCAGGTGCTTGTCGCCGTAGTAATACTGAATGCTCCAGTCGCCGAGGCTTATTACGACCTTAGTCTTGCCTGAAACAAGAACTATTTCCTTTTCATCGCTTGTGATGGTTGGCTTGAAGCCGGTGTCCTCGTTAAGCTCAAAATGAGCAACAGGGTCAACAGTGCCCTTGTAGTGAACAACGCTTACCTTGATGACATTTTCCATAGTTGAGGATATAGTCATTTCAAGGTTCGGTCCGCCGAGAGTCTGTCCTCTATTCCAAATTTTTGAAGGAGTGACAAGTATCTTTATAGAGTTCTCGCCGATTTCCGTTTCGTAAGCTTGCTGAGCATAATTAACGTCGTAGCCGACTTGATTCAGCCAGTAGCCGTCAGAAAATTTCATACTTAATTCGTCCTTTCGGTTTTTAAATATTTATATTTATGAAGAGCTTAGCTCCTCAATATATCGTGTATTATGATTATTCAACGCTTAAAAACTCCTCGGGAATGTAGCTTAAGACATGATCCAAGCGCTTGCGGTTGAAGCCCTCGCAGCCGTGAGCGTCTAAAAGCTCCTGAGTATATGTTGCGTACGGTTCGATGTGAATGTTTGAATAGTTTGCGCCGTATTGAGTAATTATCGGTATAGCCTTGACATTTTCAATGGTAACCTCGCCGGTATCCATGTTCTTGACGACATCCAAGTCGCCGATGATTCCGACCATCGTAAGATAGTAGCTCTGAGCCGACACGAAATTGCCCAGGCAATAATAGCAAAACGCTTTTCCGCCGTCAGGCTTGTCGTAATAGCTCATTCCCTGAGCTGTATGCGGCTGAGTGCCGATGATGAGGTCTGCGCCCCAGTCAACGAGGTTTTGGGTTACTCTGAGCTGACTTTCTGTCTGCTCATTTATGGTTTCCTTGCCGTAGTGAGCGGAGACAACAACTACGTCTGCAAGCTCGTTTGCAAGTCTTACCTGCTGCTCGACAAGCTCAGCTTCCTTTAAATAGGTGATGCGGCACTCTGAGTCAGCAGGGAGGGAAAGGCCGTTGGTGTGCTCCATGTAGCCCAAAAAGGCAAAGGTGATGCCGTTTACCTCTAAAATGCGGATGTTGTTCATGTCTGCTTCATCGCGGTATGCACCGTAGCGGATTATTCCGTCGTGAGAATCCCAGAACTTAAGAGTAGCTAAAAGTCCTTTTTCACCCCTGTCCAAAACATGGTTATTAGACAGTGAGAACACATTAAAGCCTAAGTCTATCATCTTTTCGCCCAAGTCGGCAGGGGAGCAGAATCTGGGATAATCGCTCGGCTCAAGCTCGTCGGTTACAACAGTTTCCTGATTTAATATTGCGATATCCGCACCGTCGAGATACTTCTCTATTTTTTCATAAACAAAGTCGAAGTCATAGCCCTCCTTGCCGTTTGCCTTGGCACGCCTTCTCGCCTGATTATAAATAGATGAGTGTATCAAGTTGTCTCCGGCGCAGACGAGATGAACCCTTCTGATATCAGGCTCTTTAGGAGGCTCAGTCTGCAAAATATCCGTTTCGTCGGGGACGGTAGTTATCGACGACTCTTCGGTTGTTACAGCTTCAAGAGAATCTGTTTTCGGATTTGTTGTATCCTGTGCAGTTCTTGTGCCGGATGAAGCATTGTTTTCTTCAATGCGGGCACAGCTGCAAAGGGAAAATACTATTGTCAACGCCATTAAAAGGCATTTAAATCTTTTAAACATCAGTACCACGCCTCTGAGGTGAATTTCTACAGCGATTATATCAAAATATTATACAAATAGCAAGTGGGAATATTGAAACTCAATACCTATATATGCTGATAAAAGTTTAATTTACTTATATTAATTGTCTCCTATAACGTTGAGAAGGGTCCGGTGCATTTATTTTGGCTGAGCCTTGCAATGTCCTCACTGTTTAAATAAATGGCTTGTTGGGTCGTTTCATATTTGGTATACTGAAAATACAAAACAATAATATCAGCAGGAGGTATAAGCATATATGAAAAGAATATTTGCGATGTTTATGGCGGCTGTATTGATAGTTTCATTTGTCGGATGCGGCAAGAAAAAGGGTCGTGAGATTATTCATGTAACCTTGTCTACTCAGGACGCCGAGGCTATTTTGGCTGCTGCAGGAATCACACTTCCCGACGTAGAGAACGCCAAGGGAGCAAACACAGTAGTTAAATATCTGGCATGGGGAGATCCCTTCCACAACTACGATGAGAACGAAGTGGTAAACACAGGCTTCTTCACATTCACCGAAAAATACGGCGGAGAGCTGGAATGGATTGAATGTGAGTACATGGAAAGATTCAATGATCTTTCAAGAAACGTCTTGGGCGGAACTCCTCCGGATATGTTCCCGGCAGGAACAAGTGCAACAGCTACATACCCGATGAGATGTATAAAGGGAATGTTCCAGTCTATCGACGATTACATTGATTACAGTGATCCGCTTTGGCAGGATGTTGCCGAGGTTGCAGATTCATTCTCGTTCAGAGACAAGCACTTTACAATTGTCACAGACACAACATTTAAAGATATCGTTGCATACAACACAAGAGTCATGGCGGAGTGGGGATTTGACGACCCTGCGTCCCTGTATTTCAACGATGAGTGGACATGGCAGACCTTCTACAACTACTGCATGGACTTCTCGGATATCGATGAAAACAGATTTGCCCTCGACGGTCAGGCATACACAAACTCACTCGTTCAGGCAACAGGTCAAAACTTCATTCACAGAGCTGACGACGGCACTTACTATTCTAACCTTGACTCACCCGAGATCGAGCGTGCAGAGCAGATGCTTTATGATTTGACCAAGAATGACTGTACCTATCACGAAGGCAACAGCTACTGGGCACAGAGAAACGGCGTCTTGGGCGGCGGCATGAAGGAAGGACTTTGCCTGTTCTATATCTGCGAAACGTGGGCGTTTACAGGAACTGTTGAAGAGGTTTCCGCAGTTTGGGGCGATGTTTCTGCAAATGAGGTTATGTTCTGCCCGCTCCCGAGAGACGAAAACGGTGACGGCAACTACTATCTTTTGTCGCAGATAAACGGATATATGCTCTGCACCGGTGCTTTGAATCCCGAGGGAGCTGCGCTCTTGGCTTCCTGTGAGAGATTTAAGCTTTTGGATCCTACGGTTATCGATATCGACCGCAAGCAGCTTGAAGAAAAGTATCTTTGGACAAAGGATATGCTCGATATGTATGACACCTGCAAGGCTATAGCTAAGGCTAATCCGAGAGCAATAGTTACAGGCGATATGACCGACGGACTCAACTCTGCTGTTTCAACCTTCCAGTACGGTCCCTGCCGTTCTGCAAATCCTTCAACATGGGCACAGGTTAAGGAGCAGTATTCCGAAAACGTTGATTACTACCTTGAAGAGCTTAACGCTCTTATGGTTGACTTCGCTGAAAACGGAGTAATAGAGTAAGATATCTAAGCTATAATTGATAATTTCTAAACCTCAATATACCTATTTTTGCAGGCGTATTCCTCTGTAAAACGCAAAACAGCTCACTTTCGGTGGGCTGTTTTGCGTTTGGGCAATATTTATATTAACATTTAAATGATGTCCCATAAACAAGCTGCAAAATCCATCCGTCAGCTATTTTGTGGTTTACTATGCGAGCTGTTCAAAATAGCATCGCTATCACTGTAAACAGGAAGCAGCATTATATAGGTAGCGCTTTATACTATTTTCCCGTCAATCGATAGACCTTGTCTATCGATTGACACTGTCACTATAATGCTAAACTAGTTTTCGTTTATAAAGTATCTAAAAAATCAGCCGCAAAATCTGTGACAAAGCGATTTTGCAGCTGATTAATGCGGTCTGCCAAAGCAGACTCTGCTTTCATTTTAAACGATTAGTATTATCCGAAGAACTTAGGCAATGCGTTATAGACTAAGCTTTTTACCGTGTCCTGAGCGTGCCAGCCGCCATCCTTAATTGTGAAGAAGCAGTTGCCGTCCTTAAAGTTGTCGCAGAATATGAAGACCTCATCGTCCTTCTTCATTGATTCCATCATCGGCTTCATGTTTGGTCCTGCCATATCATCGTTGGAGCCGACGCCTGCATAGATGTAGAAGTCGTCCTTAGTGTATCCTGCTTTGACAACGCAGTCTTTAAGAGCCTGTGCTGTTTCGTCAGGTCTTGCTCCGCCGCCGCCCTGCTGCAATGTCCAGCTGTCGCCGGCTACGGGCAGGTAATATCCGACATAGTCAAGCGCATTTTCAAATACCCACCATGTGCAGGCTGCACCCATAGAGAAGCCACCGAAGCCGCGGTGAAGTCTTGATTCCTTAATTCCTGCCGATGTGGTTTTTTCGCAGTAGGTATTGTACTGACCCTCAACAGCAGGGATGAGTTCGTTTACAAGCTCCTGATAGAAGTTCTTGCAGCAAGCTGTCGGATCGCCGTTGAACTTATTATTGTAAGTACAGCCGACAAAGATGCAAGGCTCCATATCGCCGTTTGCAATCATGTTGTCTAAAATCTTTTTCATATCGGTCGATTCCATGACTCCGCCCAAAAGCTCGCCTTCGTTTCCGCCGCCGCCGTGCATCATGTACATAACGTTGTAGCGCTTCTCGGTGTCGTTGGGGTCATAGCCGTAGGGGAGGTAGACCAAAACGGTTTTATTATACTTTTCACCGCTTCCTGTGTAGTCCTTAGCTTCATAGCTTACGCTTGTAACCGTGCCGCCGTTGTCTATCCTTTTTAAGTACTCTGACGGTATTTCCTTGTAGGCGTTGTCAGGGAATTCGGTTTTTCTGGGTTGAGCTTCACCGGAAGCGCAGCCGCACAATCCGACTGAAAGCATTATGCCTGCCATGAGTATTCTCAGCATTCTTTTCATATTAGTTGTCATTCCTTTCACACAAGTACAGTCGCAATGATTTTGTTCGCTAATTAGACTGTAAATTAATAGTACATCAAAGCGCAGTGATTGTCAAGGAAATCATGAATTAATGATGATAGTATCACACGAAATACCCAAAGTGATTAAGCGGCATAAAAAACGGACAACCGCCGCAGAAGATGGCGATTGTCCGTTTAAAAAACCTACAGAAATTATCTTTGAACTCTTCCCGATGCGTTTCCGCCTGCCAAGGATTCAACTTCGGCAACGGAGCAAAGGTTGAAGTCGTGCTCAATGGAGTGCTTTAAGCACGAAGCGGCAACTGCAAAGTCGATTGCCTTTTGCGGCTCCTTGCCATCGACCAGCGAATAAATAAGTCCGCCGCCGAAGCTGTCTCCGCCGCCTACACGGTCGACTATGTGCATATGATACTCCTTTGAGAAGTACGCCTTGCCGTCGGTATAAAGCATTCCTGCCCAATCGTTGTCATTTGCGGATATTGATGAACGAAGGGTTATTGCAATATACTTGCAGCCGAATCTGTCGTGAAGCTGACGTGCAACGCTTATGTATCCCTCGTGGTTTAGCTTGCCTGAATCGATATCGGTATTTTCGGCTTCTATTCCGAAGACGTCCTTAGCGTCCTCCTCGTTTGAAATGCAAACGTCTACATACGGAACGATTTCAGACATACAAGCTCTTGCTTCGTCTCTTGTCCAGAGCTTCTTGCGGTAGTTTAAGTCGCAGGAGACGGTTATTCCTCTTTCGTGAGCAGCCTTGCAGGCTTCAAGACAAATTTTTGGCATCTCGCCGCCGAGTGCCGGGGTGATGCCTGTGAAGTGGAACCAAACTGCGTCCTTGAAGATTTCGTCCCAGTTGAAGTCCTCGCTCTTGGCGGTTGCAATGGAGCTTCCCGCTCTGTCGTATATAACCTTTGAGGGGCGCTGTGAAGCTCCCTTTTCGGCAAAGTAAATGCCGACTCTTGAACCGCCTCGAACTATATCCTTGGTGTCAACGCCGTAGCGTCTCAACTCGTTTATGGCGCACTGACCTATTTCGTGGACGGGGAGCTTTGTGACGAATGAAGCGTCAAGACCGTAGTTAGCCAAGGAGACAGCGACGTTTGCTTCTCCTCCGCCGAAGGTAGCTTCATACTTATCAGCCTGAACAAATCTTAAATATCCCTCGGGGTTAAGTCTTAACATGATTTCACCGAAGGTGACAACTCTTTTTGACATATTCATTTCTCCTTATTTAAATTACATCTTCATTATAGTATTGTCAGCTTACTTTTTCCGGACGAGGTGAACGCCGAAGCCCATGAACTCATCCTTGAAGTATACCATTCCGCTCGGGATAGTGCTTTCATCCAAAAGCTTATAGCCCTTAGCCTTGAAGAACTCAGCCGCTCTTGAAACAGAGTTTGTTGCAATTGCGATATGACCGAACTTACCCGGCTTAGGCGACTTGCAAAGCTCGATTTTTCTTTCTGCGGTGAAGCAGGACGAATTGCCGTCGTTATAGCCAAAGCCAAACATTGTATTTAAAAGCTTGGCGGCATTTAACGCTTCTTCTCCCGACTTGCAGTTTATGCCCATATGTGCAAATTCAAGACCGAGCATTGAGCGGACTGCTTCCTCGGTGAGCCTTGTTATTTCTGCCCAGTTCTCAGAGTCGATGAGGTCTTTTTTGACCATCCATGTGCCGCCGCAGGCTATAATTTTCGGGAACTTAATGTAGTCGGTGAGATTTGCCGCATTAATTCCTCCTGTCGGGATAAAGCGAAGCTTTGAATAAGGTGCGGAAACTGCCTTTAGCTTTGCTAAGCCTCCGTTTTGCTCGGCAGGGAAGAACTTGACAATGTCAAGACCCAATGTCATTGCCTGCTCCATCTCACCGGGGGTAGCAGTTCCGGGCATGATTATTGCGCCCTTTTCTATGGCATACTTGACGATTTCAGGGTTGAAGCCGGGAGTTACAATAAACTCTGAGCCTGCTTCAAGCGCTTCATCGACCTGCTGCTTGGTTAAAACGGTTCCTGCTCCGACCAGCATGTCGGGAAGCTCTTTTCTTATCTTCATGATAGCTTCCTTTGCACAGGCTGTCCTAAAGGTGATTTCAGCCGCAGGAAGTCCGCCGTCGCACAGGGCTTTTGCCAAGGGGACTGCCTTTTCGGCGTCTTCAATAGCGATGACGGGGAGTATTCCTAAATCGTGAATCCTTTTTACTATTGCTTCTTTGCTCATTTAACGGTCTTTCCTTTCTAATGTCAAAATTATTTCAGGCGCAAAGCGCACACCTTCGGTGCTTCTTTTACGCTATACATTACTAAGCTTGAAGGCTTTATTACAGCATAAAGCTTCAGGTCATGAACCTACTTCATTATTATACTTTAAGGTATTTACCGTGTCAATATTTCGCCTTATCAATTGAAAAAATGTCTTGAATAATTAAGGAAAAAATGATATCATTAAATCAATAAAAAATACCTTTTGAAAGGAGATTTTTATATGAAAATGACATTTCGATGGTTCGGCTCAAAGAGCGACAGCGTTACTCTTGAGAATATCCGTCAGATCCCGGGGATGACGGGTCTTATGGGCTTTTTGGACTACAAGCCGGCAGGTGAAATCTGGTATGAGGATGAAATAAAGGCTTATATCGACGAGGTTCACGCTCACGGTCTTGAATGCGAGGTTATTGAAAGCGTTAACGTCCATGAGGACATAAAGCTGGGACTTCCGACCAGAGACAAGTATATTGAAAACTACTGCATCACTATAAGAAACCTTGCAAAATACGGCGTAAAGTGCATAGTATATAACTTCATGCCTGTTTTAGACTGGCTCAGAACCGACCTTGCCCGTCCAAATCCTGACGGCTCGACGTCTATGTATTACGATGAAGAAGAGCTTGGCACTCTTTCACCAATTGATATCGTTAAAAGAACCGCTTCAAACTGCAACGGCTTCTCTCTTCCCGGATGGGAGCCAGAAAGGCTTGCCGACCTTGAAAAGGTTTTAAAGCTCTATGAAAATATCGATGAAGAAAAGCTTCTTGAAAACTACAAGTACTTCTTGGAGGGAATCATTCCAACCTGTGATGAGTGCGGAGTTGTCATGGCTTGTCACCCCGATGATCCGGGATGGAAGATTTTCGGTCTGCCGAGAGTTGCGCATTCTCAGGAGGGCTACGACAAGATAGTCAAGCTTTACGACAGCCCCTGCAACACCCTATGCCTCTGCACCGGCTCTTTAGGCTCAAATGTCGACAACGATGTACCGTCTATCATCCGTCACTTCGGTGAGATGGGAAGAATCGGCTGTCTGCACGTCAGAAATCTAAAGCATTTAGGAAGCGACCGCCGTTTCTGCGAATCAAGCCATCTTTCATCTGACGGCGACCTTGATATGTATGAAATAATGAAGGCTATTTATGAGACTTGTCCCGATACCTATATCCGTCCCGACCACGGAAGAATGATCTGGGGCGAAGTAGGACGCCCGGGATACGGTCTTTACGACAGAGCATTGGGCGTCTGCTACTTAAACGGTCTTTGGGAAGCTATAAAGAAGTCGAAGGGGGAAGTCTGATATGCTTTTGAATCTTGAAAGCCTGAAAAATGACAGCTGGGGGA
Source organism: Ruminococcus sp. UBA7158 (assembly GCA_002491605.1). Lineage (GTDB taxonomy): Bacteria > Bacillota > Clostridia > Oscillospirales > Ruminococcaceae > Faeciplasma. The sequence continues at coordinate 27,506 of DKWG01000034.1, forward strand.
ATGTGTCGTTACCGAAGTTCGACATTGAAGCGGTCAGAAAAAACACCCACGACCGTCCCGTTTGGCTTCACTTCGGAGCAGGAAACATATTCAGAGGCTTTATTGCTTCTTTACAGCAAAAGCTTTTAGACAGCGGTGAAGCTGACAGAGGAATAATTGCCGCTGACACATTTGACTATGAGATAATTGAAAAAATCTACAAGGCTTATGACAACCTGACCTTAAGCGTCAGTCTTTTGCCCAACGGAGAGACAGAAAGCGAGATTATAGCTTCGGTTTGCGAGGCTTTAGCGGCGGATTCATCCGATGAGGACACAAGAACAAGGTTCTATGAGATTGCTCAGAATCCTTCATTACAGATGATTAGCTTTACCATCACCGAAAAGGGCTATGCGGTTAAGTCGTCGTCCGGTGAGCTTATGGAGATTGTCAAGTCAGACATTGCAAACGGTCCGAGATATCCGCATCATACAATGAGCTTTGTTACGGCATTGCTTTTAAGAAGGTATGAAGCAAACGGTGCGCCTTTGGCTTTAGTTTCGATGGACAACTGCTCTAAAAACGGCGAGAAGCTCAAAGAGGGCGTTTTGACAATTGCTAAGGGCTGGGTTGAAAACGGCTATGCTGCCGATGGATTTATCGAATACATCACCGATGAGTCAAAGGTATCATTCCCTTGGAGCATGATTGATAAGATAACTCCGCGTCCGTCCGAAAAGGTCATGAGGATGCTCGGCGATATGGGAGTTGAGAATATCAGCCCGATTGTTACCTCGAAGAACACCTTTATAGCTCCTTTTGTAAACGCTGAAAAGCCGCAGTACTTAGTTATTGAGGATTCCTTCCCAAACGGTCGACCTGCGCTCGAAAAAGCCGGTGTTTACATGACTGACAGAGACACTGTCAACAAAACCGAGCGCATGAAGGTTACAACCTGCTTGAATCCCTTGCACACTGCGTTAGCTGTATACGGCTGTCTTTTGGGATACACGCTTATCTGCGACGAGATGAAGGACGAGGATTTGGTCAAGCTCATAAAACGTCTTGGCTATGTTGAGGGCTTGCCTGTTGTTACAGACCCGAAAATACTTTCACCGAAGGCGTTTATCGATGAGGTTGTTGAAAAAAGACTTCCCAATCCGTTCATGCCCGACGCTCCGCAGAGAATTGCCACCGACACCAGCCAAAAGGTCGGCATACGCTTCGGCGAGACAATTAAGAGCTACGCAAAAAACGGCGACACCGACTCACTCATAGCCATACCTCTTGCTATAGCAGGCTGGCTGAGATACTTATTGGGAGTTGACGATAACGGTAAACCCATTGAAATTTCTTCTGACCCGCTCAAGGATGAGCTTCAGGCGGTACTTTCGGGAATAGAGCTTGGACATCCCGAGAGCTATAACGGTCAGCTTAGAAGCATTTTGTCAAACGAGCGAATCTTCGGAAGCAACTTAGTTGAAATCGGAATGAGCGAAAAAATCGAAGAAATGTTCGTAAAGGAAATCTCGTCAACCGGTGCGGTCAGAAAAACTCTTCAAGAGTATTTATGCTGATATAATACCAACGACCGAGAAGCTTATTTGATGAATCGCTGCTGATATGCGCTTGCTTTAATCATGAGAAAACATCATTTTTCCTGTTTTCCTCAATATGCTTACATTGCTCCTGCATCGCTCTTTGTGCGGCAACTAAAGCTAAGCTGTCGCCGAGCTGAGTAAAAACTCCGGATAAAACAGCAAGCTCGTTGGCATTAAAGCTTTTTGCTATGGCAGATGAAAGCACCCCGACAAATACCGGCAGCGATTCAAAGTCACAGTTCATGACCATCCCCCTCATCAATACGAACTCATAAATATCACACTGATTACATAATATGCTTGTTTAAGGCTGTGTGTCATAATGCAATCGGTGAAATACATTGCATACACGGCGTATATTAAGAAAGGAAGTATAAAACCATGGATTTTGAAGCTTTGTTAAACCGAATTTTATCATCCGCCACATCAATTTGTGCAAAGATTATTTTTGCGCTTATAGTCTACTTCGTCGGACGAGCAATAATCAAGCGCTTTGTTAAGGCTTTGGGCAAAGGAAAGCTTTTTGCCAAGGCAGAGGGAACAGTTAAGACATTTACAATCAGCATTGTGAAGATAACTTTGAATGTTGTTCTTATAATTTCCATCATAACCATTTTGGGCGTGCCGATGGCGTCTGTTATAACAGTTTTGGCTTCTGCCGGAGTTGCTATAGGCATGGCATTGCAGGGCGCATTGTCAAACCTTGCAGGCGGAATAATGCTGATGGTATTCAAGCCGTTTAAGATAGGGGATTATGTTGAAGCTGCCGGAACAGCCGGTATCGTTAAGGAATTAACTCTTTTCTACACCGTTTTGACAACTTGGGACAACCAGACAATAACAGTTCCGAACGGCTCCTTGATGAATTCAAATGTCGTCAACTGCTCGACTGCCGAGCTGAGACGCGTCGACTTAAGCTTCTCCTGCGCTAAGAGCGAGACACCGACTGAAATTCAAAAGATCATGCTTGACGCCGTTAATTCAACCGCAAAGGTTTTGAATGATCCTGCTCCTTTTGCCAGACTGAGCGACAATACCAACGAGTCAATGGTATTTTCAGTAAGAGCATGGTGCAAAAACGAGGACTACTGGGACGTTTACTTTGATATGCTCCAAAAGGTCACTGAGGCACTTATAGCTAAGGGCGTTAAGGCTCCTGCGGCAAGAGTTATCAATGAGGTAAACACGCTTGCAAAGTGATTTGCTTAGTGAATTTTCAAGGATTTAAAACTTTTTATAAAAAGTGTATGTGCTAAAATGATAA
>DKWG01000056.1 GCA_002491605.1 Ruminococcus sp. UBA7158
CTCACTTCTATTGTAACGCTACATAACGTTTAAATAATTATAAATTTCCCACTGTTTTGAGCGAAAATCAATTCTTAATTAAAGTTACGTCGGGCTGTGCAAAAGCTGACGGTCTCAAATTGCCGCAAATTCGCTGTACCGTGATTAGGCGGCGATTTTTCGGGCACTTTTAAACGGTAATCAGCGTAGCGTCAAATTCCGGGCAGGAAATGTTGTAATTTTTTCATTATACTCTGTTAATAAAATGATATAGCGTGTTATATTAATCGGCATCATAATAGATAGTGATAACTGTTATATGCAAACATAATAGTTATCAGGTGCTGTTTCTTGATGAAAAAAAAGCTTTAATCCGTAATCGGATAATGCGACTATGCTTAAAAAGTCGGTTTTTACACATTATTTAAACGGCATCGGCGAAATTTCGCATTCCCATTAATTAAAAAGTATTTTAGGAGGAAGCATGAAAAGACTGTTATCACTCTCGCTTGCTTTGGTGCTCATAATATCCTTTGTCGGATGCGGCAAAAGCAACAAACGTCAGCCGATTCGGCTTACACTTTCAACCGAGGACTCCGAGGCTATTCTCGCGGCCGCAGGAATTACACTTCCCGACGCTGAAACAGCTGTCGGAGCAAACAGCGTTGTTAAGTATTTCGGATGGGGCGACCCGTTCCAAAACTACAGCGAAGAAGAAATCGTCAACACCGGCTACTGGACATTCCGGGAAAAATACAAGAGTAAAATCGAATTTGTTGAAACCACTTATTTTGACTTTTCCGTCGATCTGGCGCAGCTTATAATTGCCGCCACCCCACCGGATACCATGACCGGCGGATGGTCTTATCCGATGGGCGCAATTAAGGGCACAATACAGCCTGTCGACCAATGGATTGATTTTGACGACCCGCTTTGGGCGCAAATGAAGCCGCTTGCAGATAAATTCGCAATCGGCAGTCAGCATTATCAGATATGTATTCAGACCGCTCCTTCAAACGTTGTTGTTTATAACCGCAGAGTTATTGATGAATGGGGCTTTGACGACCCTGCAACTCTTTACTACAACGACGAGTGGACATGGAAAAAGTTCTATGATATGTGCCTTGATTTTTCCGACCCGGATGAGGATCGCTTTGCTCTCGACGGTTACGCTTATGAGGGTATGTTCGTTGAATCGTCAGGTCAGCAGTATCTTATGAGCGATGAAAACGGAAGATACTATTCAAACTTAGACGCTCCCCAGATCGAACGCGGTCAGGATTATCTTTATAACCTTATTAAGAACGATTGCAGCTACAGCCGAGGCGGATGGGGTCTCAGAGGTGACTTCGGTGCAGGCATGAGAGAGGGATTGTGCCTTTTCTATGTCATCGGTGAAAGCTTCTTTACTGCTCCCGTTGAAGAAGTCAATGCTGTTTGGGGCGATATGTCAGAGAATGAGGTTATGTTTGCACCTCTCCCGAGGGATGAAAGCGGCGACGGAATTTATTATATGCCCTCAAGCTTTATCGACATTAAAGGCTCTTTGGTTATAATCAAGGACGCTCCCAACCCCGAGGGCGCAGCTTTGCTGGCTTCATGTCTTAGATTCAAGGTAATCGACCCTATTGTTGTGGCAATCGACGAGCAGCAGTTAAGGGATGTATATCTTTGGAACGATGATATGATAGATATGTCCAAGGAGTGCAAAAGGATTGCAGACGCAAACTTTATCATGGGCTCTGCTAATAACGTGCCGTCAAATCTTCAGTCCGTTTGTGACAGACTCGGCAGGAGTATCGTTCGCGGCGGCTCGAGTCCTTCGACATGGGCGCAGCTCAAGGAATCGAACAGAGACGCATTTGACTATGCAATAGAGGAACTCAACTCACTGATTGATGAATTTGCCGAGTCCCTCAACGAATAGTATAAAAGCGGCGGTACAGCTGCACAGAATACTTAAAATTAATCCCACAGGCTTAAAAGGTCTGTGGGATTAATATTTTACTTATCCGATTGTGACTTAGGTTGATGCTTCTAAATGAGAATTATTACCGTTCAACCCTGCAAACCTTTGACATCTCGCCGCAGGTTACGGTTATTTCGATATTATCGCTCTCGGGGAGTATAGCTGCAAGGATTCTTCCGTGATATGCGCAGCACTTGCTGTCGGTGTAGTTGTGCTCATCGTCCTTCTTGCCTGAGCCTGTTCCCAAAACGATGCCGCCCTTTGCCGAAACGGTTATTTCATCCGAGGACTCCCATGAAGTATTGCCGTTTTCGTCTGTAAGGGATATCTCGGCAAAGATGAGGTCAGCCCTGCCGCACCTTTCGGGTACATCCGGCTTAACGGCTATTGAAACGGGCGCACCTGTTGTGCAAAGCTCGTCTCTGCCGCAGATTTCACCGTTCATATATGCTAAGGCTTCAAGCTTTCCGGGGACATATTCAACCTCGAATACTGCAATTCCCTTGTCGTCAGGAGACTTCTTGCCCAAGGATTTGCCGTTTAAGAACAGCTCGCATTCGTCTGCAAGGGTGTAAAGATGAATGCCTGCGGTTCTGCCCTCCTTTGAGCTGTATGTCCAGGTTCTCTGCGAATCGTGGAAGCCCCATGCGGAGAAGGCTTTTTTTCTGCCGTAATTGTCGGGGTCGACCGAAAGAATGCTGATTGAGCCCTTGCGCCAAGCTGCGTCACGGTAGTAGGACTGAGGCTTTTTGAAGCCGCAGATGTCAAAGTCACCGCAGTTTGCAATGTGCTCGGGGTGCGGTCTCCATCCCCATCCCGGAGTGGAGTCTACGCCGTAGACGATATGTCCGATGCCTGTCTCGCCGAAGTAATCCCAGCCCGTCCAGACAAACTCGCCGATAAGCTTAACTCGCTTATCCATTTCATTTTTAACCCATACAAGGTCTATAGGATACGACTCTGTTATTGCAAACAGATGATTTTTAAATATCTTTGAGTCCTTATCAACTCTGTGCATCATGTAATTATAACCCAAAACGTCTAAGTTTCCTGCCTGAGGAGCTATTTTCTCGCACCAGAAGTCGGGCTGATCTGCCGGCTGACCGAAGGTTTTGTCTGCAAGCTCGGCGTAATCCGGAGTGTCCCAGAAGTGACAAAAGGCGTGGGTCAGGGGTCTTGTGTCGTCGTTTTCTTTTATGGTGTCGGCAATCATTTTTCCGATGTTGTAGCCGTCGCACTTGCCTGCACGCTCGTGAATTTCGTTGCCTGTCGACCACATTACAACGCTCGGGTGGTTTCTGTCACGAACGACCATCGAGGTTATATCCTCCTTGGCGTACTTGTCAAACCACAGATGATAGTCGTGCGCACACTTTCCTGCCTTCCAGCAGTCAAAAATCTCGTCTATAACGAGCATACCCATTTTATCGCAGACATCGAGCATGACGCTTGACGGCGGATTGTGGGCACAGCGAATAGCGTTGAAGCCGTTTTCCTTGAGTATGCGCACACGCCTTTCCTCGGCGGAGACGAATGAAGCCGCACCTACTATGCCGTTGTCGTGGTGATTGCAGGTGCCGTACAGCTTTATAGGCTCGCCGTTGAGCAAGAAGCCTCGCTCCGGATCGCATACAACGGTTCTTACGCCGAAGGCAACATCGGAGGAATCCTCGCAGTCGTCTGTCTTAAGGGATACGGCACAGGTGTAAAGAGTCGGGGTGTCGGGTGTCCAAAGACCGATATTGTGTAAAACAGCCTTTGCGCAGTATTTATTTTCCCCCTCGTTGAGCCATGTTGAGCGCTTCATGGTAAAGCCGATTTCGGGAATTTCAAAGGTAAGCTCGGCTGTCTGCCTCTTTGTAGACACGGCATTGACCGAAAATTCAACATAAGCGTCGTTTCCGCTGATGCTTAATGTCTTAACGACAACACCCCACGGCTCGATGTAGTCGCCGTCGGAGGTCAAAAGCTCAACGTCACGGTAGATTCCGGCGCCTGTATACCAGCGTGAAGCAGGCTGACCTGTTGCGTCCGCCGTAACACGCAGCTCGTTTTCGCCGTCGTGCAAAAATCCATCGATGTCACAGATAAACGCAGTATAGCCGTAGGGATGGAATTTGACGTTTTCGTTGTTTATATACACGTCGCAGACGCCCATAACACCGTCGAACCTAAGGAAATGATGCTTGGCGGAGGTCTTTGCTATCTTGCGTGTATATGTTCCCTTACACGGCTGGAAATAGCCATAGTTGGGACCTGTAGGCGAATCGGGGGTTCTGGGAGTTCCGAGCATAAAATCGTGCGGAAGTGTGACGTCCTGTTCAATTCCGTCGCCTGAAAAATGCCAGCCTGTGAGAAGCTTTTCAATATTCATATGTATCTCCTTTTCATTTTTTTATAAAGCAGTTTTATAAGAGTGCCGTATGAATTAATATACAATGACAGGCACTCCGATATTATCTCAGCGTAATGCTTAATTTCATTGTATTTGATAAAAAGTATGTTTTCAATGATGTTTAATAACTCGATAATTGAATTATCCTAATACAAAACATTGATTATAACAATACTGCTCCCCTGCTGTCATTTTCGGATAATATCATTATATCGAAAAGCCTTTTTATAAATCTGCACTCATAAAACGCCGCATAATTCTGCGGACGAACACGGCAAAAGCCTTATTGTGTTTCGGCTAAAAAGCAACACGGGCGGCACTTACAATAAGCGTCGCCCGTGTTGCCGGGAAAAGAGGAAGATAGAAAAACAATTAGATGATGTCAAAATTAATAATATCGGTTCAGCTCACCTTCATTATAAGTAAGGAAAGGGGGCTTAGCGGGCGGAGGGGAATCCATCCCGCTAAGCATGGTGAAAGGGAAAATATGAAAAAGCCGGAGCCGATATATTGTGTTAAATATAACGGCTTTGCTGAACCGGTTGTCGGGGAGTTTTTAAATCAGGTCTCCCCCTAACCTGTTATACCGTTTTTACAAGACTTCGCTTTTGGTTATGAGCTATGCCTGCCCTGTATATGGTATTGCGTTGATGAAATCACTTTTGAGTGTCCTGAGTTACCTCGCCCAGAACGATGTCCACGTCCATGTTGGCGTTGTCACGATATATTGTAAGGGTGATTGTGTCACCTGCGGAGAAATTGTTTTTAATTGCGTTAAGCTCATCCATAGTGGTTATAGACTGTCCGTTTGCCCCGATGATTATGTCGCCTGCCTTGATTCCTGCTGCCTCAGCGCCTGAATCAGGTGTTACGAATCTTACGCATACGCCCTGAGGGAGTCTGTAGTAAAGTGCGGTTATGGCGTTGATGTCCTCGCCCGAAATACCTATAATGGGTCTTCCGGTGACGTAGCCGTACTTCATGAGGTCGTTTATAATCGGGATAGCTTCATCAATCGGAATTGCAAAGCCCAAGCCCTCGCCGTATATAGACGCAACCTTAGCGGAGGTGACGCCGATGATCTGACCGTAGGAGTTTATGAGCGGACCGCCGGAGTTTCCGTTGTTGATGGAAGCGTTTGTCTGAATGAGTGTCATCTTCTTGTCGCCGATGTTTATCGTTCTGTTAAGACCGGAAATTATTCCGCTTGTCATTGTGCCGTAAAGCTCAAAGCCGAGGGGATTTCCGATAACGACTGCAAGCTCGCCTATTCTTAAGTCCTTCGAGCTTCCGAACTCGCACGCAACAAGCCCGGTGGCGTCAATCTTTAAAACTGCTAAGTCCGTCTGCTCGTCTGAGCCTATAACGGTTGCTGTGTATTCGTTTAATTCGTTGTCGACTATCATGACGCTTACTGCGTCCTCAATGACGTGCGCATTGGTTATGATGTAGCCGTCCTCGGAGATTATAATTCCCGTTCCTGTTGCAGTGCCTCTCGGCAGGGTGCAGGATACTCCGACTACAGAGGGTGAAACCTTGTCGTAGATGTCGGGCAGACCCATGGCGTCGTCGGGAGCGGCTAACTGCTCAAGAGTCGGATAAACCTTATCTGAAACCGATTCGTCAGACTCGCCGACGCTGCTTGCATCGGGGTCGGGCTTAACGGCGTTGCTTTTATCGTTCTTGCCGGGATTGCTGTCCGGCAGATTCGGCGATATAACGACGTTATTATTTTGCTGATTGTTGTCAAAGTCACGTCCTGTTATAGATACATATGCCGAAATAGAAACGACTGATATTACAAATACCGCAAGAACGCTTGCGATTATACCTAAAGTAATTTTTCCTGCGTTGCTTTTTTTCTTCGGTGCAGAGTCGTAATTGTTATAGATGTATTCATTGGTGCGGTTAGGCTGTGTATATTGTGCCTGCTGCACCGGCTGCTGATATACGGCCTGCTGCTGTACAGGCTGCTGATATATCGGCTCTTGGGGCGCCGGCTGCGGCTGCGGCGGAGTGCAGGCTTCGGGCTGATAAGCTTGTGCGTCCTGTGCGTTCGGTAAAGCCTGTGCGCCGGTGTTGTCAACATTGCTTGAAGCTTTATTCTCAGTGTCTGTCGACTGCTCATTTAAATTGGTTTGATTTTCATTGAGGTTATCGAAATCCATAATGCTTTTCGCTCCTGTTTAGTATTATATTTATCAGCTGCGGCTTCCGACGCTTAATTGTCGTTTGCAGCTGTTGTATTCGGTATGATTATTATTATACCGTTCATTGTGAAAACCGTATGAAGAAATACAGAATATTTTAAGACCTGAATCGGATAATTGAGTGTATATACCTGCATAAAAGCGCCGCAAAGCCGTGTGTTGGTATTGCTATATGGATATTTGTGTGCTACAATGATTTGGAGCCGATGGCTCCAAATCGGAAAGAATCGCTCTCGCAGTGAAACTGCTCCGGATGCCGTATCGGCATCATCTGCCTTTTTGGCGCCAACGCAATTCTTTCGGTTTGAGCGGAGCTTACGGTGCAATGATTTGTCGCCGATGGCTCCAAATCGGAAAGAATCGCTCTCACGGCGAAGCCGCTCCCCGATGCCGTATCGGCATCATCTGTCCTATTCGGACGTCAACGCAATTCTTTCGGTTTGAGCGGAGCTTACGGCACAATATTTGTATAAACAGCTTATAAGCAGTTATGCTTTTTGATATAACACAAATGCTTAAAAGCTTTAAAGGAAAGGTACGGATTGAATATGGTATATACCGATTTGCTTTTTGTATTCTGCTTTTTGCCTGTATATATAATAGTGAGCTTTATGTGCGAGGACAGCTTTAAGAAAAACCTCGTGTCTGCGGTTTTTTCGCTGATATTTACAGCATGGCTGAATCCTGTTTATTATGCTCTGATTGCCGTGGGCATATTCTTATGCTATGCCGTCAGTCGGATTCTGGAAAAAAACAAATCGAAGCCGCTGAGAATTGCAGCTTCGGCGGCGATATGCGTTTTGAGCGCATATCCTGCTTTAAGCCTGTTTGCGCTTAACAGCATCAAAGGCTCTGTTTCGGCGTTCGGCTTTGTTTTATTTGCGATAAGAGCGTATCTTTATTTAAATGACTCGCAAAGCGGCGCAGAGAGAAACGTTTTAAACCTGTTTGTGTACCTTGCTTCCTTTGAATTTATGGCGGTCTCACCTTTATATAGGTACTCGGACCTGAAGCAAAGCATAGAAAGCCGAAAGGCAAGCCTTGCAATGCTTTCAATGGGCTTGGAAAGATTTATTTTCGGACTCGGAGCTGTGACAATCTTGGGCTACAGCTTGGAAAGAGTGCGAAAAGCGGCGCTGTTTTCGGGCGCTGTGCCCTATGTAAACGCAATTGCCGGAGTCTTGGCAACAGTCGTTTTATTTTATGTCGTGGTTTTCGGATACCTGAAGATGTCCGAGGGCTTAATGCTCATGAGCGGCTACAGAATTGACCCGCTCGGCTCGACGTTTGCAGTAAAAAGCCTTGCCGCCGACCACATATCGGCACTGTATCCGAGCTTGGGCGGATTTATCACCTGCTCCCTTGCAAAAATCCCCATGCCGCTGACAGCTCTTGCAGCAGCATCAGCCTGCCTTGTGTCAGGACTTGCACTGGGCTTCGGCGCAGGCACGGCGGCGTTTTTGGGTCTTGCTTTGGCTGCGGTCATGTTCCAAACGCTTTTTGAGTCGAAAAAGACTGTTCTGAGCGGCGTTTTCACCGCAGTAATGCTTGCCGTCGGCTTTATATTTATGGCAAATCAGTCGCTTTCGGGACTTGTCGGCTGGTTCGGAGCGTTCAGCCCCGGAAGATATCAGTTTGACATAGGCTATGAGTTTTATGAAGAAATAAAAAGAAGCGCCGTTTGGGTTTTGGCGTCTGTTGTATACGTCTCACCGCTTTGTACCGCCGTCGGAACGGCTAAAAGAAGCTTCATGGCTGAAGGCGAGCACGTCTACGGCGCAATGAGAGCCGTAAACGTTGTGTTCAGCACGGTAGTTTTAGTTGTGTCTGCGGTTGCGATGGTCTGCGCAGCTTAAAGTGTTTCGGAGGTGATTTTATGGCTAAAAAGAAGAAAAACGCTCAGGTAAACGCCGCTGCTCCGGATGTCAACGAGCTTAAAGGCAACGTGCCTAAAAGCGAACCGAGCGTGCCGAAGTTTGAAATAGGCGTTAAGGGCGACGAGTTTGACTTAAAATACCGCCGTGCCGCAGCAAACGCTTCAAGCGACGCCGACAGGCTTTTGGGAAGCCTCGGCAGGGAGTCTAAGGCTGATAAATATAACTTTTTGGGCTTTTCTATTCCGGCAGTAATAATTGTGTTTGCAGCCTTGAGCTTTATTCTCATAGGCAGGGGCGACATTGAAGAGCTTATGAGCGTTGAGCCGACGGCTAAGACCGTTTTGGACGGCAGCTACACTCAAAACTTAAACTATGTATACGAATCGACAATTCCGTTCGGCGAGAATATAAAGGCAATAGGCGAAAAATTCGGATTTTTGCCAAAATCCGAGCAGGATGAGCCGGAGCAAGACCCCACCGAGCCCGATACTCCTGTAGACACACCCGACGAGCCGTCTGTCACCACAGCCGCCACTCAGGCGACAGAGCCGACAACGGTTTCAACCACTCCTGCCGTCACAACAGTTCCCACCACCGTTTCAGCCGAGGAGACTACTACTGAAAAAGAGGTTTACGAAACCTTTGTTATGTACGCCGGAGCAACTCTTAATATCCGCTTAGGACCGTCGACAAATGACGCAATTTTGGGCTATTACAGCAAAAACGACCCTGTAGACGTCATTGAAATCGGCTCGGACGGCTGGGCTGCGGTTTTGTATAACGACATCAAGGCTTACGTCTTTGCCGAATATCTGAGCGAGAAAACAGTTGAGACAACTAAAAAGCCGAGACGTACTCAGGCGACGACAACAGAGGAAGAGCCGCCGATAACCACCGTGTTAACCGATGAGGATATGCACGACGGCACAACGGACGATTTGCTGTCCGACAGCGGCGATGAACCTGCGGAAAGCGGCTTTGACATATCGGACGGCACTCGGGATGAAGTCCAAACGCTTGAGCCCTCCGATATTTCTTGGGTCGATCAGCCGACTCAGCCCGACGGCATATTCACAATGCCTGAGTAGCATATAAAAAACTGCGAAAGGAAATATTGCATATATAATGAATCCATATTACCCCAAACGGTTTTTGACGCTTGATTCCGTGCTGAAAAAGGAATTCGGCGAGAAGGTGGTAAAAATTCCGCTGAATGCAGGTCTTAGCTGCCCGAATCGGGACGGCAGGTGCGGCGTCGGAGGCTGCAGCTTTTGCTCGGGCAAGCTTTCGGGCGAGTTCGCAGGCTCCAAGGAGCTGAGCTTGGCACAGCAGTTTGAGGAGACAAAAAAGCTCTACATGAATAAGTGGGGCGAGACAAAATATATAGCCTACCTTCAATCCGGCACCAATACCTACGCTCCTGTTGAGCATCTGCGCCGTATCTATTACAGTGCGCTTTCAATAGAAAACGTTGTCGGGCTGAGCATAGCGACAAGGGCGGACTGCCTTGACGATGATGTTTTGAAGCTTCTTGAGGAGATTAACTCAAAAACGTATCTGAGTGTTGAGCTGGGGCTTCAAAGCTCCAATGACAAAACGGCAGGGCTTATAAACCGCGGCTACGGATATGAAAAATTTTTGTCCGGATACAATATGCTCAGGCAAGCCGGCGTGAAAACCTGCATACATATTATAAACGGATTAATAGGTGAAGATAAAGAAGATATGCTGAAAACCGCCTTTGATGTTGCACTTCTTGAGCCGTATGAGGTGAAAATACATCTTATGTATGTAGTCGCAGGGACACTCGATGAAAAACGATATCTGAACAAAGAGCTGAAAGCCCTTGAGCTTGACGAATACATTAATATCGTCTGCGACCAGCTCGAAAGACTTCCGCCGTTCACTGCCGTGGGCAGGCTCACGGGAGACGGAGACAGAAAAACGCTCGTCGCTCCCCTTTGGAGCCGAAATAAAAGAGCGGTTTTGAACGGCATTGATAAGGAGTTAGCCAAAAGAAACAGCATTCAGGGAATGCTGTGGGGCAAGTAACACATTGAGCTTTCGTCAATAACAGTATTTGTAACGGTCAATCATTGAACAGCTGTAAAGCGGCATATAGTCATTTTCCATAAAGTTGAGCTTAAAATATGTTAATTATGATAGTTGAACGGGTAATGGTTTTGTAGTATAATTATTTTATTAAACAGCCCGTGCAAAATTGATTTGCACTTCACTTGAAATTATTTTATGGAGGAAAATATCAATGAAAAGAATTGTCGCCATGATTTTAGCACTTGTTCTTGTGTTTGCCCTCGTCGGATGCGGAAAAGGCAAGAAAAGAGAGCCGATAAAGCTTACCCTTTCCACTGAGGACTCCGAGGCAATTTTGGCTGCTGCCGGAATCAACCTTCCCGACGCCGCAACGGCTGCCGGAGCAAATTCAACCGTCAAATGGTTCTGCTGGTACGATCCCTTCCAGAACTATGAGGAGGGTGAAATTGTAAACACCGGCTACTGGACGTTTACAGAAAAGTACAATTCAAACATCGAGCTTATCGAAACCGATTATTTTGAAAGATATAATGACCTTGCAAAATTGATTCTTTCAAGTAACTCTCCCGATATGTTCCCTGCCGGAACAGGCGCAACCGCAACATATCCTATAAGCTGTCTTAAGGGCACATTCGTTCCCGTAGACGATTACATCGATTATAATGATCCGCTTTGGGCAGGAATGAAGGACGCTGCCAATTACTACATTCTCGGCGGCAAGCACTTCGCAATGATAACAGACCTCACCTTCAGAGACGTCGTATCATATAACCGCAGAGTTATAGACGAATGGGGCTTTGACGACCCTGCAACACTCTTTGCTAACGACGAGTGGACATGGGCTAAGTTCGCTGAAATGTGCCGTGACTTCTCCGACGGCGACGAAAACCGCTACGCTCTCGACGGATACGCTTACCAGGGCGGTATCGTTCAGTCGACAGGTCAGCAGGTTCTCCAGTTAGACGAAAACGGAAAGTTCTATTCAAATATTGACTCTCCCGAAATAGAGCGTGCACAAAACCTCATCTACGATTTGGTTAAGGACGACTGCTGCTACCACGAGGGTACAAACCGTTGGGCACTCAGATCCAAGGGCGGCGAAAACTTCGGCGCAGGTATTGCAGACGGCTTGTGCTTGTTCTACATCATCGAAACCAGCTTCTTTACAAACACCGTTGAAATGATTACTCCTCTTTGGGGCGATGTTTCACAGAACGAGGTTATGTTCTGCCCGCTTCCAAGAGACGAAAACGGCGACGGAAAGTATTACCTCAACTCTGCGCCTAAGGGCTACTGCTTGGTATCAGGCGGCGAGAATCATGCCGGTGCCGCACTTTTGGCTTCATGTGAAAGATTTAAGATTCTTGACCCGACTGTTGTCAACATTGATAAGAAGCAGCTCAAGGAAGTTTATCTTTGGAACGATGAGATGCTTGATATGGTCGATACCTGCTACGAAATAGCAGCAAGAGATCCTATTATCATCCTCACAGGAGATCTCCCCTCGGGTCTTTCATCACCTCTCGACGCTATTGATACCGGTATAACCAGAGCTGCCAACCCCACTTCATGGGCACAGCTCAAGGAGCAGAACAGAGAGGCAATCGATTATCACATTGAAGAGCTCAATGCAATGATCGAAGAATATAATGACGGTCATCTGCTCGAAGATGAATAAATGATATCGGCGTATATGACCGCAGAGCTATTCTACGGTCATTCGCATATATTAACACCGGCAAACTAACGTTATGTGATTTTAGAAAGGAACGAAAGCATGAAAAGAATTATAGCTTTGGTTCTGGCTATGCTTATGATATTCTCATTAGTCGGATGCGGAAAGAAAAAGCGCGAAATAATCAAGCTTACACTTTCCACTGAGGACGCTGAGGCTATCTTAGCTGCTGCCGGAATCACCTTGCCGGACGCTGCAACCGCTGCCGGTGCAAATACTACCGTTAAGTGGTTGTCATGGTTTGACAAATTCCACAACTACTCAGAAGATGAAATCGTCAATACCGGCTTCTTCACCTTCTCCGAAAAGTACGGCGGAGATGTCGAATGGATTGAGTGCGATTACTTCGAGAGATTCAACGACCTCGCAAAAAATATCCTTGCAGGTACTCCCCCGGATTTCACTCCCTCGGGAACAAACTCAACCGCTACATACCCTATGAGCTGCATCAAGAACCAGTATCAGGCTGTTGAGCCTTATATCAGCTATGATGATCCGCTCTGGGCAGGAATGAAGGAAACCGCCGACTACTTTGTTTTGGGCGGCAAGCACTACAACTTCATCATCGATATCGGCGTTTCAAACGTCGTACCTTATAACAGAAGAGTCTTGGACGAATGGGGCTTCGACGACCCTGCCGAGCTTTACGCTAACGACGAGTGGACATGGGACGTATTCTATCAGATGTGCCTTGACTTCTCCGACGGAGACGAAAACCGTTACGCTTTGGACGGCTACGCATACGCAGGCGCATTGGTTGAATCAACCGGTCAGCAGATGCTTCAGATAGACGAAAACGGCACATTCTACTCAAACCTCGACTCACCTGAGATCGAAAGAGCAGAAAACCTCATCTACGACCTCGCCAAGAACGACTGCAAGTACCACGAAGGCACTTCAATGTGGGCGCTCAGAAACAACGCAACCTTCGGCTCGGGCGTTAAGGACGGCTTGTGCCTGTTCTATGTTATAGGCATCAGCTTCTTCACTGATACCGTTGAGAACGTAAGCGCACTTTGGGGCGATATTGAAAATCACGAATTGATGTTCGCTCCGATGCCCAGAGACCCGCAGGGTGACGGCATATACTATGTCGGCTCAAGCATCAACTCTTACGCACTCGTAAACGACTGTGAGAACCCTGAGGCCGTTGCTCTCTTGGCTTGCTGTGACAGATTTAAGATTATTGACCCTACTGTTGTCAAGATCGATAAGAAGCAGCTCAAGGAAGTATATATGTGGACTGATGAAATGCTCGATATGTATGACACCTGCTATAATTTAGCAGTTGCAAATCAGAGAATCGACCTCACCGGCGACCTTCCCAAGTCCTTAGCAGACACCTGCGCAAGTTTGGGCGACGGTATTATAAGAAACAGCAATCCTTCATCCTGGGCACAGCTCAAGGAGCAGAACAGAGAGAAGTTTGACTACAGCATTGAAGAGCTTAACGCTTTGATTTCTGACTATAACGAATCTCTGGCAGCGGAGTAATTTTCGGGCTCTGATTTATACCGTACTCCGTTTATAAAAGATTAAAAACAGCCGCAGAACCCGGTGCACAACAGTGGTTTTGCGGCTGTTTAATATCTCGGACTGAGATTTAACGGCACAGACAGGTTCTTGCTCATTGTTAGGATACATCAATAATCTGTCTCAGTGATTGTACATATTAAAAGCGATGCCCTGCAATAAACCAACATATTTTTGCGCAGCAGCTTTGCTATAGTATAGTATTCCTTCGGCACTGAGCCGAGGCAAACGAAAATACCGAGAAAAAGTATCGCTGTTCATTATGTACAAAGTGCATAAAAGCTGACAAAAGTATTGGCAAATTTGTCGCTTGAAAACTTAATAATCTCTATGTATAATATAACTATATTAATTTATTATAGACGTTGTGTCGAATAAATTACGTTTGTTTTAATTTCGCATAACCAAAGCTGTTGATTGTGGTATCATAAGCAGCACTTTCGGTCGTAATCGTGTGCGAATTAAATAAAAATTTATTTGGGGTGATTAATTTTGAAAACAAAAAGGATTATTGCAGTATTATTGTCATTGATCATGGTGTTTGCTCTTGTCGGCTGCGGAAAGAAAAAGAGGGAGATCATAAAGCTTACGCTTTCCACTGAGGACGCAGAGGCTATCATGGCCGCCGCCGGAATCAGACTTCCTCCTGCTGAAAGCACAGCAGCTGCCGGCACAACTATAAAGTGGTTCTCATGGTATGATTCCTTCCACAACTATGAGGAAGACGAAATTGTAAATACAGGTTACTTTACCTTTACCGAAAAGTACGGCTGTGAAATCGAGTGGATTGAAACCGACTATTTTGAAAGAACCAACGACCTTGCAAAACTGGTTCTTGCAAGCACATCGCCTGATTTTTCTCCTTGCGGAACATCCAATACTGCCGTATTTCCATATAGCTGTCTCAAGGGAATGTATCAGCCGATAGATGATTATATTGATTACACAGATCCTCTTTGGGCTGAAATGCAGGATGCATCCGAGTATTTTGCACTCGGCGATAAGCATTTTGCAATCGTTACCGACGTCACCTTTAAGGACGTTGTTCCTTATAACAGAAGAGTTATGGACGAATTTGGCTTCGACGACCCTGCTGAGCTTTACCTCAACGATGAGTGGACATGGGATGTATTCTATAATATGTGCATGGACTTCTCAGACGGCGATGAGAATCGTTACGCTCTTGACGGCTGGTACTATGTAAACGGTCTTTGCGAGCAGTCAACCGGCAGAACAATCATCCAAAAGGATGAGGACGGAAACTTTGTTTCCAATATCGACGACCCTGTTATCGAAGTTGCTGAAAACATCATCTACGACCTCGTTAAGAACAATTGTACATACCGTGAGGGTACAAACTTCTGGGCAGGAAGAAGAGACATGGAATACGGCGCAGGCGTTAAGGAAGGTCTTTGCCTGTTCTGGATCTGTGATAAGTCAGGCTTTACTCATCCTGTAGATGAAATCAACAATATCTGGGGCGATATCGAAGCCGGCGAATTAATGTTCTGCCCGCTGCCCAGATATCAGGACGGCGACGGTATATACTACCTCAACGCTATTCCCTCCGGCTACATGATGTGCTACGGCGCAGAGAATCCCGAAGGTGTTGCACTTCTGTCAGCCTGCGAGAGGTTTAAGCTTTTAGACCCGACAGTTGTCGACATTGACCGCAAGCAGCTTCAGGAAACCTATAAGTGGACTGACGAAATGCTCGCAATGCTCGACACCTGCAACGACTTAGTTCACCAGAACACAGTAATGTTCTACACCGGCGACTTGGGTCAGAAGCTCAACGACGCTTACAACCGCATAGACTGGGGTATCAACAGAGGCGGTGCAAATTCGTCATGGGCACAGCTCAAGGAAGCCAACAAGGAATCGCTTGAATACTGCATTGAAGAGCTTAATGCAGTAATCGCCGATTACCTTGAATCAGGAGAACTTGCCGGTTAATAAATCGGTAAAATAATAAAAAACACAGCGTCGTTTTTCGGCGCTGTGCTTTTTTAAGGATATCAATCATTGTCGACCTCAAAGTATTTATGAGTTCCGAAGCTGAGAGCCTCAGCGGCGAGCTTCAAAACGCCCACTATGGCGACAAACGCAGTTAAGACTGCAAGTATTCTGAGAAGATTCTTCATAAAATGTACCTCCGTTAATAATGATTACTTGGTTTTATTCACACTGAACCGATTTTGACAGCTGTTTACGGTCATTACAGCATAAGTGTAAAGCGTTATGCTGTAAATTGTGCATCATTTTCGGCTGCCGCTTCAGCGGCGAGAAAACAGCACATTAAAATAATTATAAAGGTTGTTAAGCTATTATAGCATAAAAGATTGGGTTTTCATAGTCTTTTTTAATGATTTTTCACCTTGATTTTTTGAAACAATGCAGATATAATAAAAAAGTACATTTAATTTGGGGAAGTATCATCGAGTAAGCAGGAGGATTTAAAGTGGCAGACAGAACTAAAAGCTACAAAACGTTGATTCTCAACACACTTACCTTTGCCATAGGCTCCTTCGGCTCAAAGCTTTTGGTGATTATTTTAGTCCCCCTTTATACATCGGCGCTTTCCCCCGACCAATTCGGAATTGTCGACCTAATCGCTCAGACAGCTAATATACTCATTCCGATATTCACTCTGACAATTTCGGAAGCGGCTCTTCGCTTCGGAATGGACGCTAAGGACGACTTTGAAAAGAAAAAGGTGTATACAGTCAGCCTGACAGTTGCGTTTGCAGGACTTGCTTTGATGGCGGTTATATTCCCCGTGCTGTCAAAGCTCAGCTACCTGAAGGGCTTTTCGCTGATTCTATATATATATGTGTGGACGTCGTCCTTAAGGCAGATTAATATGTTCTTTACAAGGGCGATGAAAAAGGTTAAGCTTTTTGCCGTGGACGGCGTTATATGCACGCTTACCATGCTTATATTTAATATCGTATTCCTTTTAAAGTTTAAATGGGGCATAATCGGATACCTTTTGGCAATAATTCTGTCCGACCTGATCTCAAGCCTGTTCTTGTTTACCGGCGGAAGGCTGTGGCGGTATATAAGCTTAAGGGCGATTGATCTGTCGTTTGCAAAAAGCATGGTCAAGTATTCCGCACCGCTGATGTCGGCAACACTTTTGAGCCTTGTTACAAGTATATCCGACAGGTTTGTCATAAGATATTTTCACGGCGACTATATGGCAGGAATAAACGCCATAGCATATAAAATACCCACTATCCTGACAACGGTGTTCACAATGTTCTCGCAGGCGTGGAATATGTCTGCAATAGCCGAAAACAACTCCTCCGAACGCGAAAGCTTTTATACTAATGTGTTCAGAATCAATCAGTCGTTTATGTATATAATGTCAGCCGGAATACTGCTGCTGATAAAGCCGATTACCTATTTGTGGATAGATAAGGACTACTTTGAGTCATACAGATATTCGCCGATACTGACACTTGCAACTGTTTTCACCTGCTTTTGCGTCTTTTTGGGTTCTGTTTATATTGCTCAGAAAAAAACAAAGCAGTCGTTTTATACATCTCTGGCGGCAGGCATCATAAATATTATCTTGAATTTTGCTCTGATACCCAAATTCGGAATATACGGAGCAGCAATTGCGACCTTTGCCGCTTATTTTGTTTTGTTTATCTACCGTCTGATAGATTCAAGAAGGTATATAAGCTTTGACTATTCAAAATCGAAAATAGCCGTCAACACCGTGCTGCTTGCTGCTATGGCGGTTATAAATCAGTTTGACTTTTTGAAGCCTTGGATTATGTATTCACTCCTTGCAGTGATATTTATTGCGATTGCAGCCGTAAACTTTAAGGACGTTTTAAGGATATTGCTTTTCATCGTTCCTAATAAGCTTAAAAGCAAGCTATCATTTATAAAAAAGCTTGAGAATAAAATCAACTAACTAATATTGAAAGGAAAATTTGAGTCATGGCAGAATTGAAATTTGAAATTAAGGAGCATTTAGGAGTTCTTTCGGAAAACGCAAAGGGCTGGACAAAGGAAGTTAATCTGGTCAGCTGGAATGATTATGCTCCTAAATACGATATAAGAGACTGGTCCCCCGACCACACAAGAATGGCAAAGGGCGTCACCCTGACGAATGAGGAATTTGAAAATCTTAAGCACTTGATCTTGGGCGAGCCGATTGATTTGGGCGGAGACGACGTCGACGAGGCAGACATTTTGTAATACAATTCGTCTTATTATTGCGCCGTGCCGAAATGTCCGATTACAGGGAAAACTTGCATGATATCGTATAAGCTGACGCTGTTTCAGAGCCGGAACCGGCACTTTATTGTGCATATTTAATATCTGCAGTGAGGTTTTCGGGTGATATATGAGGGATTTTTCGATATTGACAAAATAAGCAAAAAGGCGTATTATAAATACATTGCATAATGTGATATGATAAATGTTATAATAGGTAAAGATTGTTACTTGTTTGTTGTATGGCTCGGACATGAGTTATTCGGCTCTACTGCCGCTGTTTTTGCTCGACGTGATACCGTCGAAGCAGGCGGTTTTTATAAGCCGACTGATTCAGCTGAGCAAAAAAGAAAGGAATGGTCACAATAAATCAGCAAAAAGACTATATGGAAATAGACTTAATGCGTCTTTTAAAAGCAATGTGGCATAAGGCATGGATGATTGCAGTATGCACAGTGATAGGTGCAGTAATTGCGTTTACATATGTTACCCTGGCTATTACTCCTTTGTACCAGGCAAGAGTGCTCATGTATGTAAACAACAATGCCGTGAGTCTTGGCTCAGCAAGCGTAAGCCTGAGCGCAGGCGATATAACCCTGGCAAAAAATCTCGTCAGCACCTATTCGGTCATCTTGAAGACAAGAATGACTCTTGAAGAGGTCATAGAAAGAGCAAATCTTGACTACAGCTATGAGCAGCTTGTCAATATGGTTTCGGCGTCATCGGTAAACAACACTGAGGTTTTCCAGATAGTTGTAACAAGCCCGAATCCCGAGGAAGCTAAGCTTATCGCCAACACAATAGCAGAGGTTCTTCCCGATAAAATAGCCAACATTATTTTGGATAAGTCGGCAAAGGTAGTAGACTATGCGGTAACACCGAGGTCAAAGGCTTCGCCGAGCGTCACTAAGTATACGGTTATCGGCGGACTTTTAGGCTTTATTATATGCTGCGGCATAATAGTTGTGTATGAGCTTAATGACACACTGATACACAGCGAGGATTACCTCTTACAGACATATAATATTCCTGTTTTGGCAGCTATACCTGATATTGCGGACGTCCCCGGTTCAAAGGGATATTACGGCGGCTATGGCTACGGTAGTTCCGGAGGTAGGGCATGATAAATTTAAATAAAAAGAAAAAAACAAGCTCATATGCAAGCATAGCTGAGCAGAGAAAAATGCTCGGTACAAATTTAAACTTCGCCGCTTCCGAGGCATATAAGCTTTTAAGAGCAAACCTTTTGTTCAGCCTGCCTGATAACGACGATAAATGCAAAATCTTCGGTATTACAAGCTCGATGCCTTCCGAGGGCAAGAGTACAACCGCTGTAAACCTTGCGTTGTCTATTGCCGAAACCGGAAAAAGGGTTTTGTTAATCGAAGGCGACATGAGACTTCCGGTTATGTCCAAGCGCTTGGAGACCAGAAGAGTTCCCGGCTTGTCAAACCTTTTGGCAGGGCTTTGCACAGACAAGGAAGCTGTCTGCGAATCGGGTCTTTCGAATAATCTATTTGTTATTGTCGGCGGAGACATCCCCCCGAACCCGTCAGAGCTGCTCGGCTCAGACAGAATGGCAAAGCTTGTCGAAGCCTTAGCTCCCGGTTTTGATTATATTATTTTCGACCTTCCGCCCCTTACATCCGTGTCGGACGGCTTGGTGCTTTCTAAGCTTTTAGACGGTATGATAGTTGTTGTAAGGCGTGACTACTGCGACCAGCAGTCGTTAGCCGAAACGGTAAGACAGCTTGAGTTCCAAAAGATTAAGATACTCGGCTTTGTTTTGACAAGATCCGAAACCGGCAAGAAGGTTTATAAAAAATATAAAAAGAGCGGCTATAATTACGGTTACAATTACGGCTACGGTTATGGCTACGGCAAAAATGTACCCGATAAGAAGTTCAGCAGTGCTGAATCCTTGAACGGCAGCAAAAAGTCTCAAGACAATGATTGATTTTCACTCCCACATCCTGCCCGACATGGACGACGGCGCAAAGAACGTCGATGAAAGCGTTCTTATGCTTAAAGAATCCTTTCGCCAAGGGGTTAAAGATATTGCAGCCACTCCGCACTTCTATGCCAAGGAGAATTCTCCGAGAGACTTTTTAAAGCGCCGTGAGGAATCCTACAGCAGGCTGTTGCCCAATCTGCAAAGCGATATGCCGAGGGTTCGTCTCGGGGCTGAGGTTAAGTATTTTGAGGGAATCTCCAGAAACGATGATATAGAGCTTTTGAAGCTCAGCGGAACCGATGCCTTGCTGGTTGAAATGCCGTTTATGCCGTGGACGTCAAGAGTGATAAGCGATGTCTGCGAGCTGAGCATGAGACCGAGGACAACGGTTGTTCTGGCACATTTTGAACGCTATTTTAAATTCGGCGCAAAAAAGTACTTGACAGCTCTCGAGGGATGCGGTATTCTTATTCAGGCTAATGCAGAGAGCTTTGTAAAAAGTTCGGAGAAACAAAAGCTGATGAAGCTGCTCAAAAGCGGAAAAGTGCATTTGTTAGGCTCTGATTGTCACAATACGGAATCAAGACCGACAAAGATGCTTGAAGCAAAAGAGTCGATATGCAAACGCTTGGGCGAGGATGCGCTGATGAATGTCAATCGTATTTCAAAGGCTTTGATGCGCATCGAGTGAGATTTCAAAGGTAATTTAATATGAAAAAAATGAGGATAATCGCTTTGGCTGCTGCACTTGCTGTAGCGATGACAGCCTTGAGCGTGCCTGTTCAGGCGGTAAGCGCAGAGCCGCTTGCTGCAAATAATGAAAACGTCTCCTTTTTTGACAAGCTTATCGACACTATAGCGTCTTGGTTTAAAAAGCCGAATGACAAGGCTGACGATTCAGGCGGCAGTCCTATTGACTTTGAATACTATCAAAAGAAAAACCCGGACATATATGCGTGGATTGAAATCCCGGGGACAGACATAAGCTACCCGGTTTTGCAAAATAAAAACGACAAGTATTATCTTAAAAGAGACTGGCAAAAGAAGAAGTCGACGGCGGGTGCTTTGTTCACCGAGTCCGCCTACAACGGCAAGGATTTTTCGGATCCGGCAACCGTTATCTACGGTCACCGCACAATAAAGGGTCAGCTGTTCGGCGAGCTTCAAAAGCTTTATTCAAGTAAGCAGGGCTTAAAGGATTACAACGAGATAATAATTTATCTTCCCGACAAGACAATGCACTACAAGGTGTTTGCCGCAACCCCCTACAGCGACGTGCACATTCTGCACAATTATGATTTCAGCAGTAAGCGGCAAACTAAATTGTTTATAAACTCTGTATTTTCATCCCGGTCCTTGGATGCAAATTATATTAAAGACAACTATTCAAGCGATAAGAAGGGACTTTTGATCCTCTCCTGCTGTTTGCAGGGAGATAACGACAAACGTTTTCTTGTGTTGGCTCAGCTGACAAAAACAGAAAAGTCGGCAAAGCCGGAAAACGCAAATTTAGATAAATAGTTTTTGGAGGAAATTGAAATGAAGAAATTATTGAGCTTATCAGTTGCAGCTATTTTGGCAGTATCTATGTCTATATCTGCAATGGCAACAAATTTCACACCCAGTGTTGAGCAGAAGCCGGCTCCTGATGTAGATACTATTGAAGTTAAGGATGAAAACGGCAATGTAGTTACTACTCCCGCTTCAGACCTTGTTGTAACTCCTATTTCAGAGTCAGACGAGGCTTCCGAGGAGATTAAGACCATGCTTCAGAACGCAAAGGAGCAGATCTCCAATGCAGAATCGCTCACAGAGCTCACTCCTGATTTGGAAGCAGTAATCCCCGAAGGCATGGTTGCCGATGATTTGGTTGTAAGAGACCTTGTTGACGTCAGTGTGGTAGGTGCAGCTGCTGATATACTTAAGGCTAACGGTTCTATTGCAGTTAAGTTTAAGCTTGGTGTTGACCCCGACGATTTCCTTGCAGTTTTGCATAACTACGAAGGCTCAAAGTGGGAAGTTATCCCCTCAGACAGAGTTACAATCCACGAAAACGGCGATGTAACCGTTATATTCACCAGCCTTTCACCTGTTGCATTCGTAGTAGGCAAGGATGCAATTTCTATCGATGAAAACGGCCCTGCATCTCCCGACACTGCTGAAATTGCCGAAGCAGGCAGCACAAACGCTGCTGTAACCGCTGTATGCGGCTTCGCCTGCGTAGCTATCGGCTTGGCACTTTTGGTTGTTCTCCTTAAGAAAAAAGCTTAATTCGAAAAACTAATTTTCGGACTTAAGTCTTACTCAACGAGAAACGAAAGGTCACATTTATGAAATTTAAGGTGAAGAAAGAACCCGTCAAAATTGTTCTGACACTTTTGTGCGTATTCTTTTTAGTCGCCGGAATAGTGCTGCTGCTACAAGCTTGGGAGCAGCGGCACTATTATTTAAGTTCATCTGAGCCTGAAAACAGCAACCCGGGTGAGCTTTACTACAACGGCGAGTGGTATAAGAAGAAAAAAAGCGTGGAGACAATTTTGCTTATCGGAGTAGATAAGTATTCCGATCCGGATGCCGTTGAGAGCTACATAAACACACAGCAGTCGGACTTTTTGATTGCCGTTGTAGCAGACCACGCTGCAGACACTTATTGCGCTATTCCCATCAACCGTGACACTATGGCGGAAATAACCACCTTGGGTCTTGACGGCAAAAAGACAGGCACGACAGTCGCTCAGCTCGCCCTTGCCCATACCTACGGCACAGGCGGCAAGGACAGCGCAGAGAACACCGCAGAAGCCGTTTCCAAGTATCTTTACAGCAACAAGATCGACCATTATATAGCCGTCACCATGGACGCCGTATCTATAATCAACGACGCTGTCGGCGGAGTCACCGTCACCGTGCTGGACGATATAAATCAAGACCTTGTAAAGGGCGAAACGGTAACCCTTATGGGTCAGGACGCTTTGGTATATGTCAGAGCAAGAGGCGGTCTTGAGGACAGCACCAATGTCCACAGAATGGAACGCCAGCAGCAGTATTTGGAAGGCTTGAAAAAGGCGTTTGAGAAGCTGGCTCAAAATAACAGCAGTGCGTTCTCGGAAGTGCTTCTGAGCGCATCTGAGTACATGACCTCTGACTGCACAGTCAACGAGCTTTCAAGAATTTATAACCTCACAAAGGACTATGAGTTTAAGGGCTTTGTTGAAATACCCGGCGAGTCAAAGACCGGTGAGGAATTTATGGAGTTTTATACCGATGAGGACAAGCTCAGAGAGATAGTCGTTGGGCTTTATTACACTAAGGTTTCAGAGTAAGGCTCGAAAGAGGTTAGTATGAAGACTGCTTCCGAAAAAAGACTCTTGCTTGTTATATCGCTTGGGTCGGTTGTTTTTATTTTGATTGCTATGTTTTTGTTTTCGTCTCAAACGAGCGACGTTTCATCCGATACAAGCGGAAGAGTTGTAAAATTCATCGTCAGGCTCTTTAACATCGACGATACAGCTCACAATATCAGTATGCTTCACACGGTTATAAGAAAGCTGGCGCACTTTTCTCTGTTTATGATTTTAGGTGTGTCGGTAAGCTCGGTGGTTCACTTTTCGCTCGGACGACTTGAAATTTTGCTGTCGCCGCTTGTTTGCCTGCTTGCTGCGATTTTGGATGAAACCCATCAGCTTTTCATTTCCGGAAGAAGCGGCGAGATAAGAGATGTTTTGATTGACTTCTCGGGTGCGGTTTTCGGTTCTGTACTGTTTTTGCTGGCGGTTTACATAGTGAGATCGATTAGGAGCCGCAGAAAGCCAAAGAACATTTAATACCTATTGTATAATAAAAAAGAGAGATTACTCACGGTAGTCTCTCTTTTGATGTTTATGGTTGATGATTTTTAAAGCTATTCATAATGGCGATATGTCGTCAATCCTCATCGCCGAAATCCTCAAACCCGTCCGATTCATCGCCGGCGGTATACGGCAGTCTTCCGAGTATTTCAAAGGCTTTAGCCGTCTGCCAGAGCTGAGCTGTCACCATGACGGAAAAGCCCTCGCCGAAATCGCAGGCAAACTCATTCGGATTCATTTTCGGCAGTCCGAAGCAGCTCATTATATTCATAATGATACCGCCGTGCGTGACGACTGCGGCATTTTTGTAGCCGTTTTTCATCATGTCCTCGACGATAAACTCCATTCCCTCGTAGAGCCGCTCAATTACATGGCGCATACTCTCGCCGTTGGGAGCAGGGTTGTCAAGACCGCCCTTTAAAAACTGCTTGTAATCGGGTCTGCCCATAAGCTCGGTTGCTTTTTTGCCCTCGAATGCTCCGAAGTTCATCTCTCTCAGCTCGGGCACGACCCTTGCATAGCCCTCGGGATATATAAATGAAGCAGTCGCTATGCAGCGCTTCATCGGGCTGACATAAACCTTGTCCGCAGGCGGATAGATAAAATTGTCAAGCTTGCGGCGCAGCTCGGTACGCCCTCTTTGCGACACCTCCGACTCGGTTACTCCGACATATCTGCCCTCTTCGTTCGCAACGGTGATGGCGTGTCTTATAAAGTGAATTCTGTATCCTTGCATTTTAACGTTCCTTTCCTTGCTGATTGAAAAAACTGTCGTTATTGTGTACAAATAACGGTCGCCAATTTCATTAATAATTATGTTGGTATTATTACTTTACAATGAGTAAAATTGAGTGTATAATATTCAACACGTCAATAAACCTTATTTTGAGCCGTTGCGGCTTTGATTACCGTCGGTTCTTAAATGACCTACAGCATTAACTATAGTAGAATTTCGGTCGAATGTAAATAGGCTTGAAGCCGCCGACGCCGTTAAATATGAAATTGCGGTCGGAAAACCGCCTTGGCTGTTTGAATATATAATAAGCAGATATTATTTTAAAAACGTTTACAGGATATAAAAGCACTGATCTATAAAAGGAAGGGACAAAAAATGAACGCCGACTTTGCAAGAATTATGACTCTGCTCAGAAAAGAGAAAAAGGTATCTCAGAAAAAGGCTGCAAGCGACCTTGGAATATCTCAGGGTCTTTTATCTCATTACGAAAAGGGAAAGCGTGAATGCGGACTGGATTTTTTGGTCAGGGCTGCTGATTACTACGGCGTTTCATGCGACTACCTCTTGGGACGTTCGCCTGAGCCCGAGGGAAAAACCATTTCCCTTGAGGACATCCCCGACGACGACCCGAACCGCAGGGACAAGGTTACTCCCGGCTCGGTAATGATTGCTTTTAACAAAAAGCTGATTGTAAACTCTTTAAACGTATTGTTTTCACTGCTGACGAAGCTGCGCTCTGCAACTGTCATGAAGGAAATTTCCTCATATCTTATGCTTGCCGTTTACAAGTCGTTCAGATACGTTTATTCAGCTAATCCTAAAAACGATCAGAATTTCTTCATGATAGACAAAACGATTGCCGGCGCAGGCTGCGACGCTGCTATGTGCCTGTCCGAGTCAAAGCTGAACGCCGCAGTTAACGGTGTTGCAATCGGCAGCGACGACGCAGTTTTTGAGGACGGCGCACCTCAAATAAGCACACAGAGCCTTGCGCAGGAGTATCCGCAGTATTATTCGTCGACGGTTAATCTGATTAAAAACAGCGAGTCGAAAATCAAGGAGATAACGTCGGTCAAATAATCGGTGGTTTTTAAATACTCAATATCCTAATAATAATTATAGCACACGGCAATCCGAAATGGCAAGATGCTTTTCATGCGGCATCTGAAAAGTTGTCGCAGAATCAAAGAGATTTTGCGGCTTGCCGCAGCTTAAAACGTTAGTCAGTATCAGACAGCTATCCGCATCGGGACGGCTGTCTTTTTATTTTGTCAAAGATAAATTTTCACAAGATTTTAATAAATCTTTAATTTGACATAACGCTGTGTATAGAGTATAATTATATTTATTTAGTGCGCAATGAGATGCGTTTTTATGGCATACTAATATATATGACATTAGGTCTTTTAATAAATCGAAAGGAAGACAAAACATGGGACTTTTAAATAAAATATTCGGCACCTACAGCGAGCGTGAGCTTAAAAGAATCGAGCCTATAAAAAATCAGGTGCTTGCACTTGAGGATAAGTATAAGGGTTTTTCCGACGCCGACCTTCGTGCCGAGACACAAAGATTCAAATCCGAGCTTAAAAACGGCAAGACCTTAGACGACATTATGCCTGAGGCTTTGGCGGTATGCCGTGAAGCAGGAGCAAGAGTATTGGGCAAGAGGGCGTTTCCCGTTCAGATTATCGGCGCAATAGTTTTGCACCAGGGAAGAATCGCCGAGATGAAAACAGGTGAAGGTAAAACTCTTACCGCCTGCTTGGCTTCATACCTTAACGCACTCTCGGGCGAGGGCGTCCATGTCGTAACCGTTAACGACTACTTGGCTAAGTTCCAGTCAGAGGAAATGGGCAGGGTTTATAGATTCTTGGGTCTTTCAATAGGCGTTATCCTTCATTCTAAAACAAACGAGGAGCGCAGAGAAGCCTACAACTGCGACATAACCTACGGAACGAACAACGAATTCGGCTTCGACTACCTCCGTGACAACATGGTTTTATATAAAAAGGATAAGGTTCAAAGAGGCCATGCGTTCGCCATTGTAGACGAGGTTGACTCCATTTTAATCGATGAAGCAAGAACCCCTCTTATCATCTCCGGCAGGGGCGACAAGTCTACCGATATGTATCAAAGGGCAGACAGGTTCGCCAAGACACTTACCAAGAATGTTGTAGTTGAGGTTGAAACCAAGCAGGATACGGATACTGTTTACGAGGGCGACTATATTGTCGACGAAAAGGCAAACACCGCAACCCTTACAAAGGCAGGCGTTGCCAAGGCGGAGGCTTACTTCGGAGTTGAAAACCTTTCCGATTCCGAAAACGTCACCTTGCTGCACCATATCAACCAGGCTATAAAGGCAAACGGCGTTATGAAGCGTGATATTAACTACGTCGTTAAGGACGGCGAGGTTATTATTGTCGACGAGTTCACCGGCAGACTTATGTACGGCAGACGCTATAACGACGGCTTGCATCAGGCAATTGAAGCCAAGGAGGGCGTTAAGGTCGCTCACGAGTCAAAGACTATTGCAACCATCACCTTCCAGAACTATTTCAGACTCTATAACAAGCTCTCCGGTATGACAGGTACTGCCGCTACCGAGGAAAACGAGTTCAGAGAAATCTACAAGCTGGACGTTGTGATTATCCCGACAAATAAGCCGATGATAAGAATAGACCACCCGGACGTTGTTTATAAGACCGAAAAGGGCAAGTTCAACGCCGTTATAGACGAGATAGTAAAGTGCCACGAAAAGGGTCAGCCGGTGCTGGTCGGTACAATTTCAATTGAAAAGTCTGAGCTTTTGTCGTCTATGCTTAAAAGGCGAGGAATACCCCATGAGGTTTTAAACGCAAAGCACCATGAGCGTGAAGCGGCTATTGTAGCGCAGGCAGGTCATTTCGGAGCCGTAACAATTGCCACAAACATGGCAGGACGCGGTACCGACATCATGCTCGGCGGTAACGCAGAGTTCTTGGCAAAAGCCGAATTGACCAAGGAAGGCTATACTGACGACGAAATATACGAAATAACCGGTTTTTCAGAGACGGACGATGAAAGAATCAACCAAGGACGAGAGCTTTATCACAGTCTTATGGATAAATACTCCGCAGAGATAAAGGAAAAGGCTCAAAAGGTCAAGGAAGCCGGCGGACTTTATATCATCGGTACCGAGCGCCATGAGTCAAGGCGTATTGACAACCAGTTAAGAGGACGTTCGGGACGTCAGGGCGACGAGGGCGAGTCAAAGTTCTATCTTTCACTTGAGGACGATTTAATGCGTCTTTTCGGCGGCGACAGAATAACAAGCATGATGAACACCATGAACATCGATGAAAACACACCGATTGAGTCAAAGATGCTCACAAACGTTATCGAGTCCTCGCAAAAGCGCGTTGAGGGCAGAAACTTCAATATAAGAAAGAACGTTTTGAACTACGACGACGTTATGAACGCTCAAAGAGAGATTATCTACGGTCAGCGTTCAAAGGTATTGGAGGGCGAGGACGTCCACGATTACATCATCAAGATGATAAAGGACTTTGTCTCCAACAGCATAAACCTCTATCTTGCAGGAGACGAGATGGAGAACTGGAACTTTGCCGGCTTGAGAGAGCATTTTGCAGGTCTGTTTACAATTGAAAATGACTTCAACTTCACAGTTGACGACCTCAACAACATAGACAGACAGGAAATCATAGACATGACCACCGCCGCAGCTCTCAAGAGATACGACGAAAAGGAAGCAGAGCTTACTCCCCCGATTTTAAGGGAATGCGAAAGAGTTGCATTGCTTCAGGTTGTAGATACAAAGTGGATGCAGCATATCGACGATATGGATGAGCTTAAAAAGGGTATTTCCCTGCGTTCATACGGCAGCCACGACCCTGTTGTTGCATACAGAATGGAAGGCTTTGATATGTTTGACGCCATGATTGAAGCCATCTGCGAGGGAACAATAAGAATACTTTACAACACTCATTTAAGAAAAGAAGCTCCGATAGAAAGAAAGCAGGTTTTAGTCGCCAACGATACAGGCTCGGACGGCTCGGTTTCAGCTACA
Source organism: Ruminococcus sp. UBA7158 (assembly GCA_002491605.1). Taxonomy (GTDB): domain Bacteria; phylum Bacillota; class Clostridia; order Oscillospirales; family Ruminococcaceae; genus Faeciplasma. Next base: position 28,594 of record DKWG01000056.1, read on the forward strand.
GTAAAGAACTCCAAGAAGCCCGGAAGAAACGACCCGTGCCCGTGCGGAAGCGGACTTAAGTATAAGAAGTGCTGCGGAAGATAGGCGTGGGAACGTTGTTTCACAGTGAAGAGATAAGAGAGAAGAGTGAAGAGAAGCGGTGTCGG
>DKWG01000050.1 GCA_002491605.1 Ruminococcus sp. UBA7158
CTTTGCTTCGACGATGTGGAGCTGGTGGACGGATTCGAGCCCCCGACCTGCTGATTACAAATCAGCTGCTCTACCAACTGAGCTACACCAGCAGCGCTGCAACGAAAATTATAATATCACATTACTTAACGATTGTCAATAGTTTTTTTAATTTTTCTTCGAAATTTAAAAAGTTTTTTTATCTGTTCATGTGCTTATACTGTCCCGTGCTTTAATACCTTCAATATTCAGGATAAAAGCTTCTTATTTATGCTATAGCCGCAATGCAAGTTTACGTTATGAATCGGACCAATGGCAGTATATTTAAATAAAGCAATCTTACCGATTTAAAAGCAGATGTGCTTCGCATTCGGCATTTAGCATCATGAAAAACAGGCGCACGGGAAAAACAACTCCGTGCGCCTTACATTATTCAATATCACCAATCGGTATGACCGCTGTAGCTTGATTCGATCAAATCAGCTCTTCCGATAACTGAAAGTGCATTCTCTCCGACTGCCGCAGAATATATTCTTCCCTCAGAGAAGATATATAAAACGCCGCTGTTAAGAACTGCCTTGCCCATTTCGAAGGACTCATCAACTTCGTGTGATTCAATCTCTCCGACCTTTACAAAGCCCTGCGGTTCAAGCTTATACAGAGCATACTTGTAGCAGTAATCAAAGCCGTCGTAGTATCCGTACGGAACGCCTATATAGCCGTTAGCACCGTCGCAGTAGAGCAGTCTGTTGTCCTTAAGAGCCTTTGACGAACCGCCCGACTGATATACAACAGTTTCGCATTCTGTGTACAGCTCGTCATTTGCATTTCTTGCAAGCTTCGCAAGAATTATCTCACCGTTGTCTCCCTTAGTGAGAGTGCAGTATCCGTTTGAGAATTCGACTAACCCGGAGGTTATATCTATATCGTCCTGATATTCAATCTGTACAGGGGTTGAGGGCGATGTGAAATCTACCGCATATCCCTCCGAGCCGTTTGACAAGAATACCTTTCTTTTATTGAATGAAACGTTTTTAAGAGCAGCAGGGAAATCTGCCTTTGAAACTAAATTCATATTGCCGTCTAAAACGTTTGCGCTGGTTACATAACCAAGCTCTGTATTCTTAAGCGTTGTAACGATTATTATTCCGTTGTCCTCAGCTATTCCGTTTTTAACGGCAACGCCTTCGACTAAAGCAGAACCGTCGAAATGAGCAATGCCGTAATTCAAAGAGAACTTTTCAATCGTTGTGCTTTGAGTTCCCTGAGAATTTGAATATCCGAACACATACACCGCAGAATCGGTGACTAAAACCTTATCCTCTGTTCCCAAAACCGCCTGCACCGATACAGGTACATTCGGCAGTGCTGCTGCAATTCCGCTTATAACAGTATAATCGGTTGTTGCAACATACTCGGGAATCAATATGTTTTCGGGCTGAACGTAGCACTTTTCACCGTTTACGGTGTAGCTCGGAACATATCCGTCTAAATCCTCAACTCCTATAAGCGGAGAATGACGGTAGTTATTGTAGTTTGTTACGACGTACACATAACCGTCCTTAAGCCTTGATTCAGTCAAGGTACCCTTAAGTGAGGTTACGGAGGCTGCGGTTATCACGCCGTTCGGGTAGGTGTCGTAAACCACAATCTCAACTGAATTGGTCTTTACTGAGAGGGAATTATCGGTATAGATATTATTAATCATCTCTCCGACAATGCTCTGCTCCTGCTCAGCTGCCGCAGGGACAGAAGCCGGTTCTTCCTTTACGACAGAGTAGATCGCTATCAATCTTGAATCGACGGTGTAAATCTCTTCAAGCGTCTTTGTTTCAAATAAGCCGTATTCAGGGACAGCGTCTCCGATGTATTCCATCTTTCCGCCGTTTGTGAGCACAACCTTAACTGTGCTGCCGTCACGGACGAAAATTCTGCCGTCGCCTATCAAGACATTCTCGTTGTCCTCGGAAAAATCAAATTCAGGAAGCCTTACATCCGAGCCGAATGACGGATTTTCAGTTGTTGTGTCGTCGGGCACGGGAGTCGGGTTTTCGGGGGTGGGATCGTTATCGGCAATCGGAGGAGTTGTCACAGTGTCGTCCGGCTTGGTTGTCTCCAAAGGAACATCAGGCTCGGAAACTGCATTGTCTCCTGTGCTGTCGAACTGCGAATCATCATAAGAAGGGGCAATTTCGGCTACAACAGAGTCGAGTGTCTTCTTATTCTCATCGTCTACATAATATTTTCTGAAGGTTTTATGAATCTCATCATAATCAGTGGCAAATGTGCTGCCCTTTATGTCGCTGTCTACCGATTGAATCTCGCCGCTGTCAAAATATCTGACAAGTCCGAACGCCATCACTGCGCAGGCAGCCAAGGAAGCAACAGTTCTGTAGGCAAAGCCCAATGAACGCTTTTTGCCGCCTGAAACTGTTATCTGCTTATCGGCAGGTACATTATTATCGCTGTCGCTTATATTATTTTCAGGAGCCGAGCTAAGTGAGATTTTGGCACGATTATTTTGCTCAAGCATCTTGGCATCGAGCATTGCCGCAATATTTTCGGGGCTGAGTCTTTCGGGAATCTTAAGACCTTCCAGCATTTCAGAATATATATTATTCGCCATTGCTTCGGCTCTCCTTTCTTAAATTCTGTTTATAATTTCAATGCTACCGGCTTTCCTCTATCAGCTTTCGGAGCTTTTGCTTTCCTCTTGCAAGATAGGTTCGCACGGTTGCTGAGTTTATCGATGTTATTTTGCTTATTTCCTCGCTCGTATAGCCGTATATGGCGTTGAGAGAGAAGCATATTTTTTCGTTGTGAGTTAGGCTTTCAATTTGATCTAAAAGCTCTATTCCCTCATATTTCGATTCATTCGAAGGAATGTCGAGAGTTTTGTCGTCATCGTCGCTGTAATCTGAGGTCGTAGATGAAATATACTCACGCTGTGTGATATATTCCGCCTGCTTTCTTTTAATCTTGGCTGTCAGTATTCGAACCATCCAGCCCTTGAAAGCTTCTTCATTGCGAAGATTTTTTATGCCCGAGAACGCATCCAGCACAGCATCGCTCACGGCGTCTGCCGCATCCTCGCTGTTGTTGAGGTTGCACAAAGCATAGTAGTAAAGTTCTTTATATATCATGGAGTACAGCTCAGCGAACGCCTTACTGTCTCCCTTTTTAGCTTTTGCCACAAGCTCCTTAAAGCCGGGTTTCATTCTCTCACCTCGAATCGCAGCTTGGTATAATACATAAGCCGCACAATCGAAGCTTCTGTATTAATAGTGTCAAAAACAAGCCGTTTTGTTGCACTGAAAATAAAAAAATCGCAGGTTTTTTTGCCGACACAGCCGACAAATTTCAATATTTTTTCCGTTTTACAGACTCATAAAAGCAGTTGCCGTGCAGTCCGAAACGACTTATATAAAATCTTACACGAATATATACATTTAATTCCAAACAGGTCTTTGCGCCGCATTGCCGCACTACGGCAATTTATAGAGTATATTATATACTAAAACGTGTCGGAATACAAGACACCAAGACAAATTTTGTCTCGACAAATTTTGTCTCGACAATTTTTTCTCAACAGTTTTTTATCAATACACAAAAAGCCCTGCGCCGAAAGCAGGAATTATACCTAACGCGCTCAGCGGTTACGGTATAATTCCTCGGTGCAGGTATGAAAGGAACATGAAAACAGCTTTTTTAACGGTAAACAGCGATTAACGTCAATCAAAACGCATCCGGCTCGCAATGCAGCTTAGGTCGGGCTGCTGTTTTTCAATCGCCCAGCCCTCTTATATCGGAAAGCTTTGCGGAACGGGTATGTGAAATAGGCTTCCATTCAACCTTTTTAAACATTGCCGCAACTGAAATCGGGATATATGTAAACATGAAAAGCGGGAATGTGAAGGTATATAAAATCTTTTTGGCAGTTGAAGCATGAATGCTGCGCCATTCGCTCACGGTTGTTATGAGTCCGATTACGAAAAGTGTCAGATAAATATTCACGCAGGACTGCAAAAGCGACAAAAACGAGCCTAAAAGCATAACAGGATTGCCAAGACATATTATAACTCCGACTATATTGACCAGCATTCCCACAACTGACAGAATAAACGCCGGCGATATCGACATTATCATATCATAAGCCGAAAAGCTCTTGTTTTTAAAAATGCTCTTTACCAAGCCCGTGCCGTAGTTGGAGAACACCTGAAGGTATCCCCTCGCCCAGCGCATTCTTTGCCTTACCGATTGCTTAAAGTCGGTGGGTTGCTCGTCATACAAAACCGCTGTCTCACAGTATCCGATTCTTTCGCCGTTTATGATGTTGTCTGCGGTAAACTCCAAATCCTCGGTAAGAAGATAGTACTTCCATCCGTCCGAGCGCTTTATTATTTCATTAGAGAATACAAATCCGGTGCCCGAAATATTGCAGCTTGTCCCCAAAATATATCTTGCCTTGTTTAAAAACTGCGATTCACGTAAAAACCACAAGCCGTATCCTGCCGAAATCCAGTTGTCGGAGAAGTTTTTAGAGTTTCTGTAGCCTGTGACGATGTTATAGCCCTGAGAAAAGACTCTGTTCATTTCATAGATGTAATCAGGCTCTAAAACGTTGTCTGCGTCAAAGACGAAGTAACCGTCGAAGCAGTCCTCCGGGTAGTCGTCCTTAATGTGTGACAAAAGATAGTCAAGCGCATAGCCCTTTCCGACCTGCTGCTGATTGAATCTTTGGTATACGACAGCTCCGGCGTTCCTTGCAACCGACGCTGTGTTGTCAGTGCAGTTGTCCGCAACAACAAAGACGGTTATGTACTCCGACGGATATATTTGATCCTTAATACTCTCAATCAGATTTGCAATAACCTTTTCCTCATTCCTTGCGGCAATCAAAACAGCATAGTTGTGCAGCTTATACTTATCGCCCGTCTTTTTTCCTTTAAAGAGAGCAATCAAGATATATGCAAACTGATACGAATAACACGCAAAGAACAGTATCGCTATTATATAGTTCAAAAGCTTCACCGTTTCCATTTTCCCAAAACACCTTTCCCATGTGATTTATTGCCATAAGTATATCCTGCAAAATATTAAGCTTCAATATACCGTTCATTAAGAATTGATTAAGATATCTTTAAACACGGTTAATGGCATTATTGTGCATCTTGTATAAATAATGCCTTGAATATTTTACCTCTCAAACTATCCCAATAGTGTTGACAAATCCAAACTATTATGATAGTATAATATTACACTATTGCAATAGTATTAAATGGAGGACAATATTTATGAGTATCAAGCTATTCGATTCCGAGTTAAAGGTCATGGACGTTTTATGGAAGCATGGCGACAAAACCGCCAAGGAGATTTCAGACATTTTAAACGCCGAAATCCACTGGAACATGAACACAACCTACACTGTCATTAAAAAGTGCATAGCAAAGGGTGCAATTTTAAGGAGCGAGCCAAACTTTATGTGCCACAGCCTTATATCCAAGGAAGAGGTAAGAGCAGCTGAGGCTGACGAGCTTATCAGCAAGCTGTTTGACGGCTCACCCGACCTTCTCTTTGCTTCCCTTTTAGGCAGCAACAAACTCACCGACGAGCAGATAGAACACTTAAAAAAGCTTGTCAGCGAGCTTGACAGGAGCGGTTTAAAATGACGCTTCTTCACATGACGGTATCCGGTGGGCTTATCATCCTGCTGACGGTCATAATCCGCCGAATAGGAGCGAAAAGAATGCCTAAGTCAGTTATCATGACAATGTGGCTTATCGCCGTTTTAAGACTGCTTGTGCCGGTCTCGGTACCGATACCTATTCCGGAAGCTGTCCTTAAACATTGCGGCGAGATTTCAGCGGATAACGCTTCAAGCTCTGCCGTCAAGCCCGATAATGTATACACCGGCATTATAAGTAATGATGAGTATACAATCTTGCCAAGCGTTTTGCCCGATTCATCTCAAGTGACCGATAATCCCGGCACAACCGCCAACACTGTTCAACCAACTAACCGCTCTGCGCTGCCAAAGTCCCTCGCCTTGGCAGCATGGCTTGCAGGCGTTCTGCCCTTGGCAGTGGTATTCACATCAAACTATATTTTAAATATGCGAAGGTTGAAATGCGCAATACCATGCCGCCATCCGTTTGTTGAAGAATGGCAAAGCCGTCACAAGCTAAAAAGAAATTACACAATCGGCGTTTCGGATATGATTTCTTCTCCGCTGACCTATGGAACAGTCAAGCCGGTAATCCTCCTGTCAAAGTCTGCTCAGGCTCAAAATGAATCATCTTTATCTTATATTTTAGCTCATGAATACATCCACATAAAGCACTTCGATGTTTTATTCAAAATCGTTTTAGCGGCAATTTTGTGTATTCACTGGTTCAATCCGTTGGTCTGGGTGATGTATATCCTTGCCAACCGTGATATTGAGCTTTCCTGCGATGAAGCGGTGGTTAAGATGTTCGGAGAATCGAGCAAGGCATCATACGCTTATACTCTTATTAACCTTGAAGCCGCAAGATCAAGGCAATGCTATTTTGCCAGCGGCTTTTGCAAAAACGCTATCGAAGAAAGGATAGGTGCAATCATGAAAACTAAGAAAAATAATGTTTTTGCAATCATTTTAGCTGCATTACTGATATTCGTCGGCACTGTTGCGGCATTTGCTGTGCCTGTGGAGGGGAGAGCAACAGCAGACGAAGTGCAGGATGTTCAATGCGCTGATGTTTTAGGCGGAGATGATATTAATGATATTTTCGGAAGAAATATGAATGGAGAAGAAAAGAAAGGCAACTCAGGATATGTCTCATTACAAAAGCAAAGCTTTGAGTTATTAAAGCAATTCAGCAATTACGACTGTAATTTAATCATTCAAAACAATCTTAAGGATCTGCAATCAATTTCATTGGAATCACTTGATGATTATAAGAGCTTTGAAACAGATGAGCTTGGCGTTGCCTATATTCCACTTTCTCAGGCTGAGCATTTTGTTCTTGACGGCACTGCCATTATAACCGATGATGTGGGCGAACCGTTCAGAATTAAATTCGGCGCATATGATACTGCAACCATATCAGTTGCCAGAAACACCGCAGTTGATATGCCCGGTAAGGTTGAAATCGGATATATCATCAACGGTGAAAAGGTCAAGATCAATTGCAATTCAGCTTATGACAGAGACAACAAAGGTTGTTACTACTGTTCTCAGGAATTTGACGAAGACACCGAGATTTACGGATATATCTATTGCAGCGAACCTATGTATATTAACGTTTCTGAAATCACAGCAAACTCCGGCAGTTATATTAACTTTACTCCTTACACCTATACAATAAACGGTGAAACTTATAATTGCCTTGAAGATAGCAATGTTTCTTATGCGTTAGTCAGCGGTATATTTCTTGAAGAAGCAAGGGATGTAATAATTGGAAATGGTCTTACAATTCAATCCTCAGAAGAAATTCTAAAGCACCTGAAAGCTGGCGACAAGGTCAGAGTTACAGTTGACATTGATGTGAATGAAAGCGATGATATCCGCTGGGCAATCAAACTTTGCAGTGGACTTCATCCAAACACTGATATGCCGCACGTCGTTGACTACACCCACAACCGCAAATGCGGAGCAGATGTAACTTTTGAAATTCCGGCAAACGGAGATTATATTATTTCATTTATAAATGATTCAATGGACTTTATTCACATCAACTCGGCGGAAATTGAAATCATAAAATAAGTAAAAACAAAAAGGAGAATAATCATGTTAAAGAAACACTCATCATTGCTCTATCATTAATATTAATACTTTCGCTCACAATACCATCCTCTGCACAAGTAACAGGAAATGCGCTTCCGTATGAGGAAGACGGCATAATACTTCTGCCTAATACCGATCCAAATGGAATTTCACTTTTAGACACAGAGTTGTTGCCACCAACTTTTAATATCGCTGCACACGACTATAAGTTTGTTGGCGCTCAGGGATATGCTGATAGGTATTTCACATCCGTCCCGGGTACAAATTGTATGTTCACCTTCTATGCCAATACTCCGGGTATATCTGTCCAACGTGTCACAATCGGCGGATATTCATACGATCTTATACCGTATATCGTCCAAGTATCTGGAGGTAGATTCCAATACACTGTAACATGGGTCAACGATACAGCAACACCTTATCGCATGAAACTTACTAACAATTCTGATTATCTAGAATACATCTCCGGCTTGGTAATCACCTATTAATCATATTGCCTTCCAATCCAACTCTGAAATATAGCAATATATCCCTCCTAACAAACCGCCGCAGGCGCACCGAATAATCTTGGGAATCTCTGATTAAAGCGAAGCTTGTTAATCAGAGATTCCCTTGTGCGCCTGCGGCGTTCTTTCATTGTGTCGGTATCATTAATAATTCAGATAAAAACACATCCCCGAAACCGTTAATGATTTCAGGGATGATAATTAATCATTTTTATTCTCCGAGCAGCTTTTCGCAGGCGGCTACCTTGGCGGCGACGCAGAATATCTCAATAGCTGTCTTAAGCTCGTCGAGCGACGGATATGTCGGCGCAATTCTTATATTTGAATCGTTGGGGTCGATTCCGTACGGGAAGGCAGCGCCTGCACTCGTCAGCGTTACGCCTGTATCACGGCAAAGCTCGACTATTCTTTTTGCCGTGCCGTTTATGCCGTTGTAGGATACAAAATAGCCTCCTCTCGGATTGCTCCATGTGCCGACGTTGAGCGGCTTAAGCTCTCTTTCAAGCGTACCGAGAACCAGCTCGAATTTCGGCTTGATTATTGCACGGTGCTTTTTCATGTGCTCCATGATTCCGTTGAAGTCTTTAAAGAATTTAGCATGGCGGAGCTGGTTGAGCTTATCGTAGCCTATAATCTGGAACGACATCTGATCCTTCATAAACTCAATGTTTTCCTCGCTCGCACCGACAGCGGCAATTCCTCCGCCGGGGAAGGAAATCTTAGAGGTCGAAGCAAAGATAAGCGGCATATCCTGCTTACCTGTTTTTTTGCACTCCTCAAGAATGTTAAGTATTTCGGTTCTTTCATCCTCAAAGCCGTGAACGCAGTATGCGTCGTCCCAGTATATTCTGAAATCAGGGGCTTTGGGGGAGAGATTTGCAAATCTCTTAATAACCTCGTCGGAGTAGACGACACCCGTCGGGTTGGCAAATCTCGGGACGCACCATATGCCCTTTATGTCCTCATCCTCAGATACCAAACGCTCAATCATGTCCATATCCGGTCCGTCCTCAAGCATGGGAACGGTTATCATTTCCATACCGAACGCCTCGCAGATGGCAAAGTGACGGTCGTATCCGGGGGCAGGGCAAAGCCACTTGACCTTATCGCACTTGCACCAAGGCTTCGGACTTCCCTTTACACCCAAAAGCATCGCCCTTGCAATGGTGTCATACATAAGCTGAAGGCTTGAGTTTCCGCCGATTATAATCTCGTATCTTCCAACGCCTATCATCGGCATAAATAAGCGCTTTGCCTCGTAAATACCATCTAAAACGCCGTAATTGCGGCAGTCCACACCGGTTTCGGAAATGTGGTCGCCGTCAAGGCAGTGTGTCAACATATCGTTAGTCAAATCAAGCTGCTCTGCGGCAGGCTTTCCTCTTGACATATCAAGCTTAAGTTTACGGCTCTTATATTCATCTAAAAGTTCAATTTGCTCTTTGTAAAGTTTTGTAAGCTCGCTTTTTGAAAGCTTTGTAATCTCCACGGCAGTATCCTCCAAAATGAATTTGTTGTATACTATTATATTACGTTCAATCGCAAAATGCAAGTCGTTTTATCAAGTCTTGCAAAATTACTCCTTTATGCACTATTTAATAGCTGAATCCAGCCGAAATATAACTAAATTGCACCATTGATTATTCAAAAGACGAAATGCAGTCTTGCGCTTTGCAGTCATCCGAATCAGAAAAATTCCGATTTTGCCGTCCTTATCTTGACGCAATCAAAATTGTTTTCTGCTGACGCCGCCGCAAAATTAGCTGCAAAAGTTCTTTACAATGACTGCGCTATGTGATAGACTTAATAGTATCAGTCGAAAAATGTTGAATAGTGTATTTTACCTTGGAGGAAACAAATGTCAGACGAATTAAAGCTTTTAGATAAAGAACCAACCCCCGTCCCTTCTCAGCCGTCCGCTCAGTCACCGTACGATGAAATAACCGAGATGTATCGAAAGGCGCAGGAGCAGCGTTCAAAAGAGATTTTAAAGAGCTACAAATTTATATCTCTTTGCCTTATCGCCGTTATAGCTGTAATGGCAGCCGCACTCATCGTTGTTTCAATCGGATGGATAACAGAGCAGGGAACAATCGTACCCAAAGTTGAAACCGTTGAGGTTATAAAAGAAATCGAAGTTCCTAAATTCACCGTTATAGACCCTGCCAACGAATACTCTCACGAGCTTTCGGACGACAGCTTTTTGCTGAACGACTCTAACTACGGTCCCATTTGGATGCCGGCTCTTGCGGACGTCCCGAAAAACACATACAATCCTGAGCTTTTTGTCAAGGACGCAGCAGGCGCTATAAGCTACTACGACGAGGGGCTGACGTCGATAAAGGGCATAGACGTTTCCGTTTATCAGGGCGACATCGACTGGAAGGCAGTTAAGGAGTCCGGAGTTGAATTTGCAATAATCCGTTGCGGCTTCAGAGGATATGTCACAGGAAGCGTCAATGAAGACGCAAACTTTAAAAAGAACATCAAAGGCGCAAAGGACGCAGGTATAAAGGTCGGCGTTTACTTCTTCTCTCAGGCATTAACGGTTGAAGAGGCTTTAGAGGAAGCTGAGTTTTGCATTGACCTCATCGGCGACTACGAGCTTGAATATCCTGTCGTTTTCGACTGGGAGGTCGTTATCGACAAGGACGGCGACACTCCGAGAACCGCCTACATCCAGCCCGACGCTTTAACAAACAACGCTCTGACCTTTGCCGAAAGAATACGCCTTGCAGGCTTCACCCCTGCTGTTTATGCAAACAGAAAAACCGCCGTCTGGAAATACGACCTTTCACGTCTTGACGGAATAGACATCTGGCTCGCCGAGTATTCCGACGTTCCTACATATTTTTACGACTTTGCAATGTGGCAGTACTCATCTAAGGGAACTGTCCCCGGAATCTCCGGAAATGTGGATATGAATATATCGTTTAAAGACTATTCTGTTCGGTAATTTTTAAGAATAATTCTTAAAAATCTATTGACAATCACAATATGTTGTGATATTATCATTAACAGAGTACAATTCTTTGATTCAATATATTTATAAAAGCTTGAAAGGAAATGCAAAATGAAAGTTAACGTTTTAAACGGACAGTTGTCCCAAGATGAAATCAACGCATATATCAGCCGTGCCGAAAACATTCACAGAGGAAAAATCATCAATGAAATGACCCTTCGTTTAGACGGCGATTATGTAGACATCGAGTATCACTTCGCCCCTACAAACTTTGAAAGAATAAGAAGAATCACCGGCTACTTAGTCGGAACTCTCGACCGCTTCAACAACGCCAAGCACGCTGAGGTTAACGACAGAGTTAAGCATACGGTTTCATAACCACCGCATATCCGCTGAAATTTAAGAAAAAAGCTCAATGAAACCCTTTGATTTCATTGAGCTTTATATTTTTACGGCATTATTTTATACTTTCCGTCTCCGTTTGAAATTATCGCAGTTCGATAGAACTCGGCGCAGGCTCTTTCAAGATAGAGCGTATCAATAGCACCTGCTGTTTCATAGCTTGAGTGCATTGCAAGCTGAGCCAAGCCTATATCAACCGTGTTTATCGACACCTGAGAGGTTGAAATGTTGCCGAGGGTAGACCCACCCGGGATGTCGGAGCGGTTGCAATAGGTCTGAACGGGCACATCCGCCGCACGGCATATGCTTTTAAAGATTGCTTCGGACACGGCGTCGGTGGCGTATCTTTGATTGCCGTTGTACTTGATAACTATTCCCTTGTTGATATGCGGACGGTTTGTGGGGTCGGCATATTCGGGGTGGTTCGGATGGACGGCATGGGCGTTGTCTGCGGAAATAACAAAGCTTGAGGGAAGCATACGGCATAGCGGTTTTCCCAAGGCGTCCGCAGTTCTTTGAAGAACGGTTTTTAAAAAGTCGGAGTCTGCACCCTGCTTTGTGCCGCTTCCGACCTCCTCGTTGTCCAAAACGCACAGAACAGAAACAGTTTTTTCATTACCTCCTGATAAAAATCCCTGCATCGACGCATATGCGCACTGAAGGTCGTCCAGCTGCGGCGACGAAACAAACTCGCCGCCATTGCCCCACAATATGCCGCTCATGCGGTTGTATAAAAACAAATCGCTTGAAACAATATCGCTTTCCTTTACGCCTGCCGACTCGGCGGCAAGCCTTAAAAGCTCGCCCTTTGAGGATAGGCTGCCCATAAGAGGGATGGTATCCGTCTGAGGATTATAGCTCATTCCGTCGTTTGCGTTTCTTTGCATATGGATGGCGACATTCGGAATCATCAAAAGATCCTTATCAATATTGACAAGCTGCGACCGCATATCAAAACCGTTAAGCGTTACAACCCTTCCGGCAACCGAAAGCGGTCTGTCGAGCCATGTCGACATAAGCATTCCGCCGTATTTTTCGGTATTCAGTCTGATATACTCGCCCAAGGTCTCCATCTCGGCATTGGGCTTTATTCTAAAGGACGGCGAATCGCTGTGAGAGGCGATAATATTAAAGCCCCAAGCATCGCCGTCTCCGATTTTCAGGGCAACTACGGACGATTGGTTTCTTGTCACATAATACTTTCCGCCGCTTTCAATATTCCATACCTCGCACTCCTTAAGCTCGGTAAAGCCTTCATTTTCAAGGCGTCTTGCTATGTTTGCAACTGCATGAAACTTCGAGGGGCTTTCCTTTATAAAGTTCAAAAGGCGCTTAGCAGAGGACGCATAATCCGTCTTTCCTATCATATCGTCGCTGTCGATAGCGTCTGAGGAGGTATCGCTTGAAGCGGAAATGACATCTGTCAGACCCAAGACATATTCAGTGGATACATCATAAAGTCTGCACAGCTTCAGCAGAGTTTCGGGGCTTGGGTCGGAGGAATTGTTTTCATACCGTGAAATAGCCTTGTCGCTAATTTGTGTAAGCTCAGAAACCTGAGACTGCGAAAGTCCCCTTCTCTTTCTTGCCTTTTTTAAACGTTCACCTAATGTCAGCAAAGTAATCACTCCTTCAATTATATCTTGGTTATTAATATTATTAACACGCTGATTATGACGCACCGAAAGCGGATTGTGCCTATATCACAAGCGCTTTAAAACTCCTAACAGTGTCCTAACGCAGCATCTTGCCGATTCGGACGCCATTTTTGCAAACTCATCCGCTCCGCCCGAAACGCTGTCTGATACAGCCTTTATCATCAATGTGGGAACGCCGCAGCGGTTTGCGGTTAAAAGTATTCCTGCCGCCTCCATCTCGCATATTGAAGCACCGTAAAGCCTGTTTAGCTCGGATTTTCTTTCGGCACTGTCGACAAATTTGTCTGCGGACGCACATATAACCGGCTTGAGCGACGGAGTTATCTCGCAGGCAAGCTCGACAAGCCTTTTGTCAGCAGGTATGAAGGGTGTAGGATAAGTTCCCGAATATGTTCCGACCTCTCCGCCGTCTATTGCGGTGGTGTCAAAATCATAGTGAACAACACTTGTTACAACAGAGGTTGAGCATAAAGACATTTCCTCGGTCAGTCCGCCGCATATTCCAAAGTTAACAATAAGCTCAGCACCGTATTTCGACACAAGAAGCTGAACCGCACCTGCGGCGTATATCTCTCCCACTCCGCTGTTCGCAACATATATTTCATTGCCGCTGACCTTATATTTTCTTATATCAATTCCGCAGACGGTTTCCTTTAGCATCGGCTCGCCGAGCTCCGTAAGCATTGCCTCAATCTCGCTGGCAATGGCAACTATCATTCCTATTTTCATATATAATTAACACCCCTTAGTCAAGTATAATTTCTCTTGTGGTGCGCTGAACGCCAAATCCCATTTTATCATAAAACGCCTTGGCACTTTCGTTGCCCTCCCAGACGTTTAAGGTAACGCTATGGCATCCAAGCTCTTTTGCATAAGCCTTAACATATTCAAAAAGCTTTGTTCCTATATGCTCACCGCGGCAGCTTTCGTCAACGCATAAATCGTCTATATACAAAGATTTTATCGGGACGAGGTTGCAAAAACCGCTGTAGTCTAAAAGCTTGCAAAAGGCATAGCCCTTAACTCCGCCGTCGTCGTATACGAAAACGGGAGTGCTTTCGCATTCAAAAATCTTTAAAAGCTCGTCGTCGGTATATTTTTTAGTGTTCGGAATGTAAAGGTCGGGTCTTATTTCATAATGAACCATCAAAACCTGAAGCAAAAGCTTGTTGACCGCTTCTAAATCCCTTTTTTGCGCTTTCCTGATCATTTGAACCTCCTGAGAATACTTTAATTCTGCGCCTTCCTTATCGGATGCCTTATAACTGTTTTAAGCCTATCGGGCGACACTCTTCTTGGATCGGACATATAAATCTCATGGTGAAGCCTGCCGCTTTCAAAATCGTTTTCATATCCGTTTGCCTGAATATATTCATCCATCAACGCAACGGTTTTAGGCTCATCGTCATAAGCCCCTATGTGCATCATCTGACAGCAAAGTCCTTCGTCAATCCTTAAAAGCTCCGCCTTTGAGCAGTCAAAGCCCTTTTTCGCCGATGCACGCTCAACCGCCCAGTCAAAATCCTTTTTCGTTACAAAATCGGGCAGACGGATAACCGATATCCAGCAAAAATCAGCCTTTTTAGAGTAGTCAACTCCCCGAACGCCCTCCTGCCACCAAAAGCCCTCAAGCGGAGGGACGACATATTCATAGTAGCCCTCGATTTTATAGTCTGTCTTATAGCTCATCTTTAAAGTAAACGCAACCGAATATAAAATGTTCATCGCCGACTTGTATTCGCCCGATTCATCATTCGGGTCGCCCTTTCCCCTGACGGCAATGTAATCAGCGAACGGAACTGTCACTATGCCGGGTGCGTTCTTTGGCAGATAGAATTCCTTGTATTCTTTTTTGAAGTCGAAGGGCATATTTTTACTTCCTTTCGCACACTATACACTGAATATATTTAAATTATAACAATTATAACTCTATACCGCCGAAATTGCAAGTTTATCAGCCGCTTTTTTGACACTCCGCGAACAAACCGTTGCCATAAAACCGCAAGAAAAAGCTCATCCCCCACAAATTGACGAGGGATGAGCCGACTTATTATTTTTTTACATAACACAAATGCCGAGACGTTTATTAGCTTATTCGACGTCCACACCTACGCACTTGCCGTTTTCATAGCGCACATGAACGATAAGACTGTTATCGGTTTCTCAATATCCGATATCTAATTATTAAATAGCATATCCTGACTTATTATTTTACAGTAAGCTCCACCACGCATTCCACATG
>DKWG01000072.1:0-23669 GCA_002491605.1 Ruminococcus sp. UBA7158
CTATTGACATAGAGCCAAAATAAAACAGGAGGGCAAAAGCCCTCCTGAAACTATTTTTGCACTTCTTAAATTGAAAGAGTTTAATAATGCCTGTCGGAAGTCGGTTCTGACGGCAATATTTATATATTTGTGCTTTTCTTGTTCTTTCTTTGCATACCCTTTAGTACCAACAGCGATATTATCAGCACCAGCGGGAACACACTTCCTGCAAGCATTCCTCTTTGAAGATTGTCGCCTGAGCTTTGAGTTATAGCTCCGACCAAGCTCGGACCGAAGGAACCGCCTAAGTCGCCGGACATTGCTAACAGCGCAAACATCGCCGTTCCGCCCATCGGTATGCTTTTAGAGCAAATGCTAATAGTACCCGGCCACATGATTCCCACAGAGAAGCCGCACATTATGCAGCCTATTAATCCGATCAATGGATTATCCGAAAGCGACGCCGCAATATAGCATACTAAGCACAGCGCACCTGAGCCGAGCATGAACTTTGAAAGATCCAATCTGTCGCCGTATTTGCCGAAAATAACACGGCTTATACCCATTGTGACAGCGAACATACAGGGACCTGCGAGGTCACCGGCAGCCTTTGAAAGACCCAAAGCCGACTCGGCGTAGGCAGAAGCCCACTGCGACATTGAAAGCTCTGACGCTCCTGCGCAGATCATCAAAACGATTGAAATCCAAAACAGCGGCATCTTTAAAAGCTCGCTTATCTTTAAGCCTTCGCCGTCGCTTGTCGGTCGCTCTATCGGACAGGTTGCAAAGTTATAGACGTTATACAGCGGTACTATCGCCCATATGCAGGCGAGCCACTTCCAGCTTTGAATGCCGAATGCCGCAAAGAAAACAGTTGATATGAGTATAACGCCGACTGAGCCCCAGCAGTAAAACGAGTGAAGAAGGCTCATAGTGGCTTCCTTGTGCTCAAACGGGCAGGCTTCAACGATCGGACTGCACAGAACCTCGATGAGTCCGCTGCCTATAGCGTATATTACAACGCTAATCATTATCCCCAAAAACGGGTCGGGCATCAGATCAGGCAAGAAGGCAAGACCTATAAGTCCGGCAGCTGAGCTCAGCTCAGACGCAATGACGCATTTTCTGTAGCCGATGCGGTCGGCAAAGTTTGCGCACAATACGTCAACAATCAGCTGTGTAAAGAAAAATACGGACGAAATGAGTGCGATTTTTCCCAGAGGAATGTTATAGTCGTTGTGGAATTTCAAAAAAAGTAAAGGTGCAAAATTCGCTGCAATTGCCTGTGTTATAAATCCGAGGTAGCAGGCTATCAGCGTTTTTTTATAGTTTTTCATGTTGATTTCCTCGCTGTTTGCTTTATGCTTTATTCTGTAGTTATTGCAGGCACACTGATTATGGCACAGCAACGTGATTGATTATGGCACAGCAACGTGATTGATTATGGCACAGTTCCTTTGCTGTGTCAATATGAAATTCAGCACTTTATAAGAAAAAACAGAAGTTCCTTTCTTGATTACGGGTAATGATTCGGAATGCAGCGGAGCCGTTGAAATTATACCCGTGTTTTTACATTTCGATTGAAGCTTGTGCGAAAGGAAACAGCTGACAGTTGATTGATTCATTTGTCTTGACGGGCTGATTTTTGGGCATCGACCTCACATAATCACTATAGGCTGTCGGAATTTTTTTCTTCCGACAGCCTTAAGCTTTCATATTTAGGTGTTATTGAGCCGCTTTTACGGTGAAGTGTATCATTTAAACAGCAGTAAGCACAAGGAGCAGACCGCACCTTACCTGCTGTTATATCGCTTTAGTGTATAACTCCACCCGAAAATCCGGAGTTAATTTCATACAGTTCTTTTTTGCCGTCAATATAAGGCTGATAGATTTCGAGCATATCGCCTGTGCCGTATTTGCCGCAGGCTGAACAATTCTCGCATTCATTGGCGTCACAGAAAAGTCCTTCTCTGACCAAAGCCTCACGTTCTTCCTTAGTTGTGTCTTTGATTAAATATTTTTTCGGCATTATATAAATCCTTTTGTCTGTATTTTTAAAACAGAGAATCAAAAAAATACTCCTGCACTTTTTAAGTGCAAGAGTATTTTTGCCGAAACAGACTCAAATATTATTGTAGGTTAGAATAATTTAATGACATTAAAATTTGAAAAATTAATCTTCAAAAACAGAAATAACTTCTGAACCCTTTTTAACGAATGCAATGTACTGGGATACCTCAGCGTGCATGGCAACTGTCTGACCGCCCTTATATTCCTTGCCGTCGATAACGCTTATCCACTCGCTTTCGGGCAGGTAAACCTCACGGTCGGTCTGACCTTCGTTGTAAATAGGAGCAAACAGGATATCTGCGCCGTACATATACTGATCCCAAAGGTCATAGCACTTGCTATCATCGGGGAACTCAAAGAACATGGGTCTCATCATCGGCCAGCCGTGCTCGTGAGCTTCCTTGGCAAGCTTTAAGGTGTAGGGACGCATCTTCTGCCTTGTTTCAATCATCTTCTTGAGGACAGGGTAGTTTTCATCACCAAAGTGCCAGATCTCATTGTAGCCGCCGCCCTTGACCATGACATCGGGTGCTTCATCTACATAGTAGGACTGGTAAAGTCTTGTTCCGTGAAGTCTCATGACAGGGCAGAACAAGCCGAACTGGAACCATCTCATCAAAAGCTCACGCCAGCTCTTGGATTCTGTATCACCGAACATAAATCCGCCGATATCAGAGTTCCACCACGGAATTCCGCACATAGCCATAGAAAGACCGCTTGTTATGCTCTGCTTCAAAGCGTGGAAGCTCGACATAATGTCGCCGTTCCATACGCACGCACCGACTCTCTGGCTTCCGGCATATGCCGCACGGGTCAAGGAGATTATCTCGGTTTCACCCTCGCTCTTTAAGCCGTCGAAGAATATCTTATTGTAGTAATATGGGTATAAGAGCGCAGTCTGAGCGCCGTTTCCTATGTGCATCTTTAAGTTGGAGAACTGCTGAGGATGTACCTCAGGCTCTGCTTCGTCAAGCCAGAAGTTCTTGATTCCGTAGTCGTAATAGTTTTTCTTGACCTTGTCCCAGTAGAACTTTGCGGTTTCGGGATTGGTCGGGTCTATATAGGTTATCATTCCGAAGAAGTCGAAGGTGGGGTACTGACCGTTTTCTGTTCTTACAACCATATTGCGGTTGTTCATAACGTTCCAGTTTTCGCTTCTGGGGCTTATAGTCGGCCAAACGGAAACAACAGGCTCTATGCCCATTTCCTTAAGCTCATCTACCATTGCCTTGGGGTCGGGCCAATACTTGGGGTCGAACTTTAAGTCGCCCTGCTCTGTCCAGTGGAAGAAGTCGATAACAATAGCGTCTAAATCTATTCCTCGTTCCTTGTAGTCCCTTGCAACCTTCAAAAGTGTGTCCTGCTTTTCATAGCGGCACTTGCACTGCCAGAAGCCCGCTGCCCATGAAGGCATCATCGGCGAATAGCCGGTGAGGTCAGCATAAAGCGTCATAACGTCCTTTGGCGTGTCTCCGACAAATACCAAGTAATCAGCCTGATATGCACTGTCGGCAACCCACATAGTGTGGTTTAAGGTTGTTTCGCAGCGGCCGGGAGCGGGATTGTTCCAAAGGAAGCCATAGCCTAAGGATGAGTAGTAAACGGGGATTACCGACTTGGTGTTGTAGTGCTGAAGCTCGGTTGTTGTTCCCTTGCGGTCAAAAGCGTCCTCCTGCTCCTGGCTCAAGCCGTAGATATGCTCGCCGTGGTTGGCGTTGAAGGCGTATCTTATACGGTAGTTGTCGCCCTCGGTGTGCTGATATCTCATGCAATAGTCGCCGTAGTTCTTGGTGGCAAGAATTACTCTGCCCTTGCGCTTGAAGCAAAGCTCTCCGCCCCAGTCGTTGGTGGTTGATACGTCTACTGAGATGTCGCCGTTGGTCAGGGTGGCGTGTTTGTCGTCGCCTGTTATTACAGGCTCTGAGTTATCCTTGGCGTCTAAAAGTGTCCACTTCTCGTCGGATAGGTTAGAGTTTTTGGACGCTCTGACTCTGATACAGTTCAAACCGTAAGGCTCGATGAGAACAGTTTCATCACGTCTTTCAAATAGAATTGCGTTTTCCCTTAATGTGATAATTCCCAAATTAATCATTCCTTTCACATATAAAAATATTGTTCTTATGCTGAATATGTAATGCCGTATGCTTTTGCAGCACAGCTTACATCAATTTCATTCTATATGATACTATATGTATTTTCAATGACAATTCGAAACCTATAGATTGATTTTTACTGAGCTTACATTGACCTCAACGACAGAAAAAGGAATGTGATAAATGTTTGACCGTTTCGGATAAATTTTGTTTGTGATCAGAAAACTGTCTAAGCCCTTTTGAATATGACACCTGTATCAATCGGATATGAGAAAATGATACACTGTATGATAATGCCGATATTTGACCTAACTCACAGAAAAAACCGACGCCGGTCGCATCCGAGACGGCAGACCTTATTTACAGCAATATAATAGGTTAAACTTTTTGATATACGAAAATTGTGTGAAATATTCTTGTTTGCTCTTGACTTATTGACACAATGGTTATATCATAGTACATGAGGAAATTTGGATTTGTCATATTCTTTCCTTGCATGAAAGAAAACACTGATTAATGTTTTTCGTTCAATCAGCGATTCAATAATCGTTAAAAATTTTTTTATAAAGGAGATTACATCATGGCTTCACTTACAAAGAACCCAAATGTCAACAAATGGGTCGATGAAATGATCGCCTTAACCAAGCCCGATAAGGTTGTTTGGATTGACGGCAGTGAGGAACAGCTCAACGCTTTGCGCAAGGAAGCTTGCGAGACAGGCGAGATGATAAAGCTCAACGAGGAAAAGCTCCCCGGATGCCTTTATCACAGAACTTTGCCCAACGACGTTGCCCGTGTTGAAGACAGAACCCTTATCTGCTCACGCAACAAGGAAGACGCAGGACCGACAAACAACTGGTGCGATCCTAAGGAAATGTATGCAAAGCTCACTCCTATGTACGACGGAGTTATGAAGGGCAGAACAATGTATGTCATTCCTTACTCAATGGGTCCTATCGGTTCGCCTTTGGCTAAGGTCGGCGTTGAGGTTACAGACTCTATCTATGTTGTTCTCAACATGGCTATAATGACAAGAATGGGTGCAGACGCATTCAAGAACCTCGGCGATACTTCAAACGACTTCGTTAGAGGTCTTCACTCAAAGGCTGATGTTGACCCTGAGGGCAGATACATAGTTCAGTTCCCTGAGGACAACACCATTTGGTCTATCAACTCAGCATACGGCGGAAACGTTCTTTTGGGTAAGAAGTGCTTCGCTCTCAGAATTGCTTCATACCAGGGCAAGAACGAAGGCTGGATGGCAGAGCATATGCTCATCTTGGGTCTTCAGAAGCCCAACGGCGAGATCAAGTATATCACAGCAGCATTCCCGTCTGCCTGCGGAAAGACCAACCTTGCAATGCTTATCCCTCCGGAGGGATATACCAAGAAGGGTTACAGAGTCTGGACAGTCGGCGATGATATTGCTTGGCTCAAGCCCGGCGAGGACGGCAGACTTTATGCTATCAACCCTGAGAACGGCTTCTTCGGCGTTGCTCCCGGTACAAACGAAAATTCAAACTACAATGCTCTTGCTTCTACCAAGAAGAACACCATCTTCACAAACGTTGCAATTAACAACGACGATATGACTGTTTGGTGGGAGAAGCTCGATAAGAATCCTCCTGTTAATGCAACTGAGTGGAAGGGCGCAAAGGTAAACGGTCCTGAGTATATTGCAGAGGGCAACAAGCTTGCTCATCCCAACTCAAGATTTACCGCTCCTGCTGAGAATTGCCCCTGCATTTCTTCTGAGTTCAACAATCCTCAGGGCGTTCCGATTTCTGCTATCATCTTCGGCGGCAGACGTGCTAAGACAGCTCCCTTGGTATACCAGTCATTCAGCTGGCAGCACGGCACATTCGTTGGTTCTATCATGGCCTCAGAGACTACCGCTGCCGCAACAGGCGCTGTAGGCGTTGTAAGACGTGACCCGATGGCTATGCTTCCGTTCTGCGGATACCACATGGGCGACTACTGGGCACACTGGCTTGAAATGGGTAAGGTTTTGGGTGACAAGGCTCCTAAGATCTTTAACGTTAACTGGTTCAGAACCGACGATGATGGCAACTTCATCTGGCCCGGCTTCGGCGACAACATGAGAGTTCTCGACTGGATCATCGACCGCTGTGAGGGAACTGTTGACGCTGTTGAAACTCCTATCGGCTTCGAGCCTAAGCCCGAGGACATCAATGTTGAAGGTCTTGACGGTATTACAACCGAAACAATTGCAGACCTTCTCACTGTTGACACCGAGCTTTGGAAGGAAGAAACCAAGGGTATTGAAGAGTTCTATGCTAAGTTCGGCGAGAAGCTTCCCAAGGAGCTTGCGCAGGAGCTTGCAGACCTCAAGGCAAGACTTGGATAATTCTGTTTTGATATTTATATTGAGTGCGCTTCTTAAAAAAGAGGCGCACTTTTTGTTCTGATTTCACTTTTCAAATCGCAAAAAGTATGCTACAATATCACTGTTACAGCACGACTTATGTACTTTTGGGAGATGTATTAATGCAAAAAATTTTAGGATATATGCGCAAGGCTATTCAGGAATTCGACCTTATTCAGAACGGAGATAAAATAGCCGTCGGAGTGTCCGGCGGAAAGGACAGCCTTGCATTGCTTTTAGGACTTATAAGGCTGAAAAGATTCATAGGAATAGACTACGAGCTTGTCGCCATAACCTTAGACCCAATGTTCGGCGGTGAAGAGACGGATTATTCGCCTGTTGCCAAGCTTTGCGAGGAAAACGGCGTTGAGTATGTCATAGAGCGCACGCACATCGGAGAAATCGTTTTCGACATAAGAAAAGAACCCAACCCCTGTTCGCTGTGCGCAAGAATGCGCCGAGGTGCTTTGCACGACGCCGCTTTGCGTCAGGGCTGCAACAAGATTGCTTTAGGTCACCACTATAACGACGCCGTTGAGACGTTCATGATGAACCTGTTTATTGAGGGCAGAGTGGGCTGCTTTTCGCCTAAGAGCTACCTCTCAAGAAAGGGTCTTTGGATGATTAGACCGATGGTGTTTGTGCCCGAAAGCGTCATAAAAAGCGCAATTAAGCGCAATAACATTGAGGTCGTGAAGTCTAAGTGTCCTGCCGACGGCGTGACTAAGCGAGAGGAAATGAAGGAGTTTTTGCGTCAGCGTGAATACGGCGACAAGGGCTTTACCGACAGAATCTTCGGTGCAATGCGCCGCTCGGGCGTAAACGGCTGGGGCTTTAAGGATGCAAGGGAATCTGCTGCGGATGAGTCGGAGGATTAATCGGAATAAAGGCGTTTATTTCAAAGCGATGTTACCGTTGACGATTTGTTGAGCGGATTCTGAGTTTTTGTTCATGTTGAAAGGATTATAAATATTATGAGTATGAGACTGCTTTTTGTCGGGGATGTTGTTTCGGCGTGCGGCTGTGAGTTTTTAGGCTCTAAGCTGCGTATGCTGAAAAGCAAATATAATATAGACGTAACTGTTGTTAACGGTGAAAACTCTGCTCAGGGCAACGGCATAACCGTTCACTCCTGCAACTATCTCACCAAAATCGGAGCAGACGTTATCACAACCGGCAATCACGCCTTTAAGCGCCGTGAATCGGTTGAGATGTTCGACAGGGTTGAACACCTTTTAAGACCGTTTAATTACCCCGACGGAGTAATCGGCAAGGGCGTACATATCATTGATATGGGCAGGTGCCGTATAGCGGTTGTAAACCTGATGGGCGTTGTGTATATGGAACCTCTTGAAAATCCGTATACGGCTGTTATGAAAGCACTTGAGGATATTGACACTCCGAATATTTTTGTCGACTTCCACGCCGAAGCTACCGCCGAGAAGAAGGGAATGGGATATTTTCTTGACGGCAAGGTCACAGCGGTTCTGGGAACTCACACACACGTTCAGACAGCTGACGAGACAATTTTATCAGGCGGAACGGCATATATAACAGACGTCGGCATGACAGGACCTGAGGAATCGGTTCTGGGTGTGAAAAAAGAGCTGGCAATCGAGCGTCAGAGATTTAACTTCCCGGTTAGATTCATTGAGGCGGACACGCCCTGCTTTATAAACGCCGTTGTAGTTGAATTTGACGAAAAGACAGGCAGAGCCATAAGCATAGAAAGAATAATTGAGCGGTGATGCTTTTTATGTCTGACATTGCGTTTGCATAAAAAAGGAGATGTGAGCATTATAGAAACTAAAGACTTGATAATCGATAAAGCAAAGCAGTCTGATTGGAAGGATATGTATTATAACGTCTGGCGGCATCCTGAAACAGCTAAGTATATGATGTGGAGCGTTACAAAAAGTGAGAGCGACGCCGAGGAGAGGATGCGCAGAACTATAGAGTTCCAGAAAACTCACGATACATATTTAGTTTATGAGAAGTCAAGCGGCGGGGCAATCGGCTTTGCAGGCGTTGAGCAGGAGTCGGACGGGGTGTTTACTGAAACGGGGATATGCTTGGGCGTTGACTATGTCGGAAAAGGGTACGGCAAGCAGATTGTCGGCGCGCTGATTGAATATGTTAAATCACACTTCGGAGCAAGAGAGTTTGTTTATTCATCGAGAGAGGAGAATAAAGCTTCAATTGCCTTAGCTCATTCGATGGGCTTTGAATATGTATCAAGTGAAATCAGAAAGGATGACAGGGACAACACAAGCTATAATATGCTCAGATTTATAAAGAAGCTCGATTGAGTGAACATCGCTCGGCACGATTTGCAAAGGCTGCATTCATGCTGAGCTTTATTGTTTTTATGCGATCAGTGACCTAAAAACAGCCTGACCGTAAGTGCTGAAAGTATGAATGCGGCAAAATCACCTGCAAGAGCAGACGGCAGGGTATGACGGGTCTTTTTAACCTTTGTTGCACCGAAATATACGGCTATGGTGTAAAAGGTTGTTTCTGTCGACCCCAGTAAAACGCTTGCAACTCGTCCTATGTAGCTGTCCGGACTGTGTTCGCTCAGAATACCTTCAAGAAGTGAAAGAGCGCCGCTTCCGGAAACGGGACGCATTAAGGCAAGCGGCACACATTCAGCCGGAAGCCCCAGAAAGCTTGTTATCGGCGATATGAGGCTTGTCAGAGCGTTTAATGCGCCGGACGCTCGCAGCATCGACACTGCAAGCATTAATGCAACAAGCGTCGGCAATATGTCAAAGCCTACTAAAATGTTTTCCTTCGCCCCTTCTATAAAGGTGTTGAAAACGTCGACCTTTTTGAACAGTCCGTACAGTACAGTTCCGAGCACGAATATCGGTATAATTATACTTGATAGGCGCATACCTTTTGACTACCTTTCTTATTATGTGAGTTTTTACACTGCCGCACAGCGTATTCTTCAGTCATTCTTTTTTGCTTGCCGCTTCCGATGACGCTTGATTGAGTTAATGCCGTCGAAGGCATAAACGCACAATATACTTGTTGTAAGCGACAGAATCGAAACAGCTAAAACACACGGCAGGATTTCAAGAGGGGAGACGCTTCCGTGCGCCAGGCGGAGAGTAGCAACGGTTGTCGGTATAAGCTCTATCGATGATGTATTCAAAACGGCAAGGAGCATCATGTTTTTGGTTGCATAGCTCTTTTCGCCTTCAAGCTTTTCTAATTCTCTCATGGCGTTTATTCCGAGCGGAGTTGCGGCGTTGCCCAGCCCAAACAGATTCGCCGCCGTATTCATTGCTATAGCCTTGAACGCCTCAGAGCCGGTATCAAGCCCTTTGAAAATCAGCTTTAAAAACGGACTTATCAGCTTAGTCACCTTGTCGGTAATTCCTGATTTTTGGGCAATTTTCATGACTCCGCCCCATGTCGCCATCGAGCCGATTATCGTTAAGACAAGCTCAACTGCCGTCTGTCCGCTTGTTATGACTGCATTTGACAGTTCGTCGGCATTTCCGTTCAGGAAGCCGTAGATGCAGGAGATTGTAATTATTGCGCCCAATAGAATGCTTATCATTTTATTCTCCTTAGTGCTTTGGGTATAGCTTAAAATAATGTATATTTTTTAACTTTGAATATAAAAATTTTACGATTTTTTTGCGAATAAAGTCAATTGGACAGTTTTTTTCTATTGACATATGTCGAAAACCGTAGTAAAATATAAACATAATTAGTTTGGAGGTACATGAACTATGAAATCAACTGGCATTGTTAGAAAAGTAGATGAGTTAGGAAGAATTGTTATTCCTATGGAACTTCGCAAATCGATGGACATCAAGGAGAAGGATCCTCTTGAGATTCTTACCGACAATGGCAACATCGTTTTGAGAAAGTATTCTAATTCTTGTGTCTTCTGCGGTGAAGGCGAAGATATTATCCCGTTCGGTGATAAGCATATCTGCCCCGGCTGCTTCGAGAAGATTAAGAATATGTAATTTGTCTGCTGTAAAGGTCTTGGCTGAAGTCAGGACCTTTATTTCGCTAAAAAAGCTGTGACATTAAACTATTATGTTTGAAGGTCAAGCTTTATGCAATTCGGTAATTGAATATTGTAACTTATTCAGGTACTTTTGATAATTAAGCGGCTGTCGGGATGATGTCGGTCGTCTTGCGTGTGCTTAAGCTTTGAGACAGCTTGATTAAATCAAAGGTTTAAAAGGGAAGCGGATGAGATTTTCGCACGAACCTGTCACCGTGAAGATGCTTGCTTAGCCAATATGTCACTGCTTAAAAAGCGGGAAGGCGGCATAAGCGTATGAGTCCAAGTCGGGAGACCTGCCTGAATTTCGCGGCTTTTTTGTGGATGCTTGTCCTTAAAAAAGCTATAAGCGTGGTTTTAAGACTCTCAGGTAAAAAGAGGACTTTACTGTTACACAAGTGATTTGGCTTAGCGGTTTTAAAAGCACCGTATGGCTTATTTGTGTTACATTGCGTCCTGAAAAGGGCGCTTTTTATATTTATAACGGAGGAAAATTAATAATGAAACTCAAAAGAATTATATCAATCGCTTTGTCTTTACTCATAGCATCGTTACTTTTGGCGTCTTGCGGAGAAAAGACTGATGATTCAAAAGAGCAGTTAAAGCTTATTTCAACTGCTGCTGATATCACCGAGATTTTAGGCGGCTTGGGTCTGAATGACGCTGTTGTCGCCGCTGATACCTATTCGTCGGACGTCAGCGGAATATCTGCTGAGATTTGTACGCTTGATTACATGAATCCGAACATAGAAGCCATTTTGGGATTGTCTCCCGATGTTGTATTTGTAAGCGGCTCCAGTACGGACGGCACTGTCGACCCTTATTCCGCTCTTAAGGATTCCGGGGTAAACGTTATATACGTTCCCACAGCCTTGAGTATCGACGGGATAAAGGAAAACATAGCACTGATTGCCGACGCCGTCGACAAAAAGGATGAATCGGACAAGCTCATAAAGGAAATCGACGACGCAGTCGCTAATGCAAAGGCAAAAGCGGACGGGCTTGAAAAGGTATCGGTATACTTTGAAATCGGCGCCGCACCTTGGCTCTACAGCTTCGGAAGCGGAACATTTTTAAACGACATCATAACAATCTGCGGCGGTGAAAATATATATGCTGAGCAATCCGGCTGGCTTTCCAACACAGAAGAATCTGTCCTTACGGCGAATCCGAGCGTTATTATTACAAATGTCATGTACGACGGCTATGACAGCGCAGAGATTTTGTCAAGACCCGGTTGGGATACAATTGACGCCGTTAAAAATTCACGGGTAGTAAGCGTTGATGCAAACGCTTCGTCAAGAGGCTCGCAGAATATTGTTAAGGCTATCGAAGAGATTTCCAAGGCAATACACCCCGAAGCATATGGCAACTAAACAGGACAAAAGAGCAAGAGTGGGCATACTGCTCATGCTTGCTCTTTCTGCGCTCATAATAATCGCAGGCGTTTCGCTGGGAAGCACTGATATCAGCTTCATGGATACGGTCAAGTCGATAATCTCGGGAGCATTTCATATTGAAAATTCACTCGGCGTTTCGCCCGGTGTTCAGGCAATTGTATTTAAGCTGAGACTTCCGAGGGTTTTGCTTGCATTCTTAACGGGCATGGCAATGGCTATGAGCGGAGCAGTGACTCAATCCGTTCTGCACAATCCGCTTGCTTCACCGTATACACTCGGCGTGTCGTCAGGAGCGTCGCTGGGAGCAGCCATTGTAACTGTTTTGGGCATAACATTGCCGATAGCAAGAGAGCTGTCACTGGCGGCTATAGGAACGGTGTTCGGAATTGCGGCGGTTATTGTATGCGCTTCATTTACAGCCAAGGTTGATAAAAACATGGGCTCAGCTACTATTGTTTTGATGGGAATGGTGTTGTCGCTTTTCCTGTCAGCTGTGTTTACACTGATCGCAGGTCTTTCAAAGGAAAATATGACTATGCTCATGAGATGGCAGATGGGTTCGTTCGGGTCTAAGGGATTTAAATCCGTCGGAGTTTTGGCGGCTGTGATCCTTGTGTGCTGTACAGCTATTATGCTTTACACTCGTGAGCTTGATATAATCTCACTCGGCGATGAGCAGGCGTTTTCAATAGGGGTAAACGTCAAGCGAGTCAAGTGGATTTTATTGATACTGACCGCCGTAGTTTCCGGAACAGCGGTGTCATTTGCCGGTGTAATCGGTTTTATTGACCTGATTGCTCCTCATCTGGCACGAAGGCTGTTTTCGCCCAAACACAAGTATTTATGCCCTTTATCGGCACTGATAGGCGGATGCTTTATGGTGGTAGCAGATCTTGTTTCGAGAATTGCCATTGAAAACACCGAGCTGCCGGTCGGTGCTGTAACAGCGTTTATAGGCGCTCCGTTTTTTGCATATGTATATTTTGCAGGAAGAAGGGGAAGGGCAGATGCTAAATAAAATGCTGGAAGTTGAAAATATGAGCTGCGGGTACGGCGGCACTGATATCGTAAAGAATATAAGCTTTACAGCAGGATGCGGAGAAAAAATTGCGATTCTCGGTCCGAACGGCTGCGGAAAGTCGACTGTTTTGCGCTCGCTGTCGGGTATCATTACGCACAAGGGTGAAATACGCCTTGACGGAGTTGAAATCGGAAGGCTGTCACGGCATGAATTGTCTGAAAAGGTGTCGCTTTTTTCTCAGATTTCGTCTGTTTACTATTCGTACTCGGTTTACGATACCGTCGAAATGGGAAGGTATCAGATTAACAGCCAAAAAAAGTCCTTAAGCGGTATTTTCGGTTCTGAATCTGATAAAACGGATGCCATAGCAGTTGAAAAATACCTTAGATCCATGGGACTTTGGGAACTGCGTGACAGACTGATAACAGAGCTGAGCGGCGGACAGCTTCAAAGGGTTATGCTTGCAAGGTCTTTCGTACAAGAACCGAAGCTTTTGCTTTTGGATGAACCGACAAACCATCTCGACATTTCTCATCAGCTTGCGCTTATAGAGCATTTAAAGACGTGGACGTCCGAATCGGACGATCGGCTGCTTATAGGCGTTTTTCACGATTTGAATTTAGTTCCTGCACTCTTTGAGCGTGTAATACTGATTAATGACGGTGTGATTTTGGCTGACGGCAGAACGTCAGAAATATTAAAAAGCGATGTTATATCCCGGGCATACGGCGCCGATATATTGAGCTGTATGCGAAAAAACTGCGAGTTTTGGTGCGACTAATGTGTCAAAGCTGATTTTGTTGTGAGATTTGAAAATTTCATCTGTATTAATGGTTGAAACTGCAAATAATATGTGCTATAATAGCCGTAAACGTTATTTAAGCCGCTGAGGCGGCAGTCACCAAACAGCTATTACAAAATTGTTTAATGTGTCCTTAGGATACATTAAAACTTGCATATTATAGCTTATTACGCCGAGCAGTATGCGCTATTTGATATATGCTGCTGTGAGGCACAGTATTTATCGCCTGAACGGAAAATATTCCTGACGGCGATGAAAATTCAATGAAAGGCTCTTAAGCTCATCCTTGGCTTAAGAAGAAAGTAAAAATGTTAGCAGCAATGACACAGGATTTTGTCCGTGAGATTTTAGAGGGCGACGGTTCACGGCTTTATTTTCCGAACAGTAAGCTATTTCCCGACGGCTTGAAAATCGACAGAGTGTTCTTTACCATTCCCGGCATAGACCTCGAAATATACTGGTACGGCTTTTTGATAGCTCTCGGTATGGTTTTGGCGATGGTATATGCCTTTAAGAGATGCCGCAAGTTCGGCGTCGATCCCGACAGATTGACGGATACCGTCTTGGCAGGACTTATCGGAGGCGTTATCGGAGCAAGGGCTTATTACGTTATTTTCAGCTTAGACAGATACATGACCGACGAAGGCACCTTCGACATAATTGAAGCGCTGAAAATTCGCGACGGCGGACTTGCGATATACGGCGGAGTTATCGGCGGACTTTTGTTCGGTGTGCTGATGGCAAAGATAAGAAAGGTTAAGATACCGTGTGCGCTGGATTTGGCAGGAATGGGCTTTTTAATAGGTCAGTGCCTCGGAAGATGGGGTAACTTCTTTAATCAGGAAGCATTCGGCGTTAAGACAACCTTGCCCTGGGGCATGACGTCTCAAAGGATAATCAATGAGCTTTACGCATATTATTACCCGACCAATGTAAGTATAGTAACCAACCGTGCGACCGAGCTTATAGCTCATCCGTGCTTCTTATATGAATCGCTGTGGTGTCTTGCAGGATTCCTGCTGCTTCATTTCTATTCAAAGCACAGGAAATTCGACGGTGAGCTGTTCTTGATGTACATCGGCTGGTACGGCTTGGGACGTTTTTGGATTGAAGCGCTCAGAACCGACAGCTTGTTCCTTATAAATAACGACACGATGCAGCTTAAAGTATCCCAGCTCGTTGCCGGAACCTGCGTTATTTTTGCACTCATAATGCTCGTGTATATGCACATGGCGGTTAAAAAGCGAGGAGTTCATTTATATTGTGATACAGAGGAATCCAAGGAGCTTTTGAGACAATACGATGAAAAGGTATTGACGTCGAAAAGACGCAACGGAAAAAACGTCAACGACAAGCTCGATGAGCATATTTTGGCTGAAGATGAGCCGGAGGAATCCGATTCAGATACAGCCGCATCGGTTGAAGCGGATAATTCCGAAGTAAATGAGGCAAATGAGAAGGACGCTTCGTCTGAAACGGATGCCGAGTAGTCGGCTGAAAAGCAGGTCTGCTGCGATTATTGTGATGTAATTAATATTTGACAAGCGGAGGATAGATATGGCTAATATTATTGACGGAAAGGCAATTTCAGCTGCTGTGAGGGAAAGAATCAAGAACGACACAGCAAGGCTTATTTCAAGATCAGGTGTTACCCCCGGTCTTGCGGTTGTTTTAGTTGGCGACGACCCTGCGTCTAAGATTTATGTCAGAAATAAGAAAAAGGCGTGCGAAGAGGTGGGCTTTAAGTCATTTGAATATGTTTTGCCTGCTGAAACACCCGAGATTGTACTTTTAGAGCTAATTGACACACTGAACCGTGAGCCTGATGTTCACGGAATACTCGTTCAGCTTCCGCTTCCTGAGCATATCGACGAGAAGACTGTTATCGAAGCTATTTCACCCAAGAAGGACGTTGATGCGTTTCACCCTGTAAACGTCGGAAAGATAATGACAGGGGACTATGATTTCCTGCCCTGCACACCGGCAGGAGTCATGGAGCTCATTAAGTCGACAGGAACAGAAGTCAGCGGAAAGAAATGCGTAGTTGTCGGAAGAAGCAACATTGTAGGAAAGCCTATGGCAATGCTTTTGCTTCACGCCAACGGAACCGTTACAATGTGTCACTCGAGAACCAAGGACTTAAAGAAGGAATGCCTTGAAGCCGACATTTTGGTTGTTGCAACAGGCAGGGCTAAGATGATAACTGCCGATATGGTTAAGGAAGGCGCAGTTGTTATTGACGTCGGCATGGACAGGGATGAAAACGGCAAGCTCTGCGGTGACGTTGACTTTAAGTCGGTTTCCAAGGTTGCAGGCTATATTACTCCCGTTCCCGGAGGAGTAGGTCCTATGACCATTGCAATGCTTATGCAAAATACTTATAATGCCGCTAAGAAAACTCTTATGGCAAATTGATACTGAAACACAAATAGCCGAACGGTTTTACGTTCGGCTTATGCTTTTATATTAAAGGACGTTATACTTGATGAAAAAGAGAAGGCTGTTTTGTGAAATATCGCCGCTTGCATATAAGATTTCTGTTTTGAAGTGCTGCACCGTCAGACGTATTAAGGACTTTTTCTCGCATGAAAGATTTGCAGTCGAGAAGTCATCTGAGGTTTTGCCGTACGTTATTATGAAGCACCAATCACTTATCAGGCGGACCTTAGGAGATGTTGACCCTGTCTTGCAGGATAATAAGGCTGTTAATTTGGAGATATCCGCGCCAAAGGTCAGCGGAATTATAATTAAGCCGGGGGAGACGTTTTCATTTTGGAGACTTGTCGGCAAATGCAGAGCCAAGGACGGCTATAAGGAAGGGCTTATAATATCTAAGGGCGCTACCTCAAAGGGAGTCGGAGGCGGAATGTGTCAGTTTACAAACCTGATTCACTGGATGGTTTTGCACACTCCGCTGACGATTACCGAGCATCACCATCACGACCGCTTCGACCTTTTTCCTGATTTCGGCAGGAAGGTTCCGTTTGGAACAGGTACTTCAATAACCTATAACTACCTTGACTATCGTTTTAAAAACACTACTTCGGCGGACTGGCAGGTAATAGTTTATACCGATGATAAGTACCTGCACGGAGAGATAAGATGCTCCGAAAGGCTTGGCGTCAAGTATCATATACGCTCTGAGGACGAGCATTTTGTTATGGAAAACGGCGAGGTATTCAGAGTGGGCGAGGTTATAAGAAGCTGTATCGATGTAAAGACGGGTGAAACCGTTTCGAGCGAAGTAATAAGAGAAAACCATGCAAAGGTCATGTATGATACCTCGGGACTTGATATTTTCGATGAGGATAGAGCTTAATACGATATAATTACAACCGCCTGTCTTGCTTTTAAAGAAAGTCAGGCGGTTGGTATATGCTGAGCGTTTTTGATTTTCGGATTTTATAAATGAGACGGTTATTCGGAGTTGTGCCCGATGCCTTGTCAAACGGCGTTGATAAACCAGAATTCAAAGGCTGTGAGCAGTATCAGCATTCCGAAATTGACAGCGGAGAACTCAAGTATATAAGTCCCGGCTTTACCGGGGTTGTGCTTTATATATTCTCTGAAGGTTATCAGGCTCGCTAAGGATGCAATAAGCGTTCCCACACCGCCGATGTTTACGCCTACTAAAAGCTCCGAATAATTGTCGGTAAAGCTTGAAAGCAGAATAGCCGAGGGGACGTTGCTGATAAACTGGCAGCTTACTATGCTGA
Source organism: Ruminococcus sp. UBA7158 (assembly GCA_002491605.1). Taxonomy (GTDB): domain Bacteria; phylum Bacillota; class Clostridia; order Oscillospirales; family Ruminococcaceae; genus Faeciplasma. The sequence continues at coordinate 17,501 of DKWG01000072.1, forward strand.
ATAAAAGTGTACTCTTTTTCAATAATTCCGAGAACAGAGAGACTACAGGCTCTATTCTTGCCATATTTCCTGCGAAGATGAAGAAAAAGACAAAGGTCAAAAGCAAGGGATAGTCAACGCTTTTCAGTGCGTGCCTGTCTGAAAGCATCAAAGCGGTAAAGATTATCACCGTACCGAGCTGATATGGGATACCTCTGAATACCATTGCAATAGAAAAGAAGAACAGTATAAGATAAAAGGCGGTGCGCTTTGTATCAATTTTAGGCGTTTGACCGCTAAGCTCCATTTTCTCGGGCTTGACCAGCAGGCAGCAAAGGGTTATAACTGCTATTGCAACAGCAAAGGGCGGAGCCATTATTTTGATAAATTCGAGGTTCGAAATGTTGAACTTACTGTAAAGGTATAAATTCTGAGGATTGCCGAACGGAGTCAGCATTCCGCCTAAATTCGCGGCGACATTTTGCAGTATAAAGACATATGCCATATACTTTTCTTTGCCTGTAGAGGACAGAACTATATATCCGAGCGGCAAAAAGGTTAAAAGCGCCATGTCGTTTGCGATAAGCATAGAGCCGATAAAGGTTATGTATACAAGGGCTGTCACGCATATGCGCAGGTTCTTAAAGTGCCGAACAATTTGTTCTGCCAAAATGTAGAAGAAATTGACGTCCTTCAGAGCGCATACGACAGCCAGTACGCAGAAAAGACAGGAAAGAGTTTTAAAGTCGAAGTATTCTAAGTATTCGGCGTCAACGGGTACTATAAATGAAGTTATCAGCGCTGCAGCAAATGCGACGAGCATGACTGTGTTCTTCTTAGCAAAACCGATTACAGACATAAAATAGGCTTCCTTATATTATTAATATTAGCTTTTTTGATTGTTGCGAACTCAAATAATGTAGCACATTCAACGTCAAAGGTCAATACACTTTTGATTTTTTACATTTTCGTGCAAAAATAATGTAAATCATATAGACTTTCTATGAAAAATATTATATAATAGCTGAAGCAGTTATAATAATAATATATGAGTTCCATTTTCCTGCCGATTAAGCGGCAGATGAAACATGGCAATTAAGAGGAGGATTTCTTGGCGTGAAAACGCATACTAATATATTTAAAGGATTTATTTGCTTTATTGTTATTATTGCAATAACGATGTCAATGAGCTTGACGGTGTTTGCCGCCGGTAGCTTGTCTATTCAACAGGTTTCAGACGCCGAGCTTGATAACGAGTTTACGGTCGAGATATTTTTAGACGACAACCCCGGAATTATGAAAGCCGATTTTAATATAGCTTATAATCCCGAGCAGCTTGAATTTGCGAACATCAGCTACGGACCTACTTTATCCGGCTGGAGCGGACATATTTCACCGGGTAAGATTGTAATCAGCGCAAATATGGTATCATATGAGCTGACAACTAACGGACGCTTGGCTGCCGTTACATTTAAAGTGTTGGATGATTCATCCGACCCGTTTATAACAGTCAGTGCCGCTCAGTGCTCAAATGTACGAGGCACCGATGTCACAATAGACGGAGCGACTGTAACCGTTCATCCGATAAGTGCTTCTGAGGATGAGATAGATTTGAGCGATTCAGAGGGCGATGCTGCTGCGCCTGACACTGACGAAGAGCTTACTGCGGTCACTAAAGACGGGCAGGGTGAGCTTACAGGCGAGAGCACTTCACGCCAAACAGTAAAGTCTTCTTCTGTAACTACTGCTTCAAATAAGTCGACTGTGGCGTCAACAAGGGCTTCAACTGCGGCGTCGACCGTACCGCCGACAAAAGCATCTGCAGCGCATGAATCTGAGACTGCAACAGCTCCCTCGACAAATGCTTTGGTTACAACAACCGAGCAGACTGCTTCCGCTGTTTTGTCAACAGAGCTTTCATCTGACGAACCAATGGAAACCGAAGCTTTAAATAATACTGAGCCGGCTGTTAATACTTCGGCTGAGAGCGAAATTGAGGACAGCACATCTGCTGACAGCGACGGCACAGTGTTTGCTGTTACGTCTGACGGCAAAGCCGGAGGACTTAAGGACGCATACGCAGAGACCGCCGATGAAGCGTCTGCAAGTGCACAAAACGGTGCTAAATCTAAGACTCTTGCGATAGCAATAATAATTATTTTGCTCACAATCTGTGTTATCGTTGTTGCAGAGGGCCTAAAGCGCAGAGATTGATTCGCCCCCCGAGTTAATCTTAGAAATCAAAATAGCGCAACAGCGTTTGGGTTTGATGCTTGGTTATGTTCAAAGTGTTCTTAAAGAGCTTTGATATATTATTGCCGTAAAAGGCAGCATAAGAAAAGGAAAGAATCTGAAAATAAATTTTCAGGCTACAGTTTTTTCGAGAAAGGAACGGTATCAATATGTTCAAATTTATCAACAAAAAAGTTATATTGACAGTTGTCATAATTGTCGCTGTTGCAGTTTTAGTCATGAGCAGCTTAACGATTGTCGAAGCCGGACATACCGGAGTTATTGTCACCTTGGGAAAGGTGGACGACACTGTTTACCAGGAGGGCTTGCACTTCAAAATTCCGTTTATCCAGGAGGTTGTTAAGATTGACAACAGGATAACTAAGCTTGAGGTATCAACTGATGCGTTTTCCAAGGACCTTCAGACTGTTGAGACTACCTTGGCTATAAACTACCGTGTTGACACATCGAAGTCCTACAGCATTTATAAGAACATAGGCAAGGATTTTGAAACTGTTTTGGTTGTTCCGGCAGTTAACGAGGTGTTAAAGGCAATAACTGCGCAGTACACAGCTGAGCAGAGCGTTACTAACAGAACTCTTGTGTCAGACGGCTTGATTGCAGGCTTAAATGACAAGCTCAACGAAATAGGCTTATACATTACAGACGTCAATATTATCAACTTTGAGTTTTCCGAAGCGTATATAACCGCTATTGAGGAAAAGCAGGTTGCACAGCAGCAGCTTTTGAAGGCTGAAACCGAAAAGCAGACTAAAATCACAAATGCCGAAGCCGAAGCAGAGGCTATAAAAATTCGTGCGGAAGCCGAAGCAGAGGCAAACAGAATCATTGCCGAGTCTATAACTGACGAGCTTGTTAATTACAACAAGATTGAAAAGTGGAACGGCGAGCTGCCGAGGGTTACCGGAGGAGTATCCCCGATACTTGACGTATCGTCTATTTCCGATGTCGGCAGCGCTTCCGACAGCAACTCAACAGATATTGCCGATTGATTTCAAGCGGTAAATTGTGATTTATAACGCTTTCCGCTAAACGGCATTGTGTTAATTGTTATAAGAGGGGACGATGATTAAAATGACGAAAATGAAAAGATTTTTAGCGGCGACAGTTGCCGTTGTGATGCTTATCGCAATGACCGGATGCTCGCTTGGCAAGAAGCTGACAGCCTATGGGCTTTATTCAAAGTTTGCAAAGGACATTAAAAATGCAGGCGGAATGGAAGCTGATGTTGCGGCTAAGGTTTCATTTAACATAATGGGCATGGATATGTCTGTGGATATTCCGATGAATCTGAAGATGGTAGGCAAGGATTCACAGGTTTCCGTTGAGATTTTAGAGGCTGAGACGGTAACGACAATTTTAGGTGACATGACTTATATCGAGTCAGGCGACCTGAAAATTAAGTATAAGACGCCAACGGATACCGAGGAGGGCGAAAAGCCTGCGATTGATATTTCATCGATGTCAGAGCTGTCTAAGGAAATCTTTGAGGGCGTTGAGATCATTAAGTATGACGACGGAACTGCTGAGATTATAGTTGATATACCCATGAGCGAAGCTATGGGGCTTATGGGAGGCGTAGCTCAGGAAGCCGATATCGGAAATATGAACTTCGGCGATGCGAATGCCGTATTCCGTTTCAACAAGGAAAACAGCATGACACATATGATAGTCAGCTGCGATTTCAGCGTTGAAGAGTCCGGTGTGTCATTATCCGGAACAATGGAAATTGACTATGAGTTTATCAACTTGGGCACGACTCCTGAAATAAAGCTTGCCTATCCCGAAAGCGAATACACTGAGGTCGGCGCCGATGAGGCTGACAGTCTGGTCTGAAATCCAAATTCTAAGTACATGGAATGTGCTTTGAAGCAACATCGTTTAGAACGGTAATATTTGATTAACCTTAAAATACCCTCGGCTGTGCCGGGGGTATTTTAATGCCATTTAGAGTATTCTTTCAGCGCGGCGACATTATTTTGTCTTTAGTGACATAAATGATATGATATTTTATTGCAGTCGACAAAAGCAAGTGTGCTGTTTTGAACTGACAAGAGTCAGGTACGAGCTTATACTATTTTTCCGTTAAGCTATAGAAAAAGCTATAGTTTAACGCCGCAAGCATATGCAAAGACGGCAAAAAGCCGCCCGAAAAGCGGAAAACAGCAGCATTTTAATATTGATCTTATCTGAACCTGACGAAAAGTATCTTAGCCTCTGAATATATTTTCGTACTGTTCAGTGCAGGGTCAATAAACTGCGCAGTAAGTTTTTATACTATTGCCCGTAGCAGCAGCGAGCATGGCTTGCCGCTATGGGGAAAGCATCATAGGTGATGCTTAGTTTATTGGGTTTTGAGGAAGAAAAAATAACTGAATGCCGCAGCTCTGTCATCCCGAGTTCTGCGTAAATATTATATTGCAGCAGTCGGATGGCGTTTCTTGCGGCAATACGGAAAGGAACAGAAGATGGTAAGGTACATATTAACAAAGTCACAGGCAGAAGATGATGAAAATCAAATCAGAGAGGTATACGGTATGGCGCTTACAGACGACACAGGCAAAATCGTAACAAAAATCGACAATATATCATCCGACGGCGATGCCGTAGCAGAATTGGTCAGGATTTGCAATGAAAAAGAACTGTCACCGATTCATTTTTCGGACGTTGTTGAGGACTATATCGTGTTTGCGAATTGAGCTTGACATTGTGTGAATACCCTATATAATATAAATGTGTACAGCCCTGAAATGCGATATATTATTAGCTTCAGGGCTGAACAATCGCTGACTTATTGTAATGAATACATAAGAGCATCAAGGGGGATTTACACTATGAACACAGTTTCAATTACCTTAAACGAAGAAAGAAATGTAACGCTTACAGCTTATTTGCAGACAATAGCAAGCGATAACGCTTATATTGAAAAGCGCCCGGCGATGATAGTTTTGCCCGGCGGCGGATATAATTACTGCTCAGACAGAGAGGCTGACCCCGTTGCCTTTGAGTATTTGTCTGTTGGGTATCAGGTATTTATATTAAGATATTCCGTCGCTGAAAATAAAGCTTGGGATAATCCTTTAAAGGACTATGAGCAGGCATATGAGCTTATTGTCAGCAAAAGCGACGAATGGCATATCGACATTGAAAGAATTGCAGTTATAGGCTTTTCAGCCGGCGGGCATTTGGCGGCTGCCTGTGCAACAATTGCCGAGCATCGTCCGTCAGCCTGCATACTTGGTTATCCGGTAATAACCAAGCAGACGACAAGCGTTTATAATCCCGAGGCTCCCGGTATCGACGAGCTTGTTGACGATAGCACCTGTCCGTGCTTTATTTTCTCGTCGAGGACCGACAACGTCGTTCCCATCGATAATACGCTTAAGCTTGCAACAGCTCTTACAAAGCACAACATTCCGTATGAGCTTCATATCTACGCCTACGCAAATCACGGCTTCTCAACGTGCGAGTCGTGCATTCAGCAAAGGTCTTGGATATGCAGCCGAACACCGTCTTGGGTTAAGGATTCTATCGAGTGGCTTAAAGACACAATAGGGGACTTCAACGGCGGCGTAATGGGAAAAAGGTCGACTTGGTAAAAAATTTTTAAAAAACTATTGATTTTTCTTTTTCGATGTGATATAATAGCACCTGCGGCTTGAGGTTGAGTTCATAGCAATGCCGAAAAGCTGTAGGATATGGTGGGTATAGCGTAGTTGGTTAACGCGTCAGATTGTGGTTCTGAAGACCGTCGGTTCGAATCCGACTATCCACCCCATATGACTCATTAGCTCAGTCGGCAGAGCACTTGACTTTTAATCAAGGTGTCCGGAGTTCGAATCTCCGATGGGTCACCATAATATGAGGGATCGGTTTTACCTTTCCCTCATATTTGTTAAATAATATTTTGGGCTATAGCCAAGCGGTAAGGCAACGG
>DKWG01000072.1:23787-24603 GCA_002491605.1 Ruminococcus sp. UBA7158
TTCGAATCCGACTATCCACCCCATGTAACTCCAAACACTGTATTTAGTGTTTGGAGTTTAGTTTTATATCTACATATATAATTCACTTATACTGCTTTGCGGAGTCTCATAGTTTGTTACTGAAATATTGCTGTATGCAATGCTTTTATTCCGTCAATGCGACTTAGCCGTTTAAACGTATTTTTTCTCGCTTCTCGGAAATAATAAATTAAAAAGTTGCATTGAAAGGTGATATGAATGATAGGCTTCATTACCGGACTTATGACAGGCGGCATATTCGGAGTTATGACAATGGCGATATTTATTGTCGGAAAGAGAAGCGATGATAACATGTAATTCTTTGGGAATTACCGACGTCGGCACTTGATTGCATCAGCACAAGCATAGAGCTGTTGCTTGACAACATAAATCACTTTGGCTTTCAGCATCGAAAAATGATATATTAATGCCTCATCAGAAGGATTTGTATTAGCACAAATTGTTCTGATGAGGCATTAATAATTATACAATTTCGAACAGCTTTTATACTGTTATGCGCATTTGCATCTATAGTTACGGTTGTGCTCACAGTATTCACGCTTATATGTATATTCTGCAATTCAATGTGATGATTATGTATTTTAGTTTTGTAACAACTTACAAAAAATATTCAAAAATGATAAACGCCTTGACAAGTGATGATCACCTATTATACAATCATTTCAGACATAAAAATCGAACATGAATTTTAACTTATTTAAATTTCATCAAGTTATTGCCATTGACTGCAAATATATTGTATGTTATACTTAATAAAATGTTTGAATGTATATAGTG
>DKWG01000027.1 GCA_002491605.1 Ruminococcus sp. UBA7158
TGGGCGTTTTGCTCAGGGCTAGAAAAAAGCAAGGAAACGGAGGTGAGAGTTTGGCTGATATAAAGACGAAGGATTCCATAAAAGGCACAATCCGAACGCTTGATAAAGCCGCCATTGCCGGACAGCGTATGAAACAGGCGTATGTTCAAACCAAAGAAAAAGCGGAACATTCTACCCACGCTCAGGAAAATAGTGCAGAGGAATATGCCGCTGACCGTTTGGAGGGCGGCGCTGACCGTCTTACTCACGAAGCAGCTTATCAGTTTGATAAGCAGGGACGAAAAGGCGTAGAAGCGACGAAGCAAAATATTTCAAAGGCGAAAGACGGAATCCGGCAGTTTAAGGAAAAGCGGGCGGCAGAAAACCTGAAACGGCAGACCACAGGGAATAAGCCGACGGATACGCCTAAAACCCATACTGCCCGAAACAAAGGAATCAAAGCCGCAGAGCAAACGCAGAAAACGGTAAAGCAAACCGCCCGTTCTTCCGGCAGGAAAACAATCAAGACCGTCGGGAAAGGCTCTGCGAAAACGGCTCAAAAGACAGTCAAGACCGCCGAGCAGACCGCCAAGACCTCGATTAAGACAACAAAGCAGGCGGCAAAGGCGGCTCAAAAAACAGCACAGGCTACGGCGAAAGCTGCTCAGCGGGCGGCGCAGGCAGCCAAAGCTACCGCAAAGGCAGTTGCAACAGGGATAAAAGTTGCAGTTAAGGCTACCATTGCCGCAGTCAAGGCGATTATAGCGGCAACAAAGGCGCTGATCGCCGCCATCGCTGCCGGGGGCTGGATTGCAGTTGTGGTAATCATTGTCATTTGCCTGATTGCACTTTTACTCGGCTCTGTGTTCGGGATATTCTTTTCCGGCGAGGACAGCGGAACGGGTATGAGTATGCAGACGGTGGTGCAGGAAATCAACACAGAGTATGATACCAAGCTGCAAGCCGAAAAGGACGCAGTAAGCTATGATGTGCTTGAAATGAGCGGAAGCCGAGCCGTGTGGAAAGATGTTCTTGCGGTCTACGCCGTTAAGACAAATACGGATCAGGATAACCCGCAGGAAGTTGCGACGATGGACGATTCCAAGAAGCAAATCCTGACGGATATTTTTTGGGAAATGAATCAGATCAGCTCCCGGACAGAAAGCAAGACGGAAATGCAGATTACAGAAACCGATGACGGACACGGGAACATCGTGCAGACGGAAACGACCGTAACGCATACCTATCTGTATATTACCGTTAGTCACAAGACCGTCGATGAAATGGCGGCTCAGTACGGCTTCAATCAGGAACAGAAGGATTATCTTGTTGAATTGCTGAAAGATGAGAATAACTCTATGTGGTCGGCTGTTCTTTATGGTATTTCGTACAGCAGCGATCAGATTGTAACCGTTGCTTTATTTCAGGTCGGCAATGTGGGCGGAGAGCCATACTGGAGTTGGTATGGATTTGGTAGCCGTGTGGAATGGTGTGCTTGTTTCGTGAGCTGGTGCGCTAACGAGTGTGGTTATATTGACACCGGGGTTATCCCCAAGTTTGCGGGCTGTGTTAATGGCGTTCAATGGTTTAAGGACAGAGGACAATGGCTTGACGGATCTGCCGAGCCTGTTCCCGGTATGATTATCTTCTTTGATTGGGAGAGCGACGGAGAATCCGATCATGTGGGTATTGTTGAGAAAGTCGAGAACGGTGTTGTTTACACCGTAGAGGGAAATTCCGGCGATAGCTGCCGTATCAATCAGTATGCTGTGGGGAATAGCAAGATACTCGGCTATGGTGTGCCGTAGTATTAGAAAATCAGCCGCTTGCAGAAACGCAGGCGGCTTACATAGAATCAACTTTACATTGATTTTACAATCGCACGATAACGGATTTGATGTTCGGTCGGTATAATGAAGCTGTAATCGAAAAGGTTATAGAGAAAAACAAAAGGAGAATTTGATTATGAAAACAAAGAAAATACTTGCATTGGCGCTTGCCGCAGTCTGTGTTCTCGGTATGCTTGCCGGATGTGGAAAACAAGAAACAGGTACAGTTTCAACAGATGGTTCTACCTCTATGGAAAAGGTAATCGGCTCGCTGAAAGAAACCTTTGAGGCAGAAAACAAAGGAATTACCGTTACATACAATCCCACCGGTTCCGGCACAGGCATTACAGCGGTAGCAGAAGGACGCTGCGACATCGGACTTTCCAGCCGTGATTTGAAAGAGGAAGAAACGGCAAAGGGACTTGAAGGAACAGTTATTGCTTATGACGGTATTGCAATCATTGTCAATCCTGAAAATACCGTAGATGATCTTACGATTGAGGATATTGCAAAAATCTATACAGGTGAGATTAAAAATTGGAAAGAAGTCGGCGGCAAGGACGCAGAAATTGTATGTATCGGCAGAGAAGCCGGCAGCGGCACTCGTGACGGTTTTGAATCTATTACTGACACAAAGGATCAATGCAAACTAAAGCAGGAACTTACTTCCACCGGCGATGTGATTACGACCGTTGCGGGAAATCCGTCAGCAATCGGATATGCGTCACTTGCCTCCGTCAAGGACAGCGTAAAAGCTCTGAAGGTTGGCGGTGTAGCACCCAGCGAAGCAACAATCAAGGATGGCAGCTATAAGGTGCAGCGTAATTTTGTGCTGGTAACAAAGAAAGATACAAAACTGTCCGATGCAGCACAGAAGTTTTTTGACTATATGACTTCAAGCGAAGCCTCGGAAATAATCAGAAAAGCAGGAGCCGTACCGGTAAAATAAAGGACTGCAAAAGCGACGGCAATAAAAAACCGCCGCTTTTCACACTTTGAAAGGAATGTAATGATGAAGAAAAAGAGATTATTTGAAAACATCATACACGGCATATTCCTGATACTGGGGCTTATTACAGTAGGATTTGTTTTGCTGATTACGGTGTATCTTATCATATCGGGTATTCCCGCCATTCGTGAAATTGGAGTTTTCAAATTCCTGTTTGGGAAAGTTTGGGCTTCCACAGCAGCCGAGCCGTCCTATGGAATCCTGCCGTTTATTCTGACCAGCGTTTACGGCACAGCCGGCGCTATTATGATTGGTGTACCAATTGGATTTATGACTGCTGTATACCTTGCGAAACTTGCTCCGAAGAAAATAAAAACTGTTATGGAATCGGCGGTCAGTCTGCTTGCGGGAATCCCGTCGGTGGTGTACGGTCTTGTAGGAATGATCGTGCTTGTTCCTGCGGTGCGGAAGTTATTTCATCTGCCGGACGGGGCAAGTCTGTTTGCGGCAATTATGGTCTTGGCGGTAATGATTCTCCCGTCAATTATCAAAGTGTCAATAACCGCATTGGAAGCCGTTCCGAAGGAATATGAGGACGCTTCTTTAGCGCTTGGCGCAACGCCTGTGGAAACCTATTTTCGGGTGTCCGTTCCCGCCGCCAAAAGCGGCATTGCGGCGGCTGTCGTGCTGGGTGTAGGGCGTGCCATCGGCGAGGCGATGGCTGTAATGATGGTAGCAGGAAATGTAGCCAATATGCCGTCCCTGTTCGGGAGTGTGCGTTTCCTTACAACGGCGGTCGCTTCGGAAATGTCCTATTCAAGCGGCTTACAGCAGCAAGCGCTGTTCTCCATTGCCCTTGTATTGTTCCTTTTTATTATGCTGATAAACGCTGCACTCAATTTCTTTTTGAAGCGGGATAAGGAGGATTCAAAATGAACAAAAGCCGAAAAGGATATATTTTTGCTATGAAGTGGCTCTGCTGGCTGTCAGTAGGAATCACAGCAGCGCTTGTGCTGTTTCTGGTAGGATATATCCTTGTAAAAGGAATCCCTCATATCACATGGGAGCTGCTTTCAACGAAGCCGAGCTATATCGAAGAACGCATTGGAATTTTACCGAACATTCTGAATACCTTGTATATAATTCTCGCTACGCTTGTTTTTGTAATACCTCTTGGAGTAGGGGCGGCAATTTATTTAACGGAATATGCAAAGAATAAAAGAGTTGTCACGGCGATTGAATATGCAGCGGAAACTCTGTCGGGAATCCCATCAATCATTTATGGACTTGTCGGTATGCTGTTTTTCTGCCAGTTTTTGAATATGAAAACTTCTCTTTTGGCTGGTGCGCTGACGCTTGTTATTATGAACCTGCCTACTGTCATGCGTACTACGCAGGAAAGTCTTAAAACCGTGCCGACAAGCTTTCGGGAGGGTGCGTTCGGACTTGGAGCCGGCAAATGGAGGGTGATTCGTACTGTGGTACTTCCCGGTTGTATAGATGGCGTTATTACAGGCTGTATCCTGTCAGTAGGAAGAATTCTCGGTGAATCGGCGGCGCTGCTTTTTACCGCCGGACTTGCCCATAATTTATACGGGTTGTTTGAGGGGCTGCAAAGCTCCGGCAGTACGCTGACGGTGGCGCTGTATGTTTATGCAAAGGAACAGGGTGAATTTGAAATAGCTTTTGCGATTGCCGCAATTCTAATGATTATGACGCTGCTTATCAACTTTGCCGCCGCCATTGTCAGCCGTTATTTCAAGAAAAGGAGAAGCCTATGAGCAGTATAATGACAATAAAAGACCTGTGTTTATGGTACGGTAAGTCACAGGCGCTTAAAACTATCAATATAGAAATTCCCGAAAAAAGCATAACGGCGCTGATCGGTCCGTCAGGCTGCGGGAAATCCACATTTCTGAAAACGCTGAATCGAATGAACGATCTGATACCCGGCGTTAGGATTACGGGGGAAGTTATGTATAACGGGAAGAATATTTATGATTCCTCCGTGGATGTAAATGAGCTTCGGAAAAATATCGGAATGGTGTTTCAAAAGCCGAATCCGTTTCCAATGAGTATTTACGACAATATTGCCTACGGACCTCGCACACACGGAATCAGAAGCAAAGCAAGGCTTGACGACATTGTGGAGCGTTCCTTGAAAAATGCGGCGATTTGGGAGGAAGTAAAGGACAGATTGAAGAAAAACGCATTGGGATTATCAGGCGGTCAGCAACAAAGGCTGTGTATTGCAAGAGCGCTTGCGGTAGAGCCGCAGATTCTCTTAATGGATGAGCCGACCTCAGCACTCGATCCAATTTCGACTTCGCATATTGAGGAGCTGGCAATGAAACTGAAAGAAAAATATACCATTGTTATTGTAACTCACAATATGCAGCAGGCAGTTCGCATTTCAGACAATACAGCTTTTTTCCTGCTTGGAGATTTGATTGAATTTTCCGAGACGGAAACCATGTTCTCACAACCAAAAGATAAACGGACAGAGGATTATATCACAGGGAGGTTTGGATAAATGCGGTCAAAATTTGATGAACAGTTGGAGTTACTCCATAAGGAACTTATTGAAATGGGCGCTCTTTGCGAAAATGCCATAGCAATGGCAACAAAGGCACTCTCAGAGGGCAACACGAAAATGGCGGCAAAAGTCCCCGAATTATCAACTGAAATAGATAGAAAAGAGAGGGATATTGAAACCATGTGCATGAAGCTGCTCCTACAGCAGCAGCCTGTGGCAAGGGATTTGCGAACGATTTCCTCCGCACTGAAAATGGTAACGGATATGGAGCGCATTGGAGACAATTCCGGCGATATTGCAGAGATTGTGACTATGGCGAACATCTCACCCTCCGATAATACTGAGCATATTCAGGATATGGCAAGAGCAACAATCAAAATGGTAACAGACAGCATTGACGCTTTTGTGAAGAAGGATATAGACCTTGCAAATTCGGTTATCGCCTACGACGATGTGGTGGACGGTTTTTTTAATGAAGTTAAAACAGATTTGATTAAAAAGCTTGGTAAGCCTGAATCAAACGGAGAAAAGGTTCTTGATCTTCTTATGATTGCAAAATATTTTGAGCGTATGGGCGATCATGCGGCGGAAATTGCGAAATGGGTGCGGTTTTCTATTACAGGTAATAAAGAAGGGTGAAAAATACTTTTGATCTTTACCGCCAGCCACATCGGAGATAGTTGAAAAAAGAGCTTGTTTGTGATACAATTAATATGGGTAATTGTGTGAAAAAGGAGGGCGGCGTATGTGGTTGCTTATGGCTATCTTATCTGCATTTTTTGCAGGACTTACTTCCATTCTCGCAAAATGCGGAATTCGGAAAACAGATTCGGATATAGCAACGGCGCTTCGGACAGTCATTGTGCTTCTGTTTTCATGGATTATGGCATTTGTGGTCGGTTCAATAAAAGATATAACGAACATAGATATAAAATCGCTACTGTTTCTGATACTTTCCGGTTTTGCCACAGGTGCTTCGTGGATTTGCTATTTCAGGGCGCTGTCAATAGGGGATATTAATAAAGTTGTGCCAATCGACAAATCAAGCACAATTCTTTCTATATTGCTCGCTATTGTTTTGTTTGGCGAAACCAATCATCTGGCAGTCAAACTGCTTGGAACGACATTCCTTGCACTTGGTATTTTTCTGATGATTGAAAAGAAGAATACAGAAAAAGCTGTCAGAAACAATAGATGGATGATTTATGCTATATTGTCAGCTGTATTTGCTGCTCTCACATCTATTCTTGCAAAAGTTGGTGTGACAGGTGTGGAATCAAATTTGGCAACTACTATTCGCACAGGCGTTGTGCTTGTTATGGCATGGATTATTGTTTTTCTTAAAGGAAAGCAAAATGAAGTAAAATCCATTAGTAAAAAAGAGCTATTCTTCATTCTCTTATCAGGTTTTGCAACAGGCGCTTCATGGCTTTGTTATTATTACGGTATTCAAAACGGAGTTGTCAGCGTTGTTGTACCGATTGATAAACTGAGCATTGTAGTAGCAATCGCATTCTCGTATGTGGTTTTCGGTGAAAGGCTGAGTAAAAAAGCACTTATTGGACTTGCTTTGATGGTTGCTGCAACCGTAGTAATGGCAATATACTCATAATTATATTGATTATCGCAGTAAAGGAGTGATATATATGATATTCTGTGTAGAAGATGACAATGGAATTAGGGATTTAATGATATATGCCTTAAATTCTGCCGGATTTGAAGCAAAAGGCTTCCCTGATGGTACAGAATTTTTCATTGCGCTACAAAATTCAAAGCCGGAGCTTATTATGCTCGATATTATGCTGCCGGGTGATGACGGAATTACGATCCTCAAAAGACTTCGTAATAATGCTGCTACCGTAGATATTCCGGTTATCATGGCAACTGCCAAAGGAACGGAATATGACAAGGTTATAGGTCTTGACACAGGTGCGGATGATTATCTTGCAAAACCTTTTGGAATGATGGAAATGGTTTCTCGTGTGAAAGCTGTACTCAGGCGGGTGGTTCCACAAAATACACCCAAAACCTTAAAAGTTGGAAGTCTTGAAATAAACGAATCAGAACATACCGTTTATTCATGTGGAGAACGAGTAACGCTTACACTAAAGGAATATGATCTCCTGCGTTTATTTATGGATAATCTCGGAAGGGCTTTCACCCGTGACAGATTATTAAAACTGATATGGGGTTCTGATTATATAGGTGAAACAAGAACGGTAGATGTTCATATTGGAACACTTCGTACAAAACTTGGTGCGTGTGGAGAGTATATTGAAACTGTTCGGGGTGTGGGGTATCGAATGGAGGCGAAGCTATGACAAAAAGAATTTTTCGTACTATATTCGTTGTTGCCGTCAGTATATTTCTTGCTTCAGCTTTGCTTTTTATGACTGTGCTGTATGACTATTTTTCCGGAATTCAGCAGAGTCAACTGCGTATGCAAATTGATCTTGCGTCGCAGGGAGTTGAAGATGAAGGACTTGATTACCTGCAAAACCTTACTATAAAGGACTATCGTGTTACTTGGATAGGAACGGACGGCAAAGTCCTTTACGACAGTGTATCAGACATTGATGAAATGGAAAACCACTTTGAGAGAGAAGAAGTAAAAGAAGCGCTTTCAGAAGGATATGGTGCAAGTTCCCGCTATTCCTCCACATTAACACAGCGTTATCTTTATGGCGCAAAGCGGTTACCGGATGGAACTGTTATCAGGCTTTCTGTAACGCAGAACTCATTGCTCATACTTACTCTCGGTATGTTGCAGCCCATTATGGTTATATTTGTAATTGCTATTATTCTATCAGCTTTTTTAGCTTCGAGGCTATCAAAGAAAATTGTTAAGCCGCTGAACGAAATAGACTTGGATAAACCTTTAGATAACGATGGATACGATGAGCTTTCTCCTTTGCTCCGTCGTATTGATGTGCAGCAAAAAGAAATTGGGCGGCAAAGCGAGGAATTGAAGCAAAAACAAAAAGAACTGGAAGTGATGACTTCCGCCATGTCTGAGGGAATTATTTTGCTGAACAGCAGAGGAACCATTTTGAGTATTAACAAGGCGGCTGCGAAATTGTTTGGGACAGATTGCTTTTGTATAGGTGAGGATATTGTGTCTATAAACCGTAGCTTGGAATTAGCCCAATTGCTTAATAAGGCAAAAGCCGGAAAGCATTCAGAACAAGTTGCAGAATTTGGAAACGGACAGTATCAAATGATGGCAAGTCCTGTTATTTCAGACGATATAGTATCGGGAATCGTACTTTTACTACTTGATGTTACGGAAAAAGAAAAGGCGGAGCAACTACGCCGTGAATTTACAGCCAATGTTTCCCATGAATTGAAAACGCCTTTGCATACTATATCGGGAAGCGCTGAGCTTTTGGCAAACGGTATGGTAAAAGCAGAGGACATTTCGGTTTTTTCAAGTCGTATTTACTCTGAGGCGCAGCGCATGATTCAATTAGTGGAAGATATTATACGACTATCCCATTTGGACGAAGGCGCTGAAAATATGAAATGGGATAAGGTTAATTTATATAGGATAGCAGAAGAAACAGTAAATTCTCTCACAGACGAAGCTGCAAATGCCAAAATAAAACTGAAACTATGTGGAGAAGCCGTTTCCATCAACGGAATCAAGCAGTTGATTCAAGAAATCATATACAATCTCTGTGACAATGCTATCAAGTATAATCGTAGGGATGGTTCGGTTTCAGTTGAAGTTAAGGATATGGACGATTTTGCCATCGTTTCCGTTTCTGATACCGGTATTGGTATCCCGACAGAACATCAGGAACGCATATTTGAACGGTTTTATCGGGTAGATAAAAGCCATTCAAAGGAAATCGGCGGTACAGGACTTGGGCTTTCCATTGTAAAACACGCAGCAAAATTGCATAATGCAGAAATTGAACTGCAAAGCGTTGTAGGCAGCGGAACAACAATTACAGTAAAGTTCCCTAAAAATAGTGAACGGAGTATTTGAATGGAGAAACTACGAGAGAAAAAAGGCTTTATTTGCGATATGGACGGCGTAATCTATCACGGAAACAGATTGCTTGACGGTGTGAAGGAGTTTGTGGACTGGCTTTACCGAGAAAACAAGGAATTTCTCTTCTTGACTAACGCCAGCCGTAAAACGCCGAAGGAATTGCAGCAAAAAATGTCTCGGCTCGGACTCGATATTAGTGAGGAACATTTTTATACCAGCGCTCTTGCCACAGCAAAATTTCTGCAAAATCAGGCTCCGGGATGTAGCGTCTATGCTATTGGCGAGCATGGTTTATACAATGCGCTGTATGACGCAGGTATTAGTATTAACGAGATAGACCCCGATTTTGTAGTGGTGGGAGAAACGGACGATTACTGTTATAACCATATACAAACGGCAATGACCCTTGTAAATAAAGGGGCAAGACTGATTGCTACAAATACCGACCTTACAGGACCTATTGAGGGCGGTATTGCTCCTGCCTGCCGTGCATTTGTCCTGCCCATTGAAGCAACTACCGGGAAAAAGGCATATTATATCGGTAAGCCGAATCCTCTTATGATGAGGACGGGACTGCAATTGCTGAATGTTCATTCTTCTGAAGCTGCAATGATCGGAGACAGAATGGATACAGATATTGTTGCAGGAATTGAGACGGGGCTTGACACGGTGCTTGTGCTTAGTGGTGTGACAACAAGGGAAAGCATGAAAGCATTTCCGTACAGACCACGCTTAATTCTAAAAGGAGTAGGAGATATTGTGAGATAGTTATCAATGTAAGACATAAAAGACGCAACCGTAAAACAGGTACTTATGTTTTCGGTAGCGTCTTTTTTTTACTTTACAAGAGTTTTACAAAAGTACGATAACAGATTTGATGTTGTTTTGATAAACTTAATCTGATGGAAAAAGCAGCCTTGCGGCTACTTTTCGGGTGCAGTATTGATTAAGGCTTTCGCAGTTGCTTTGACGACTTCCAATGACCGTTCATCGCAAGCTGAAAGCATACGGAGGAGATTTTCTATCTCGGAATCTTTGGACGGCTTCTCAGGGTAGAAAATCGAATCCGCAGAAATGTTCAATTCTCGGACGAGCTTATGTAGGACATCGAAACTCGGCTTTTTGCCCTCGTTCTCAATCCGATATAGGTATCGCTCGGTAATATCCGCTTTGTTTGCCAACGCTTCTATGGTAATTCCGGCGTTTTCACGAGCAGTCTTGATGATACACCCAAGCGTTTCAGGTTTGTTATGCACTTACAGTCCACCTCCCTATATAATTATACTAGCCCTGAGCAAAACGCCCAAA
>DKWG01000024.1:0-11252 GCA_002491605.1 Ruminococcus sp. UBA7158
GAAAGAACTAAGCCGCACGTTAACATTGGTACTATCGGCCACGTTGACCACGGCAAGACAACACTTACCGCAGCTATCACCAAGGTATTGGCACTTAAGGGTCAGGCTAAGTTTGAGGCTTATGATATGATCGATAAGGCACCCGAGGAGAGAGAGCGTGGTATCACAATCAACACCGCTCACGTTGAGTATGAGACTGACAACCGTCACTACGCTCACGTTGACTGCCCCGGCCACGCTGACTATGTTAAGAACATGATCACCGGTGCCGCTCAGATGGATGGCGCTATCCTGGTAGTTGCTGCTTCTGACGGACCTATGGCTCAGACAAGAGAGCATATCCTTCTTGCTCGTCAGGTTGGCGTTCCTGCAATCGTTGTTTTCATGAACAAGGTTGACCAGGTTGACGACCCTGAGCTTCTCGAGCTCGTTGAGATGGACATCCGTGACCTTCTCTCCAAGTATGAGTTCCCCGGCGATGACATTCCGATTGTTAAGGGCTCTGCTCTTGCAGCTCTCGAGTGCACATCTACCGATCCTTCCGACCCTGCTTACGCTCCTATCTTAGAGCTCATGGCTGAGGTTGACGCTTACATTCCTACTCCTGACCGTAAGGCAGACCTTCCCTTCTTGATGCCTGTTGAGGACACCATGACCATCACCGGACGTGGTACTGTTGCTACAGGTAGAGTTGAAAGAGGTCAGCTCAAGCTCGGCGATGAAGTTGAGATCATCGGTCTTACCGAAGAGAGAGCAAAGACTGTTGTTACCGGTATCGAGATGTTCAGAAAGACCCTCGATTACGCTGAAGCAGGCGACAACATCGGCGCACTTCTTCGTGGTGTTCAGAGAAAGGACATCGAAAGAGGACAGGTTCTTTGCAAGCCCGGTTCTATCCATCCTTTGACCAAGTTCAAGGGTCAGGTTTACGTTCTTAAGAAGGATGAAGGCGGACGTCATACTCCCTTCTTCACCAACTACAGACCTCAGTTCTACTTCAGAACTACCGACGTTACAGGTGTTGTAACTCTTCCTGAGGGTGTTGAAATGTGCACTCCCGGTGATAACGTAGAGATCAGCGTTGAGCTTATCACTCCTATCGCTATCGAAGAGGGACTCCGTTTTGCTATCCGTGAGGGCGGCAGAACCGTTGGTTCAGGCGTTGTTACCGCTGTTCTTTAATCTTTTAGATTTCTTAAAACTCCATCGAGATTATCTCGGTGGAGTTTTTTGTAAGTTGTGTTTATTAAGGGGTTTTCAATTTGTGTTTTGTGTGCTATAATTATGATTTGGAGCTTACAGCTCCAAATCTGAAAGAATTGCTCTCGCAGTGAAACTGCTCGCGTCGCCTTTAGGGCGACAACGCAATTCTTTCGGTTTGCGAAAAATTATGGCACCATGCTTTGGAGCTTACAGCTCCAAGTCTGAAAGAATTGTTCTCGCAGTGAAACTGCTTGCGTCGTCCTTTTTGACGTCGACACAATTCTTTCGGTTTGCGAAAAATTATGGCACTATGCTTTGGAACTTACAGCTCCAAGTCTGAAAGAATTGTTCTCGCAGTGAAACTGCTCGCATCGTCCTTTTTGACGCCGACACAATTCTTTTGGTTTGCGAAAAATTATGGCACTATGCTTTGGAACTTACAGCTCCGAATCTGAAAGAATTGCTCTCGCAGTGAAACTGTTCCGGATGTCGTTTCGGCATCATCTGCCCCTTTGGGCGACAACGCAATTCTTTCGGCTTGTGTGACCGATAACGATGTGTCATTGAAAAGCTGTACGTTCAGTTGTATGCGGAGTCAATATCAACTCTGATTTTTGGTTTATGCCGGAAAGGAATAGACAAATTTATGAAATCATTCGACAGAAAAATAGTTTTGGAGGACGGTCGGGAGTTTTACGGCTTCGGATTTGGTTCGACCAACGATAGAGTTCTTGAAATTGTATTCAACACCTCTATGGTTGGCTATCAAGAGGTAGTATCCGATCCATCCTATACCGACCAAATGGTTGTTTTTACATATCCGCTCATAGGTAATTACGGTATTACAGATGAAGATTTTGAATGCAAAAACCCAAGCATAGGCGCAATATGCGTTTATGATTACAACGACTTTCCTTCCAACTTTCGTTCAACAAAAACGCTTTCCGAGCTTTTGGAGGAAAACGGTATTCCGGGTATAAGCGGCGTTGACACACGCTGCCTTACAAGAATTATCAGGGACTGCGGCTCTATGCGTGTACTTATAACAAATGCCAACACTGATCGTGAAAAGGCGGTAGAGCTGATAAAGAGCACGCCTGTTCCGCACGACGCTGTTGAGCGTGTGAGTTGCAAGAAGCGCTGGTACTCGAGGACGTCAAATCCTAAATTCAACGTCGTTGCTGTTGACTGCGGAATAAAGCTCAATATTGTCAGAAGCCTGAATAAATTCGGCTGTAATGTCACGGTTGTTCCGTATGATACCCCTGCTGACGAGATTGAATTCATGAAGCCGGACGGTGTATTCCTATCAAACGGTCCCGGCGACCCGCAGGACGTAAGTCCGGTTATAAATACCGTAAAGAAGCTCAAAGGCAGATATCCCATATTCGGAATCTGTCTGGGGCATCAGATAATTTCACTGGCATACGGTGCGAAAACCTACAAGCTTAAGTTCGGACACAGGGGAGGAAATCATCCGGTTAAGAACCTGTCAACGGGAAAAATCGAGATAACCTCTCAAAACCACAGCTATGCTGTTGACCTTTCAAGTCTTGAGGAAACGCCGCTTACTGCAACTCATATAAATCTTTTGGACAAGACAGTTGAGGGCGTTGAATGTGTCGGCGACAGGATATTCAGCGTTCAGTATCATCCTGAAAGCGCCCCCGGACCTCAGGATTCTTCGTATTTATTTGAGCGTTTTGTTGAAATGATGAGGGAGGCGAAGGAAAATGCCTAAGAGAACTGATATAAAAAAGGTGCTTGTTATAGGCTCGGGACCCATAGTAATCGGTCAGGCGGCTGAGTTTGACTATGCAGGCACTCAGGCGTGTTTGGCACTTAAAGAGGAGGGTTATGAGGTTGTTTTGGCAAACTCAAACCCTGCAACGATAATGACAGACACATTAATTGCGGACAAGGTTTATATGGAGCCGTTAACCCTTGAGTTTTTGGCGAGAATATGCCGATATGAACGTCCCGACGCTATTGTCCCCGGAATCGGCGGACAGACAGGGCTGAACCTTGCCATGGCGCTTTCAAAAAAGGGCGTTTTAGAGGAATGTGAAATAGAGCTTTTGGGTACTGACGCCAAGAGCATAGAATGCGCTGAGGACAGAGAGCTTTTTAAAGAGCTTTGCCAGAGAATAGGCGAGCCTTGCGTTCCGTCGAAGATTACATACAGCATTGATGAAGCTGTTGAAGCGGCTCGTGAAATCGGATATCCGGTTATTCTGCGTCCGGCATTCACCTTGGGCGGAACAGGCGGCGGCTTTGCTTCATCCGATGACGAGCTTACCGAAATGATGAAAAATGCACTGGCACTGTCGCCGGTGCATCAGGTGTTGATTGAAAAGAGCATAAAGGGCTACAAAGAGATTGAATACGAGGTCATAAGAGACGCTAACGACACAGCTATAACTGTTTGCAACATGGAAAACCTTGACCCCGTCGGCATACACACAGGAGACTCAATAGTTGTCGCTCCCAGCCAAACGCTGACAAACAAGGAATACCATATGCTCAGGGACAGCGCCTTAAGAATTATCCGTGCTCTGGATGTTAAGGGCGGTTGTAATGTTCAATTCGCATTAGACCCGCATTCCTTCAGATACTATGTTATAGAGGTAAACCCAAGGGTTTCCCGTTCGTCGGCACTTGCTTCAAAGGCTTCGGGCTACCCTATTGCGAGAGTTTCGGCAAAGATTGCCGTGGGAATGAACCTTGATGAGATACAGCTTACAAATACTCCTGCCTGCTTTGAACCGACACTTGACTATGTTGTAACCAAAATGCCGAGATTCCCGTTTGATAAATTTCCCAATGCTTCTAATACACTTTCGACGCAGATGAAGGCAACGGGCGAGGTTATGAGCGTTGGCAGAAGCTTCGAGGAAAGCCTTTTGAAGGCGATACGTTCGCTTGAGGGTACAAAGAATCATCTTCACATGGAAAAGTTTGATTCAAAGCATATGTCGGTTGAGCAGCTGCTCAATTATGTTAAAGAGGGTACAGATGACAGAATCTACGCCATATCTCAGCTGATGTGGATGGGAGTTGACCCGTCACTCATTTGCGATATAACGCAGATAGATATGTTCTTCTTAGATAAAATAAAAAAGATAGTGGACTTTGAGCGTGAGCTTGAGTTAAACGTCGGTTCTGTTGAGCATTTAAAGGAAGCAAAGCGCATGGGCTTTTCAGACTCATATGTCGCTGAGCTTTGGAATACTGCTGAGGACGAGGTATTCGCAATCAGATGCGAGCAAAAAATATTCCCGACATACAAAATGATAGACACCTGCGCAAGCGAGTTTAAAAGCTATGTTCCGTACTTTTATTCGACCTATTCCGATGAAAACGAATCAGTTGTGTCGGAAAAGAAAAAGATAATAGTTTTAGGCTCGGGACCGATAAGAATAGGTCAGGGCGTCGAGTTCGACTATTCGACTGTCCATGCAGTTAAGACAATTCAGGAATTGGGCTATGAGGCAATCGTTATTAACAGCAACCCTGAAACTGTTTCAACCGACTACACAACAGCCGACAAGCTTTATTTTGAGCCGCTGACAGCTGAGGATGTTATGAATATCGTCATGCTGGAAAAGCCGATGGGCGTTATTACAACCTTGGGCGGACAGACCGCATTAAATCTTGCCGAGCCTTTGGCAAATCGAGGTGTTAAGATAATAGGCACTGACTGCGAAGCAGTTGAAAGAGCTGAAAACAGAGACGCATTTGACGCTGTTATAAAGCACCTCGGCATTCCGAATCCGAAGGGTGAGGCTGTTTTGAGCATTGAAGCAGGCGTTGAGGCAGCGAATCGCTTGGGATACCCGTTGCTTGTTCGACCGAGCTTTGTTTTGGGCGGAAGGGCAATGGAAATTGTAGCAAATGAGACTATGCTCAAAAAGTATCTGAAGAATGCCTTCGACGTCGACGAGGAAAAGCCTGTCCTCATTGACAGATATTTATCCGGCAAGGAGGTCGAGGTCGACGCTGTGTGTGACGGCGAGAGGGTGTTTGTGCCGGGAATAATGGAGCTTGTTGAGCGTACCGGCGTGCATTCCGGAGACTCTATAAGCGTTTATCCGCCGTTTTCTATTTCTCAGGGCGTTAAAGACACTATTTTAGACTATACAAAGCGCTTGGGACTCGGAATAGGCATTATAGGACTGTATAACATTCAATTTATTGTCGATAAGTCCGATAACGTTTACGTCATTGAGGTGAATCCGAGGGCTTCAAGAAGCGTGCCGTTCCTTTCAAAATCCGTTGATATGGGTCTTGTTTCCGTAGCAACTAAGGTTATGCTCGGCGAGAGCCTTGAAAAGCAGGGAATAAATGATATTTCACTGCCGGAAAGGGATAGATGGTATGTTAAAGCTCCGGCATTTTCCTTTGAAAAGCTTGCCGGTATGGACGCCTATTTGTCTCCTGAGATGAAGTCGACAGGAGAGGCTATCGGCTATGATAAGCGTTTAAACCGTGCGCTTTACAAGGCTTTGCAGGCGTCGGGCGTTAAGATGAAGGACTACGGAACGGTAATCGTCACCTTAGCCGATGAGGACAAGGAGGAGGCTTTGCCGCTTGTCGAGCGTTTTTACCGTCTGGGCTTCAACATTGAAGCGACAATAGGTACGGCGGAATTCTTAAAGCACCACGGAGTCAGGACGAGAGTCCGCGGAAAGCTGAGTGACGGCAGCAACGAAATATTAAATTCAATCCGAGCAGGATACGTCAGCTACATAATCAATACAAGGGCGATTCTTTCGGGCGTACACTATGAGGACGGTGTGGCAATAAGAAGGTGCGCAGTCCAAAACGGAGTGACAATGTTCACAAGCCTTGATACTGTCAGAATCGTTTTAGACGTATTAGAGGAGACTATTCCCGAGATATCAACAATCAATAACAAATAATAAGGAGAACAGCCATGGCATTTAAAAAAGATTTTATTTGGGGAGCGGCTTCGGCGTCCTATCAAATAGAGGGAGGAGCTTTTGAGGACGGAAAGGGACTTAACATTTGGGACACCTTTTCGCATCAAGAGGGAAGAGTCTATAACGCAGATAACGGCGACATCGCCTGCGACCATTATCATAGGTTTGAAGAGGATTTAGATATTATGGCGCAGCTTGGCATCAAGAGCTACCGCTTTTCCGTCAGCTGGGCAAGGGTTATTCCGAACGGAACAGGTGATGTCAACGAAAAAGGAATAGAGTTTTACAATAAGCTCATCGATGGCATGATCAAAAGGGGAATAGAGCCATGTATGACCCTTTATCACTGGGATTTGCCGTATGCTCTGCATTTAAAGGGCGGCTGGCTCAACGATGAGTCGTCAGACTGGTTTGAAGAATATGCTAAGCTCATAGCCGCTCGCTTCGGCGACAGGGTTAAGCGCTTTATCACCTTCAACGAGCCGCAGGTGTTCTTGGGCTGCGGCTATTATGAGGGAAATCATGCCCCGGGCTACCGTCTTTCAAGACCGGAGCTTATCAGAATGGGTCACAATGTTTTAAAGGCACACGGCAAGGCCTGCATGGTTTTAAGAAGCGTTAAGGACGCTAAAATCGGTTTGACAGGCGCAACAATGCCTGCTATTCCTTATGAGGAAATCCCCGAGGACGTCAACGCCGCAAGAGACGACTACTTTACAAGCGACAACCCCGGCTTTATCTTCTCTGACGCTTTCTGGTTCGACCCTGCCGTACTCGGCAAGTATCCGGATTGGGTTTATAACTGCCATGACATCGGTATGCCTGAAATTACAGACGAGGACTTAAAGATTATAAATCAGCCCCTTGATTTCATCGGTCTTAATATTTACAGGGGAAGATATATCAGCGCAGAAAAGGGTCTTATCGGCGAGGAAGTCGGTGCGCCGCACACGTCTATAGGCTGGACAATAGATGAAAGAGCGCTTTATTGGGGACCCAAGTTCTTCAGCGAAAGATACAGCTTGCCAATAATGATAACGGAAAACGGTGCTGCGTGCCACGACAGAGTTTCGCTTGACGGCTGTGTTCACGATGAGCCCAGAGTTGACTATTTGTATCGCTACCTCAGCGAGCTGAGACGTGCGGCGACTGACGGCGTTGATATAGACGGGTATTATGTATGGTCGATTCTTGACAACTTTGAATGGGCGGAAGGATATAAAGAGCGCTTCGGAATCGTCTTTGTTGATTATAAGACACAGCAAAGAATTATCAAGGATTCGGGAAGGCTTTACAGTGAGATAATCCGCACAAACGGCGAAAATCTGTAAACGGTGAACTGTTATGACTGAAATAATTGCAAGACGTCAATTTGCTCCGTGCTATATATACTTGGATATAGCGTTCTTAGTTCTTTTTGCTTCCTTGCTCGTTTGGAAGAAAAAATACATGACTGTTTTAGTCGGCTTTGTCATGGGCTTGGTTTATATGGTTGTCGACTACGGTATTTTTCATCTTATATGCCATTCAAGGACGATTCAAGGCGGAAGTATGTTTTGGGTGCTGTTGTGGATGTCTATGAGCTATGGCTTTACAAACTTTGCGTGGATATGGCTCTGGCTTTCCAAGGATTCGCATCTCATTGAATGGTCGACGCTGATACTTACATGGTGGTTGAGCTGTCCCATGATTTCAAAAATGCTTTCTCACGGTGAAGCGAGCATAATTATTCAAAGGACGACAGGCGAGTACCACGGCTGGATGGCAGTGATACTGTTTGTCGGATATGCAGCCGTCATAGTGTTCAACCTTACGAGAAATAAAAAAGAGCAAAGGGTTAGCATACCTTGGATTTTGGCGATAGGAGTTTTAGTTCAGTTCGGCTGGGAGGCTTCGCTTTTAATCGGCGGCATAAGAAGCGCAGGCTTTGAGAGTATGTATGATAAGTTTGCAACCTTAGTCGTCAACTCCCTTCTTGAGACAAATCTCGGTATGCCGTATGTTTACTTCATATTTGCAGCAATAACCGCACGTTTCAACGAGCAGCTCAAGCGCAGAAGCGTAAAATTAAGCTTAGCTGACAGGATTGTTGAGAACAATGCGCCTTTTAAATCTTCTCGCAACGAAATGAATTGATTGCGGCTAGGCTGCAAAACTGCGTTAACAGTGAGCATTTTTCGCTTAATTTCATCTGTTAACGCAGTTTTTTGCCGTTGACTATTAATTTGATTATCATTATATTGCAAACTGTAGACATCGAATGCTCGGCACAGTATAATAAATGATACGGAGTCGCAGACTCAATTCTTGAAAGAATTGGTCTTACGACGAAACAGCTCCCGATGCCGTTTCAGCATCAACGCAATTCTTTCGGTTTGTGCAAGATATAATATAGTGGAGGTAAAAATGGGAGGATTAAAAAGATTAACTGCGCTTGCGCTCAGCTTTTGTATATGCCTCGGCGCAGCTGGATGCTCCGGCGACGTTAAGAAGGGCGATAATCAAACTGACATAAAGTCGAATGCGCCTGTCAATACAGGTGATACTGCGCCTAAGGGAATTGTAAAGGTGAATAATCAGCCGCTTATAGCTGTTTACGACACTCCTGCGAGCGACTGGGAGTCTCAGGCTACACCGATGGGCAACGGCTTTATAGGAGCTATGGTTTACGGCGGCATAGGAACAGACAGAATCCAGATCAATGAGCATACATTATGGTCGGGCGGACCCGGTGCCGATGAAAATTACGACGGCGGAATGGGGCACCTGACACGTCAGGAAAACTACGACCATCTCAGGGCGGCAAGAGAGGGCTTGCAGGCGATTGTCAGCGAGTTTACAAAGAACAAGTCCGCAACGAAAACCGAGTCGGGCGCTGTCAGGGCGTATGATTACCCTTGGTCAGGAGAAGTCACAGATCATATCAATGCGCTCAAGGGAGACAAAACGCTTTACGGCAATTATCAAAGCATCGGCAATATTGAGCTTTTGGACTTGGGAGCAGTTACTATGCTCGAATCAAAAGCGGAAAACTGCCTTAACACAGATTTTTCAACCCTGTTCGACGGCAACGCCACTAAGTGGTTCAGCGCAAACGGCGGGGGCTGGGGTGACAGTGCCGCAACAACCTTCCCCGTTACCCTTGAATTTAAATACAATGCTTCAAAGACAGTCAAGAAGTATTCCTTAGCTTCGGGTGACGACGATTTCGACAGAGATCCCACCGATTGGAAGCTGTACGGCAAGGTCGGTTCAAAGTGGGAGCTTTTGGACGAGCGTTCGGGAATTGATTTTACCGAAAGACTTCAAACACTTGAGTTCGACGTTCAAAATCCGAATGAATGCTCGGAATATAGATTTGTCATTGAGAAAAACGACGGTGGCTGGGGAACTCAGCTTACAGAGCTTTCCTTAGACGGCTATTCCGGCGGCTTGAACGACGCTGAGGACTACAAGCGCACTCTTAACGTAGACGACGCTGTCACAACCGTCACCTATAAGCGCAAAAACGCCACATATACAAAGGAATACTTTGTCAGCAATCCTGACAACTTTATGGCGATAAGAATCACGTCTGACACCAAAGACGCCATAAACAACATCATCAGATACACCTCTCCCCAAACCAACGCAAAAACTGTCTACAAGGGAGACACTATAACCTTTACCGGAAGACCCACAGACCACAAGGAGGATATCGACCACCTTGAATATGCGGCAATGGTCAAGGTTGTAACAGACGGCAAGATTAATACATCCGACAACGGCATAAGCGTTACAGGCGCAAACGAAATCATCATTTATTTTTCGTCTGAAACAAACTACGTTCAGTGTATGGACGACAGCTTTGATTATTTCAGCGATAAAGACCCTCTTAAGGTCGTGACCGAAAGAATTAAAAAGGTCACAAAATCCGATTATGAAACGCTTAAGTCTGCGCATATCGAGGACTATCACAGCCTTTATTCAAGGGTGAAGATTGACCTCGGCGCTGACAAGGTTCCGTCAAAGACGACTACAGCTCTTTTAAGGGGATATCAGAACGAAACGCTTACTGCGAGCGAGGAAAGATATCTTGAAGCGCTGTATTATCAGTTCGGAAGATATCTCTTGATATCATCGTCAAGAGAAGGCTCGCTGCCTGCAAACCTTCAGGGAATCTGGGCGGATGGCTTAGCTCCTGCATGGAACTCCGACTATCACACAAACATAAATCTTCAGATGAACTACTGGCTCGCTGAGCAGACTAACTTAACAGAATGCCATATGCCTCTTATCGACTACACAAACAGTCTTGTTGAGCGAGGAAAGATAACCGCATCACTTTATCACTACAATTCCGACGGCGAGCCTGCGAGAGGCTGGACGACATACCACGAAAACAACATCTGGGGAAATACAGGCCCTGCCGTTTCCGATGCGTTTTATTTCCCGGCTGCAGGCGCATGGATGTGTCAAGACATCTGGGAGGTATACACCTTCAACCTCGACAAGGACTTTTTAGCAGCCAACTTTGATACAATGCTTCAGGCTTCGCTCTTCTGGGTTGACAACTTAGTTGTCGATGAAAGAGACGGCAGCTTGGTATCAAGCCCGGCGTGGTCACCTGAGCACGGTCCTTACTCTATAGGTACATCGTGCGACCAGGAAATCATCTGGGAGCTGTTTGACTTCACGCTTAAGGCTGCCGACATACTCGGAATAGACACAAGTGAGACAAAGGAAATTAAGCAGGCAAAGGATAAGCTTTGGCTTCCCAAAATCGGACTTGCCGGCGAATATCTTGAGTGGAAAGACGAAACGCAGATGGATATAACCGGCGACTACGGACACAGACACGTCAATCATCTGTTCTCGCTTCACCCCGGCACAATGGTTGTTGCAGGAAGAAGCGAAGAGGATGATAAGATGGTTGAGGCTATGAAGAAGGTTTTAGTCACCAGGGGCGACGGCGGAACGGGCTGGTCTAAGGCTTGGAAGATCAACTTCTGGGCAAGGCTCAGAGACGGAAATCACGCAGGCGTCATGGTTAATCAGATTCTGAAGGAATCGACACTTGAAAACCTGTTTGACACCCACCCTCCGTTCCAGATTGACGGCAACTTC
>DKWG01000024.1:11547-15363 GCA_002491605.1 Ruminococcus sp. UBA7158
TTCCAGATTGACGGCAACTTCGGAGCTACAGCAGGAATGACTGAAATGCTTCTGCAGAGCCACGGCGACAGTGTTGACCTTCTTCCTGCACTCCCCGATATGTGGGCAAACGGAGCAATATCCGGTCTTCGTGCAAGAGGAAATATGACTGTTTCTATGAGCTGGAGCAATGGCAAGCTCAGCGAAGCTGAGATAACAGCAGGAACAAGCCTTGAAAATGTCAAGATTACGGGTGTCGGCATCGGCAATGCAGCTGTAAAGGATATCGACGGCAATGAGGTTAAATTCAAGAAGCAGTCGGATAACGCCATCGTTTTAGACGTTGAAGCCGGAAAAACTTATATTATTAATTTCTGAACAGAATAAACAAAACAGCAGGTCAATCCATATGCGGTTGACCTGCTGAATTTTTGTGCTTTATTAAGTGAGAATATGCTCCAAGCTTTGCGTTGCGGTTTTAAGATTATCGGATGGCTTACACATTAGCTTGTGACGAAAGATTAAAAAATCCGTCAGCTTCAGTCTTCAAGCCAAAAGCTTGTGCGGTTCATTGCTTCGCTTGTACCGCCTATGAACACTTCAAATTCACCGGTCTCTGCGGTGAAATCCATGTCTTCGTCATAGAATTTGAGCATTTCTTCGTCTATGGTAAAGCTCACCGTTAAGCTTTCGTCAGCTTTTATAAACGGCTTTTGAAGCCCCTTTAGCTGTCTTACCGGTCGGCTGACGCTTGCCTTGACGTCGTGGATATAAAGCTGAACAGGCTCAAAGCCGTCCATATCGCCGGTATTTTTAATTGTCACCTCGGCGGTTATGGTTTCACCCTTTTTCATAACGTCAGACGACAGTGAAACGTCTGAATACTCAAATCTTGTATATGAAAGACCGTGCCCGAACGGATAAAGCGGCTTATTGGGGACATCCATATAGTTAGACATAAACGGATAGTATCTTTCCTCATTAGGCTTGGGACGTCCTGAGGGAAGCTCGCTATAGCACAGCGGGAGCTGACCTGTTGAATACGGGAAGCTCATCGGAACTCTTGCTGATGGGTTGACCCTGCCGAAAAGGATATCTGCAACAGCATAAGCTCCGCAGGTTCCGGGAAGCCATGCTTCTATAACAGCCGAGCTTACTTCATCGACGTCGCTTAGGCACAAAGGGCGTCCTCCGAAAACTATAGACACTATATTTTTATTGCAGCTTGCCACCAAGCCCAGTAAAGCCGACTGTTCTTCGCTTATAACAGTTTCGGCAACACTCTTGCCCTCGCCAGAGCGTGACTGATCCTCACCGACCGCAACTATAACCGCATCGCATTGTGATATTTTTAAAAGCTCCTCGGCAGTGATAACGTCCTTGCAGATATATGTTATATCAGCATCTGCATACAGCTCTTTGAGCGCTGATTCAAGCGTAACCGTATGCTCCTCTTGAGCAAAGATTGCCCATGAGCCTGTTATTTTTCTGCTTGCCGCTAAGCTTCCGACTATTGCTATGCGCTTATTTGTGTCCAAAGGCAAAATACCGTTGTTTTTAAGTAGGATTGTTGTCTCCTCGGCGGCGGTTCTTGAGAGCTTCAAGAATTCATCGCAGTATATGTATTCCTTCTCGTTTTCGATCGAGCCGTCCTTATAAGGATTTTCGAAAAGACCGAGCTTGTTTTTAAGTCTGAGAATACGCAGACAGGCTTCGTCCAAGAGCTTAGCGTCGACCCGTCCTGAGTTAATCTCGTCCTCCAAATGGTTCAAATAGCAGTCTGACATCATATCAATGTCGACGGTGCAGTTCATTGCTCTTCTTGCGGCTTCGGATTTATCGGCACAGGCACCGTGAGCAAGGGTTTCACCTATAGCGTTGTAGTCAGAAATCAAAACGCCTTCAAAGCCCATTTTTTCTCTGAGGATTTTTCTCATAACCTTTTTGTTAATGGAGCAGGGGATTCTGTCAACAGTGTTAAAAGCGGTCATGACAAGTTCGACTCCTGCCTTTACAGCGGCTTCATAGGAGGGCAGGTAGTCCTCCATAAGCGTGCGCTCGCAAAGCTCGCTTGAGGAATAATCACGTCCGGCTAATGCCGAGCCGTATGCGGCAAAATGCTTTGCGCAGGCGGCTATTTTTCCGCTTTCACCGCAGCTGTCGCCTTGAAAGCCCTTGACTGCGCTTTCGGCGAACCTTGAATTTAGCCACGGATCTTCGCCTGTTCCCTCCATACACCTGCCCCAGCGGCTGTCACGGGCAAGGTCTACCATCGGCGAAAATGTCGCATGAAGCCCTGCCGAGGAGCATTCTCTTGCGGCGGCGGAGCCGATTTTTTGGGTAAGACCGGGGTTAAAGCTTGCTCCCTGCGCTATCGGAACGGGGAAAATTGTTCTGAAGCCGTGAATTACGTCAGCCATGAAAATTGCCGGGATATGGTGCGGCTGGTTCTCAATAAATCCATCCTGAATGCTCTTAAGATGCTCGAAACCGCATTCGCCTAAAATGCTGCCGATGCTGTATGCCCTTTTTCCACTGATATTAAACTGTTGCTCCGGTCCGGTCAATTGCCGGGCTTCGCCGAAATATCCGCCGTGAAGCTGTACAAGCTGCGAAATTTTTTCGCTTAAAGACATGGATTTGAGCAATTCAATCAGTTTTTCATCCGTCACAGTAATGTCCTCCCTTATTGCCAGTATAAGAATATTATACTATACAATTGAATGTTGTCAAGCGATTGGGTTGTGCCGACGCTTTTGAGCAGGTACAAAAAGTTGCACAAAAGAGCATATCTATTATTGATTAAAACTAATAAAAAATTTTTGAACTGTTGACTTTTAAGAATACAAAGTATATTATTGTAATTGATTAATAGTCATATCAAATATTTATTATTGACATGACTGCAGGTTATTTGTTTGAAGTATTGTCATGTGCTTTTTCAATGAAGTTCTGTAAGCTGACAATACTTTATAATCCTACGAAAGGATAGTTATAAAGATGATCGATATAGAATTCATGCAGCTTAATGCGACACATCCGTCCGATTTCATTTACGGAGTTCGCAGCGATTATTGGCTTTTGCTCTTTGTTAAATCGCCTGCTCTTTTTCATCTGCCCTCCGTAGATGTAGTAACACCGCCGAATTGCGCTATGCTTTATCCGCCGAAGACGTTTGCCTTTTATCAGGCGCATGATTGCGAATACTGCAACGACTACGTCAGATTCTACACTGACGAAAGCTTTGTTTTTGATGAAAACATTCCCACTGAGACTCCGATACTTCTTCGTTCTCCGTCTGAAATGTCATATTTGTTCGAGCTGCTGTCAATGGAGAACTTCTTTAAATTTACATATTCTCAGCAGTCGATATCGATGATAATGAGAATGATGTTTTTGAAGATTAAGGAGTCGGTAAAGGATACCGGAATGTCTGAGCAGCAGCGTGCGCTTGTTGATTTAAGATACGAAATTCAGCTTCATCCGTATTATCAGTGGACGGTTGAAATAATGGCGAAGCGGCTTCACGTCAGCGCAGGGTATTTGCAAAATATCTACAAAAAGCAGTTCGGCATATCCTGCATGCAGGATGTTGTGGAAAAGCGAGTTGACTATGCTAAAAATCACCTTGTAAATACCGACTGCACATCTCAAAAAATAGCTCAGATGTGCGGCTATCAGAATGTTGAGCATTTTTGCCGACAGTTTAAGTCTGTTACCGGTATGACACCGCTGGCATATAGGAAAAAGGCGATTGCCGAGAGGGAAAAGAAGTAGGCATTAATTTTTTGAATCATTTTTCGAATATTTTTATAAAAATGTATGTGCTAAAATGAT
>DKWG01000058.1:0-10508 GCA_002491605.1 Ruminococcus sp. UBA7158
CCCAACTATTGACATAGAGCCTTTATTGTTAAGCTTTAAGTGTAAATAAGTGTTGACGGTCAGATTGATTAATAAAGCAACATAGCATCAAATATGCGGCATTTATAAATCAAGCAGGAATTACCGCTCCGCGAGACTTAAGATAAATATCAATATCATTATTGATATAGTCATACCCCGTAGTGTGCAAAACATCATAAAACTCGTTCAGATAGTCAAACACACCGTATTTCTCAAAAAGCTCCGCAGTCTCTTTACCTGTCAGGTTTCGATGCAATTTATAGCTTTCAAGACAGAAAACCGTGAATCTAAGTTCTTTGGTCATATAATCTCATCATCAAGCTGTTTTGCAGTTGGCAAGGTCGGTAACTTCCTCTAAGGTCAGATTGCAAATTTCTGCAATCTGTTCATATGTTAGAGTGCCATTTGAGATCAATCCTAATGCAATCTTAATAGAATTATTTTTTGCTGTTTCTTCTCTCATTCGTTCTAATTCTCTGCACATATTATCTTTGCCTCCTTGAGATTCCTTGTAATACCGAACACTTTGTGATAATTGAGGATATAGCATATCATCGGCATTCTTACAGTTGAAGTCATGCATCAGTTTGCCGATTGGTGTTTGGGTGTTGCGATATTCACCGTTTACATATATTATATGTGAGCCATCGCCGAACGATTCATTTTCAAGCTCTCTTATTGTGCGTTCTATATGGTAAATCGGGGCGCCTAGCTTGAATTTATCGTTCTCAGTTATAAAAATGACGTAGGTATCTGTGATTTCATCGAAATCCTGACCCTTTTCTAAAAGAGTTCTGTCAATCATACTGCTGTGTACTCTTGCTCTTTTTACCCCTGAGCCGTGGTCTGACCTTTGAATTTCGATATCGTATATTTTGCCGCTTATATCCTCTGCCTTGACGTCCAGCTTTATTGAGCGCATTGTTGCACTTTTATATTCAGCTTGAGCTTGAACACTTATTACTTTTAAATCTGAGCGTTCAAGAATAATACTCAGCAACAACTCAACTGCAGGAATATTATCGTCAAACACCTCAGACATAAAATCGTCATCCATCAATCGAAAGTTTGCGATTCTCTGCAAATCCTTTTCATGTTCAGTTAATTCATTTTTCAAAACAGTTTGATTAACTTCTTTTTTCGTCATTTGCTCACCCTGCATTTAATATATTCTTTTTACACTGTTTAACGGCATATTAATCTTATTCTTCCTCGCCCTCAGCTAAAGCTTCTTCCTCCTCATCAACCTCAGCGTCATCATCCGAAATAACCTCTTCCGACTCAGCTATTGCTTCCTCCTCGGCGATTTTTGCAAGCTCCTCGCTTGAAAGCTGCTCAACCTCCTCGATTTCTGCGTCGTCATCGTGTTCTGCTGTGGTGAATGCCGCTACAAGCCTGTCGGGAGAGTTCTTTGTCTTCATAATGGTAACGCCGCCGGAATATCTTCCCATTATGCTGATATCGGATGCACGAACCCTTATGATGATTCCGTCGTTGGAAATAAGGATAACATCGTCGTCCTCACTGACGGTTCTTATTCCGCAAACTCTGCCCTTAACGTCGTTTACCTTATAATTGAGCATACCGTAGCCGCCTCTGCGCTGTACACGGTAGCTGTCAAGAGTTACTCTTCTGCCGTAGCCCTTGTCGGTAACGGTGAGGATTGTCGAGCCTTCGGTTACAGCCTGCAAGGACACAACCTCGTCGTCGCCCCTGAGCTTGATTGCCTTAACGCCGTGCGCCGAGCGTGACATTGCTCTCAGAGTATCTTCCTCGAAGCGGATCACCATGCCGTTTTTAGTTGCGACCATCAGCTCGCTTGTGCCGTCGGTCATCAAAACTCCTCTTATCTCATCGCCCTCATCTAAGCCTATGGCAATAAGCCCTGCTTTTCTGACGTTTTGATACTTTGAAAGGTGAGTTCTCTTTATCTTGCCATTCTTAGTAACCATGGTGATATACTTATCGTCGCTGAAGTCGGAGCAGTGAATCATTGCAGCTATTTTATCAACGCCGGGTGTAAGCGGCAGGATGTTTACAATATTTGTGCCCCTTGAAGCCTTTGAGCCTTCGGCAAGCTCGAAGCATTTTAGCTTGTACATTATGCCCTTGTCGGTTATGAACAAAACGTTGTCGTGAGTTGAGCAGACAAGCATCTGGCTTACAAAGTCCTCATCACGCTGCTTCATGCCGTTGACACCTCGTCCGCCGCGCTTTTGGACGGCATATTCAGACGAGCTTGTGCGCTTGATATAGCCATTGTCGGTTAAGGCTATGACGTTTGTGTCCTCGGGGATGAGGTCCTCAATGTCGACTTCGCCGCTTATTGACTGAATCTCGGTTCTTCTCTCGTCGCCGAACTTTTGCTTAATCTCGCTGCTTTCTGATATGATAATGTCCAAGACTCTCTCGTGACGCTGCAAAATGTCTTCTAAATCGTTGATTTTTGCTTCGATAGCGTCCAGCTCGTCGTAAATCTTCTGTCTTTCAAGACCTGAAAGCTGAATTAAACGCATATTTGCAATGTAGTCAGCCTGAATTTCAGATATACTGAATCTTTCAATGAGCCTTGCCTTTGCCTCGGCTGCGGTAGGGGAGGAGCGGATTATTTTTATAACCTCATCGATAAAGTCAAGAGCTATAACAAGACCCTGCAAAATGTGTTCTCTCTCACGGGCCTTTCTGAGGTCGAATTTTGTTCTCCTTGTTATAACCTCAACCTGGAAGTTTAAGTATTCCTCAAGAATCTGCTTTAAGGTTAAGACCTTCGGCACACCGTTTACAAGTGCGAGCATTATAACTCCCACAGTGTCCTGAAGCTGAGTGTAGCTAAAGAGCTTATTTAAAACTATCTGCGGATTTGCATCCTTTTTAAGCTCTATGACTATTCTCATACCTGTGCGGTCGGATTCGTCTCTTATATAATGTATGCCGTCAATTCTCTTGTCCTTGACAAGCTGGGCAATGGACTCAATAAGCCTTGCCTTATTGACCATGTAAGGAATTTCTGTGACGACAATGGCGGTTCTGCCGTTGACCTCTTCAATATTTGTCTTTGAACGAAGAGTTATCTTAGCTCTTCCTGTTGCATATGCCGCACGGATGCCGGCTCTGCCCATGATAATGCCGCCGGTGGGGAAGTCGGGTCCCTTTATGACCTCCATAAGCTCCTCAAGGGTGCAGTCGGGGTTCTGAGCTAAAAGCTTAACGCCGTCAATAACCTCGCAGAGATTGTGCGGCGGAATATTTGTCGCCATTCCGACAGCAATACCGACCGAGCCGTTTACCAAAACGTTAGGAAATTTAGACGGCAAAACAGCAGGCTCTTTTAATCTGTCGTCGAAGTTGGGGGTAAACTCAACCGTGTCCTTATCTATATCGGTGAGCATATTAACCGATATTTTGGACATCTTAGCCTCGGTATAACGGTAAGCGGCAGGCGGATCGCCGTCGACAGAGCCGAAGTTTCCGTGACCGTCTACAAGAGGGTACCTCAAAGAAAAGCTCTGGGCAAGTCTTACCAATGCGTCGTAAACGGATGCGTCGCCGTGTGGGTGATATCTGCCCAAACAGTCGCCGACGGTTGTTGCGCATTTTAAATACTTTTTCTCAGGCGTTAAACCGTCCTCATACATTGTATATAAAATTCTTCTGTGAACCGGCTTTAAGCCGTCTCTGACGTCCGGCAGAGCACGCTGAATTATTACCGACATTGAATATGCCAAGAAGGACGATTTCATTTCCTCATTCAGTTCGGTGAGCTTGACCTTTTTATCCTGTGCTAACAAATATAATCACGTTCCTTTAATATAATCTTTTACTTAACAATTCTATCCTTCAATAAGTCCTCTATAAGCTTTATTTTTTCCTCATCAAGGCACTTCTTAGGAATAATACACTGTGTATTCGCGGTAAACATACCGATTAATTCATCGGTTATAACTGCTTTAAAGTCCTTATCTTCAAAGCTTACCGAGGTTTCTGGTATAGGCTCAAGCGGTATCCTTTCGCCGTTTTCATCGGTCTCCAAAAACTCGTTGTCGCTTTCGGGGAGGATGGTTTTAACCGTGTATTTATTGTCGTATATGCTTACTGAGTATTTATCGTCTTTAAGAGCGTCAAGTGCCGGTTCTATCTTTTTTCTTTCAAACAGGGGATTTAACCAAACCGCCGCCACAACGCCCAAGGATATTGCCATGCAGACCCATCCGACGCCGTAGCTCGGATTCATTATAATCTGCTGCAAGAACAAAATCGCCAAGACTCCGAAAACAGCGGTATAGATGATTTTTTTGCGCTTGCGGTATAAACGGTTATATATTTCATAGCCCTTCAGCCATACGTCCTTGTCAAAAGAAAATTCAAAGCTTGTTTTTTCCATTTAATTATATGCCTTTCTGAGTAATTGCCGACCGATATATTTATCGGCTCGCACAGATTAAAAGTCGAGATTTTCAACGAACTGTGCGTTCTTTTCTATAAACTCTCTTCTGGGGTTGACCTTGTCGCCCATTAAAATACTGAAGGTCTCATCTGCCTTAACGGCGTCGTCAAGGGTGATTTTAACTATGGTTCTTGTCTCGGGATCCATTGTTGTCTCCCAGAGCTGTTCTGGATCCATTTCACCCAAGCCCTTATATCTTTGAACATCGGGCTTAGACTTGCCGTCGTTTGACGTCAGCTCGGCAATGTAAGCGTCTCTTTCCTCATCGGAAAATGCGTATCTTACCTGCTTGCCCTTTGAAACCTTAAATAAAGGCGGCTGGGCGATATAAATATGTCCCTGCTCGATTAAAGGACGCATAAATCTGAAGAAGAAGGTGAGCAAAAGCGTTCTGATGTGACAGCCGTCGACGTCGGCATCCGCCATTATTATGACCTTTCCGTAGCGGAGCTTTGATATATCGAAGTCCTCGCCGATGGATGTGCCGAGTGCGGTTACGACAGGCGTCAGCTTTTCGTTTGAATAAACCTTGTCAATTCTCGCCTTTTCAACGTTTAACATCTTTCCCCAAAGAGGAAGTATAGCCTGATACTTTCTTACTCTGCCTTCCTTTGCAGAGCCGCCCGCAGAGTCTCCCTCGACTATAAATATTTCAGTCTGCTCGGGATCTCTTTCCTGACAGTCGGCGAGCTTTCCGGGAAGATTCGCCGATTCAAGAGCTGATTTTCTTCTTGTTAAATCCCTTGCTCTTTTTGCGGCTTCTCTTGCCTTTTGCGCCTGAATCGACTTTTCAAATATCGATTTTGCAACTGATGGATTCTCCTCAAGATAATTCATCAGCTTTTCATATACCATTGCTTCAACAAAGGGTCTTACTTCGGGGTTGCCGAGTCTTCCCTTGGTCTGTCCTTCAAACTCGCAGTTTGTTAATTTAACGGAAACTATAGCTGTTAAGCCCTCTCTTACGTCGTCTCCCAAGAGCTTTTCGCCGTTTTTAAGTAGGTTAAATTTCTTGCCGTAGTCGTTTATAACCTTTGTCAGAGCGTTTTTAAAGCCTGTTTCGTGAGTTCCGCCGTCGGGGGTGTGGACGTTATTGGCAAAGGACAGAATAAGCTCGTTATAGGAATCGTTATACTGCATTGCAATTTCAGCGGTATAATCATCCTTCATTCCCGAGACATATATAACCTCGGGGCTTAAAACCTCAAGACCTCTTGTCTGATGGATATGAGTTACAAACTCTCTTATTCCGCCCTCATAGTATAGGTCAACCTCGTTGTCATTGCCGTTTCTTTTATCTGAAAATACAATTCTTACACCTGCATTTAAAAACGCCTGCTCACGAAGCATTGTCAAAAGGGTGTCGTAGTCGTATTCTGTGGACTGCTCAAAAATCTCAGGGTCAGCTTTAAAGGTGACAACGGTTCCCGTTTTATCGGTATCGCCGATAATCTTTAAAGGCTCATTGTAGTGACCTCTTTCAAAGCGCTGGAAGTGAACATTTTTGCCGTTGTATATGGTAAGCTCCAGCCATTCTGACAGTGCGTTTACAACAGACGCACCGACGCCGTGAAGTCCTCCTGCAACCTTATATCCGCCGCCGCCGAACTTTCCGCCTGCGTGCAGAATTGTATAAACAACGGTTGCGGCAGATATGCCCTCCTTGGGATGGATTCCCGTCGGGATACCTCTGCCGTTATCAGTTACTCTTACAATGTCGCCCTCTAAAAGCTCAACGTCTATTCTTGTGCAGTATCCTGCCAATGCTTCGTCTATTGCGTTTGTTACTATTTCATAGACTAAATGATGAAGTCCCTTAGGTCCTGTTGAGCCGATATACATTCCGGGACGCTTTCTTACAGCCTCAAGTCCCTCTAAAACCTGAATTTCATTTGCGTCATAGCTGTTGTCCTTATCGACGGCAGTTGCGTTTGAATTGATTTCCTTGAAGTTATCCAAAATGTGCATCCTCCAAATAAAGTATAATTGTTAAATCAAAATGTTATATAAGTATTAATAATTACTCTTTGTAATTAATTTTAAACGTTTTATGAGCGTTGCGCTTGATATCGACGATATATAAACCCTCTCTGTAAGCTCATCGTCAAGTGTGACGACAAAGCTTTTCGGCATATCATACGAGCAATATATGACCTGCTTATTTCTTCCCACCGCCGACAAATACTCCTTAGTTATCTTAGACGTTGAAGCGTTTTCAATATCCATAACCGCTATGATATTTTTTGCGTACACGCAGGAGTCGTTACCCAAATGCAAAAACATATTTTATCCCTTATCCGAAACGATTCTGCCGTCTTTAAGGTAGAACAAGTGCTTTTTTGCTTCTTTAAACCCGTTTATCGGCTCACAGCAGGTTATGAAAATCTGCGCATCGTTTATCTGACTTAAAACAAACTGCTTTCTCGACGTATCAAGCTCGGACAAAACGTCGTCTAAAAGTATAACCGGCATTTCATTCGTCTCTTTATATAAGGCTCTTGCCTGACCGAGCTTCATGCACAAGGCAGCCGAGCGGTTTTGTCCCTGAGAGCCGAAGTCACGAACTGATTTTCGGTCTATTTTGACCGTAAGCTCGTCTCTGTGAACGCCCACCTGAGTGTAGCCGAGCTTTATGTCGTCGCTTAATGAGCTGCGAAGCTTTGCTAAATACTCCTTAGCCATCGAATCCTTATAATCTGTTCGATTGCTCAGCTGCTCGAAAACAGTTGATGAATATTCCAAGCTCATCTGTTCTCTTCCTCGGGATATTTCGTTATATAAAACAGTTGTGTACCTATTTAAAACCTCGGTGTAGACATGGCGCATCATTGATATATAAGAGCCCTGTCTTGCTATTTGCTCGTCCCAAATCTCGAGGTCGTCAGGTCTTGATATTCCCATAGCGATATTTTTAAGAACTGCGTTTCTTTGAGCCAGCAAAACATCATATTTAGCGGCAACCCCTGCGTACATCGGCTTTATTTGAGATATACACAGATCCAAATACGACCTTCTTATATCGGGAGAGCCTTTTGTTAAAAACAAATCCTCGGGTGTAAATATAACGCACAAGAGCCTTCCGACAAGCTCGGTCAGCGATTTCAGCTTTACGCCGTTCAGCATTATTTTTCGCTCTCTTTGAACCCTTGAAAGGGTCAAGGATATATTTTCACTTCGCACCGAGCTTTCAAAGCTTATGTCGACGCAGGCAGATTCACTGTCAAACCCTATGATATCCTTTTCTTTTACTCCCCGAAAGCTTTTAGCTCCGGACGTCATCCAGATAGACTCCATAAGATTTGTCTTACCCTGAGCGTTTTCACCGCACAAAACGTTGATTTTATCGTACGGAGTAAGGTCTATATTCTTAAGATTTCTAAAGCCGTTGACCTTTAAAGACGTTATTCTCATTATATAATTTCAAGACAGCAGGATATTTCATCTATTGTGACGGTATCGCCCCTATAGACCTTTTTTCCTCTCATAAAGCAGACCTCGCCGTTGTACTTAACCTTACCCTCGGCGATTATTTCCTTTGCAATTCCGCCCGTTTCGGTTATTCCTGCGAACTTTAACAGGGAATCGAGCTTGATAAAATCTCCGCTTATTTCAATTTGTTCTTTATTAATAATAGAATCGTTCATAAACTGCTTAATGCTTATTCAGTCAAGCATTAAATCTCCTATTCGTTTTTTAATCTGACAGGCAAAACAAGATAAGTGTATTCCGAGCTGTTGATGGGGACTATCTTCATCGGAAGATTTCCGCCGTTCATCAAAAGCTTTATTCTCTCATCGGGAATTACCTTTAAGGGGTCTAAAAGATATTTACAGTTAAAGCCTATTTCTATCTTCGGTCCCGAAATGTCGGCAGTGATCTCGTCGAAAATCTTGCCTATAGCAGTCTGACAGCTTATCTTTAATGCTCCGTTGTCAAACATACATCTTACAGGGCTTTTAATTTTCTCATTTATTAATAAGGAAGCTCTTTCAAGACAGCTTATAAGCTCCTTTTTATCAATAACAACCTCTGTTACGCTTGTATTGGGGATAGAGCCTCTGTAGTTGTGGAATTCGCCCTCTAAAAGCCTTGAAAATACTGTATAGCCCGAAAAATCGAACACTACCTGCTTTTTTGACACAAGTATGTCGCAGGACAAATCGTCGTCGTCCTTTAACAGCCTTGAAACCTCGTTTAAGGTTTTTGATGGAACGACAAACTTGAAGTCGTTTTCAGACTTAACTGCTTCTGTTCTTACTGCAAGCCTGAAGCCGTCGATAGCTACTATATTCAGCTCATTGTCCTTAATCTCAAAAAGCTCACCCTTTAATATCGGCTTGGTATCGTTTTGAGATACTGCAAATATGGACTGGTTTATCATTTCCTTTAAAACAGACTGAGGAACGGTTATTCTTGAGTCTGTATAAAAGTCGGGGATTCCGGGATATTCATCGGCGCTTATGACGCTTATTGTGTATTCGGTTATTCCACCCTTAATGGTCATAACCATGTTTTCGTTGACCTCAATGTCAATTTCGTCTGTCGGCATCTTTTTAATGATTTCCGAGAATAAACGAGAGTTGACAACTATGTCCTGCTTGTCTGCCGATATAACGTCTAAGCTGGTTTTTATTCCTATTTCAAGGTCGTAGCCCGTTAACCACAGGGTTGAATCGCTTAAGCTGAACTTTATACCCTCAAGTGCCGGGATTGCCGATTTATCGGCTGCTGC
Organism: Ruminococcus sp. UBA7158; assembly: GCA_002491605.1. Taxonomy (GTDB): domain Bacteria; phylum Bacillota; class Clostridia; order Oscillospirales; family Ruminococcaceae; genus Faeciplasma. The sequence goes on from DKWG01000058.1 coordinate 9,198, forward strand.
TTTAGAAACGTTTATAAGCGCTTCGTATAAGCGTTGTTTATTGCAGATTAGCTTCATGTTGAAATCTCCTTTATAAAATCTTATTTTCCGAGATATATAAAATGAAATAAGATATATATTTTTAGTTTTAGTAGTAGGGGGCGTTGAATTGTTGAAAAGCGGCTTTAAGCCTTTATTCATCGGTGCTTGTCCGTCAACAGGTTTTTAACGTCACTGTATTTCATGTGTTCAATAGATTTTTTTGTGTTGAAACTTTTAAAAGCTGTGCGTTAGCTGTTGAAAACTTTGATGAATTGTTGAAAGTTTATACGGAAACTATGTTGATTTAAATTTTTGTCCGACAAAAAACATCAATTATCGCGGTTCCCGAGGATTAATCTCTTAAAAAGCGAAATGTTGAAAGAAATAATTGTCCGTATCAAATTACATAGCCTTCAGGTTCTTAATCAGGTCCTCAACCGTTTCTCTTAAGTCGGAATTGTGGGCGAGTGTTTCCTTTATGTCGGAGTAGGAAATTGTCATTGTCGAGTGATTTCTTGAAAATTCCTTTCCTATATCGGTAAACGACATTCCCTTAACATCTCTTATTATGTATATGGAAACCTTTCTCGCCAATGAGATCTGAGCGTTTCTGCTCGACGAGCGGATGTCCTCGGGAGTTACTCCGAACGAAGCCGAAACGTCGCTCAAGATTCTGTCTACGGTTATTTCCGACGGTGCAGCGTCAATAAGTGTTTCTTTTATAACTCTTTGAGCCATTGACAGGGACGGCGTTTCGTTTGAGAACATTGTAAGTCCCTTCATTTTATTGACTGCGCCTTCAAGCTGACGGATGTTTTTCTTGATTTTCTCGGAAATGATCCTTGCGACGTTGTCCGGCAGATTCAAATCCAAAAGCTCAGCCTTGCGCTTGACTATTGCCATTCTTGTTTCAAAGTCCGGCGGCTGAACGTCTGCCTGAACGCCTAAGGTGAATCTTGTTTTTATTCTTTCTTCAAGCTTTTTAATTCTGTTGGGCGAAATATCAGAGGTTAAAACTATCTGCTTGCCCGAATTATAAAGCTCGTTGAAGGTATGGAAAAATTCCTCCTGAGTCATTTCCTTGCCGGCGATGAACTGAATGTCGTCCACCAGAAACAGGTCCACGTTCCGGTATTTCTGGCGGAACTCCTCCGCCGTGCCGGTCTGGATGGAGCGGACCATCTGATTGGTGAATTCATCGCCCTTGATGTACGCGATCTGGGCGCTGGGCTGGTGCTCGTTGATGTATTGCCCGATGGCCAGCAGCAGATGGGTCTTGCCCAGGCCGGA
>DKWG01000058.1:10591-11421 GCA_002491605.1 Ruminococcus sp. UBA7158
GCCGGCGATGAACTGAATGTCGTCGACCAGCAGAAAATCGCAGTTGCGGTATTTATCGTGAAACTCAGTTGTATTCTGCTCCGAAACAGCCCTTACCAGCTCGTTGGTGAAGTTTTCACCGGTAGTATAAATAACGTTAAGCGAGGGGTGATTGTTTCTTACCTCCTGCTCGATTGCACGAAGAAGGTGAGTTTTTCCCAAGCCTGAATCACCGTAAATAAAGAGGGGATTGAACATCGAACGGTGAAGCTGATTATTCAGATTATTCTTTCCGCTGACGGCAATGCAGTAAGCATATGCCAGCTCGTTTGACTTGCCCTTTATAAAGTTTTCAAAGGTTAAGTCATAATCGCACTTTTTGTGGCTGCTTATAAGGTCGTTCATTCTTCTTTCAATCTCATTGAAGCCGTCGGAGGAATAATTGTCCTGATTCTTGACCAAAAACTCTATTTCGACAGGGAAACCCAATACCTGCTCAAATGAATGCTCAAAAACGTCCTTATATATTTCTTCGGTTGTCCTGCGCATAAAATCATTTACGGCATATAGGGTTACCTTTGTGCCCTCCATTTTACCCGGCTCGATGTTTTTAATCCAACGATTGTAGCCTATGTCGCTGACCTTTGGATCTGCCTGACACATACGCCTGACATTTTCAAAAAGCTCTGCAAACGAATCCATATTGCTTAAAACTATCCTTTCTCTTTATGTACGTTTTTAAGAAATCTCAGCTTAATAAGAGATAAAAATCCTTATTTCGGCAAAAATTAATTTTGCCCCGGACTTAAAGCCCCGACAACGGTTCTGACCGCAGTTTTTTAATCCGAAAT
>DKWG01000058.1:11691-45141 GCA_002491605.1 Ruminococcus sp. UBA7158
TCCGAAATTCCTTAAATATATCATTCAGTATTTTTTAGCTGATAATATCCCATCATCATTTATTCTAAGTACTATAATAACACATGGACGTTTATTTTTCAAGTGATTTTATATATATTATTAAATAGTATTTAGGCTAAAATAATTGCATATGAATGATTCTGAGTAAGCCGGCTTGAGCTATTTTACAAAATTACATAGCCCGAATCCTTAATACTGCCCCTACAATCCGTTGCTTCCCCGAAAAAACCTGCAATCATCGCCCAATCTTATCGTTTTTTTTCGATTAGGTATTGACAATCAAGCTGACAATAATATATAATACTAAATTGCAAGGGTATCTATATATAATACCTTTAATTAGTCATGCGCTGTTGTAATATTTCAGCGATATAAAAATTAACAAGGTATGAAGTTGCCCATAATTTATGGACAAGGAGGCAATGAGAAAATGCAGGTAAAAAGAACTTATCAGCCTAAGAAGATTCACAGAAAAAAAGAGCATGGATTTTTCAAGAGAATGGCTACTAAAAACGGCCGTAAGGTTTTAGCTCGCAGACGTGCTAAGGGCAGAGCAAGATTAACCTACTAATTGTTGTGATGCTGTCAGAGTCGTTTTATAACGCATAAAAAACGGCACGCAAAGGCTGTCGTTAAGCTTTTGTATGCCGTTTATTTTATGACGTTGACTTTATTCGTCTGTATTTTCATGCTTCGGCGCCGGCGTTTGCTTGCTGTGCCGTTGGAATTATTCACAGTTCGAATAATTTTAAGCCTAAGCTTTAAACGGTATGTTTAAAGGCTTATATATTTTTCGCTTACGGTTTATCAGCCGCGATCGGTTAGTTATCTAATTGCGATAAGTATATGAACCACTTTAGTGGTTCATTTTTTTAAAAGGACAAATTGCTTTACTTAAAATGAATCGCCGATGTAATGTGATAAATGCTTATTGGGACGGGATTTATGCTCTATACACAGATTATCAAGGACAAAAGAGTGTTTTTAAAGCTCTATAAAAGGGGAAAATTTGTTTCCACCAGAGAAATGACTGCTTATTACCTTCAAAATAGGCTTCCTTATAACAGATTCGGAATAACTGCCGGCAAAAAAATAGGAAACGCAGTAGCAAGAAACAGAGCAAAGAGAATTTTAAGAGAAGCATACAGAAAAAACGAAGCACTTTTGCCGATAGGATACGACATTATATTTGTAGCAAGACCCGATATAGCCGGAATAAAATCGAATAAGGTTGAAAAATTTGTCGCAGAGCGACTTGTCAAAGAAATGAATAAAAGCTGATGCTGAAAAAATTTTTTGAGTTATTGATCCGTTTTTATCAAAAATATATATCGCCGCTGAAGCCTGCCTGCTGCAGGTATTATCCGTCATGCTCGCAATACGCCCTCGAAGCGGTAAAAAAACACGGAGCCGTAAAGGGCGTGCTTTTAGCTGTATGGCGGATTTTAAGGTGCAATCCCTACAGCAATGGCGGAGTGGATTATGTGCCCGAAGAATTTCATTTTTATACCTTGAAATCAGAAAAAAGAAGACAAATTAAGAATAAAAAATCTGCATAGATTCAAAAACTGCATTTAAGCGCTGCGGTTTATATAAAAGGAGAAATTATTATGTGGGAATTGATTGCTTGGCCCTTCGGTAAATTGCTGTGGCTGTGTTATGAAATCTTTAAAAACTACGGTTGGGCGTTATTTGTATTTACTCTTTTGATAAAGCTTTTAATGCTTCCGTCGTCTTATAAAACTCAGATAAGCACGGCTAAGATGTCGAGGCTTAATCCTAAAATTGAAGCCATAAAGAAAAAATACGGCGACAACAAGGAAAAGATAAACGAAGCAACCATGGAGCTTTATAACCGTGAAAACATCAATCCGATGGGAAGCTGTCTGCCGATGTTTTTGCCGTTTATAATCCTTTTCGCAATCGTTGAGGTTGTTTATGCTCCTCTTACCTACCTCGGAGACGTTTCTAAGGACAAGCTCAAGGAAGCCCAGAGCACTGTGTATGACACTTATGTTGTCAGCGCAGCAGTTAAAAACCATGAAACAAGCGTTAACGACATTGTAAATTCGCAGACAAGCCTGTACGATACCTTAGTTTCATACAAGGCTGAGGAAAAGTCAACACTTGCCAATTACTCGGACGAAAGACTCAAGACCTTAGCCGACGTATTCACCGAGAATAAGGATTTGGACATATACTTCAACGACCCGGCAAAGGTTTCGCCTAAGCTGGTAGCCGCCGGTGCGTCCTCAAGACTTCAGCTTTTGGTGCTGTCCGTAGCTAAAGACTACCCCGGACTTTTCGACAGCGAGGTTGCCGCCCTTTGCAGCGACTTTGATTATACCTTCCTCGGAATATACCTCGGCAAATATCCGAGCTGGAATTCTATTTTAATCCTTATTCCTATCATATCCTTGGTTTCACAGCTCGCATTGACTGTAGTGAGCCAGTGGTACCAGAAAAAGAGCGGTTCTACAAGCACCAATAAGACCATGAACATAATGCTTTATACAATGCCGCTTATTTCCTTCTGGATCGCATTTTCGTACCCTGCCGGTATCGGTATCTACTGGATATTCTCAAGCGTTCTTTCACTTGTTCAGGTAATCGGCTTGAATATGTATCTGACACCTGCAAGAATTGATAAGATCGTCAGCAAGGAGACAAAGAAGGCAAGAAAGAAGCCGTCGCTTTATCAGATGGCACTCGAGCAGCAGAAGGCTCAGCTCGCAGGTCAGAAATCAGTCGGCGAAAAGGCTTTGGACGAAGCTCTGACAGAGGACATCAAGCTTTCAAGGTCTGAAAAGAAGGAAGCCGAAAGATATGCTTTAAACGAAGCAAGAAGGCGTTCTGACGTTAAATACGGAGCTGAGTTTGAGGACGACAACGAGGCTTTGGTAAACGCAAGAAAGCGTTCCGCCGAAAGATACGGCGACAGACTCAGTGAGGATTGATTACTGTAATATTCAGCAAGGAGCTTGACCACTTATATTACTACCTATAAAGCAATTGCTGTCTTATAAAAGGAGATTAAAATGATTGAGATTGTAACAGCAAAAACAGTTGACGAAGCAAAGGCTCGTGCAGCTCAGATTTTCGGCGTGGACGTTGAAAGGATTACGTTTACGGTTCTTGAAGAGCCCAGAAAGGGTCTTTTCGGAATGAAGGGCGAGGCTAAGCTTCAGGCTGAGTATGAAAAGACCAAGTCGGAAATTGCCTGCGACTATATTTCAGCGGTTATGCAGGCTATGGGCTTCGACAAGCCGGAAATAAACGTTTCCGAAAATGATGACGGCGGATATGTCTTTGACCTCGGCGGCGAGGGAACAGACGGCATCATCGGCAGAAGAGGCGAAACTATCGACGCTTTGCAGTATTTAACATCCTTAGCCTGCAACAAGCACGACAAGGATTACTCAAGAATAACCCTTGACTGCGACAACTTCAGAGAAAGAAGAAAGGGTCAGCTCGAGGATTTAGCCGCTAAGATGGCAGCAAAGGTCAAAAAGACAGGCAGAACCGTTGCTCTTGAGCCGATGAACCCCTATGAAAGAAGAATCATCCATGCGGCAATTGCCGATATAGAGGGCTGCTCCTCAAGGTCTGTAGGCGAGGACCCGTACAGAAAGGTACTGATATCCTCCACCGAGAAAAAGCCTTACAACTCGTCAAGAGGGGACAGAGATAACAGAGACAGAAGAGGTCAAAGAAGAGGAGACGACAACAGAGGCGGCGAGAGACGTCAGGGAAAACGCCGTGACGACTTCAAGGCAAGAAGCCTTGACATCACCTCATCATTTGAAAAGGATTATAAAAAGCCAAAGCCCGAGGATGAAATCGGCTCAGGTCTTTACTCAAAAATCGAGTTTTGATGGTCGGCTTTAAGCCTTTTACCGATTAGTTTTATGCGGGCGGTTTCCAATCAGGAAGCCGCCTTTCAACTGAAATTACTTTGATTTGATTGGAAGTTTTTAGATGAGTACGATTGCTGCAATTTCCACACCGCAAGCCCTCGGCGGACTGGCTGTTATAAGAATAAGCGGTCAAGACGCCATTTCGATTGCCGATAAAATATTCGTAGGCTTTACCCGAGTCCGCCCCTCCGACATGGCAGGTCACACCTGCGCATACGGAAAAATTGTATGCGGCTCGCAAACACTCGACGACGTTGTGCTAACCGTTTTCCGTGCTCCGAAGAGCTATACCGGCGAGGACACGGTTGAGATATCCTGTCACGGCGGCGTTTATCTTGCCCGTGAAATACTAAAGCTTATTTTGGATAACGGAGCCGCTGCGGCGTCGGCAGGGGAGTTTACAAAGCGTGCATTTATAAACGGCAAGCTGAGCTTAACTCAGGCTGAGGCGGTTATGGACATAATCAGCGCAGAGGGCGAAGCGTCTTTAAAAAGCGCAAGGCTTGCTAAGGAAGGTCAGCTTTACAAACGAATCAACGATGTGTGCAATTCGCTTGTGAATGTTTTAGGCTCGCTTGCAGCGTGGTGCGATTATCCCGATGAGGATATACCCGAAACAGATTCTGAGTCGGTCGCGTCTGTACTCGGCACTGCCCTTTCATCACTGGACAAAATTTTAACCGACTATGATAAGGGAAGAATACTCCGTCAGGGAATAGACACCGCAATTATCGGCAAGCCCAACGTCGGAAAGTCGACATTGATGAACGCCATCCTCGGCTATCAGCGAAGCATAGTCACCTCGACTGAGGGCACAACAAGGGACGTCATTGAGGAGTCCGCAAGGGTGGGCGACGTCGTTTTGAAGCTCAGCGATACGGCAGGCGTCAGAAGCTCTGAGGACGAGGTCGAGCAGATCGGAGTTGACCTTGCAAGGAAAAAGCTTACAGACGCCGAGCTTGTAATAGCAGTGTTCGACGGCTCCCGTGAGTGCGACGACAACGACCGTGAAATTCTGAAATCTCTCTCCGATAAGCGACATATTATAATAGTTAACAAGTCTGACCTCCCTCAAAAGCTAAACTTAGAGTATAATAATGATGATAATATACTGTTTGTATCGGCAAAAAGCGGATTCGGACTTGAAAAGCTGACCGAAAAAATCAACAAGCTGTTTAAACTCGGCGGCTACAGTGACGGCGGCGAGATATATACAAACGAGCGCCAGCGCAGCTTGGTCAAGAAGGCGAGGGAGTTTATTAGCAAGGCTCTTAACTCCGTCGGTGACGGTCAAACGCTTGATGCTGTTACAATCTATATCGACGAGGCGGCAAACTCACTTTTGGAGCTGACAGGCGAGAGGGCAACCGAAGCTGTTGTAAACGATGTTTTCTCCCGTTTTTGCGTGGGAAAATGATATTATTTCAATACTGATTGTATAATAGCAATAATATATTTCAAATAGTAGTTATATAAGGACTGATATTATGGACTATTTAGGTGAATACGACTATGTTGTTATCGGCGCAGGACACGCCGGAGTAGAGGCGGCACTGTGCGGCGCACGTCTCGGACTAAAGGTTGCGCTCTTTACAATAACACTCGATGCGATTGCAAATATGCCCTGCAACCCCTCCATAGGCGGCACTGCCAAGGGACACCTTGTCAGAGAGATTGACGCCTTGGGCGGCGAGATGGCAAAGGCGGCTGACGCTACATTTTTGCAGAGCCGAGTTTTGAATCTGGGCAAGGGACCGGCGGTTCACAGCCTTAGAGTTCAGTCGGACAGAGTTAAGTATCAAAGGTATATGAAGGGCGTTTGCGAGTCGGAAAAGAATCTCGACATTAAGCAGGCAGAGGTAGTCAATATTTTAAGAGACGAGACAGGCGCCGTTTCGGGTATCGTGACAAGGCTTGGAACAAAGTATAAGTGCCGAGCCGTTATCATCTGCACCGGAACATACTTAAACGGCGTAATCCACGTCGGCGAGGTTTCATATGAAAGCGGACCCGACGCAACGCTTCCTGCAAAGGGCTTGTCCGACGCCTTGATAAAAATGGGCGTTTCCTTAAGGAGATTTAAGACGGGCACGCCTGCAAGAGTCCACCGCAGAAGCATCGACTTTTCAAAGCTTGAGCCGCAGGCAGGGGACGATAAGATCCTTCCGTTTTCCTTTGAAACAAAGGGCGAGCTTAAGAACACCGTGATGTGCTACATCGGTTATACAAATGAAAATACGCATAAGGTCATCCTTGACAATCTCGACCGCTCACCGCTGTACTCGGGCAGAATAGAGGGAATAGGACCCAGATACTGTCCGTCTATTGAGGACAAAATTGTAAGGTTCAGCGATAAGCCGAGACATCAGCTTTTTGTCGAGCCGATGGGACTTGATACAGATGAATTTTACCTTCAGGGCATGAGCTCATCGCTTCCCGAGGAGGTGCAGCTTGAGTTCTTGAGAACTATAAGCGGACTTGAAAATGTGGAAATAATGCGCAACGCATATGCTATCGAATATGACTGCTGTGACTCGCTTGAGCTTCTGCCCACACTGGAATTTAAGTCAATAAAAGGACTTTACGGTGCAGGTCAGTTCAACGGCACATCCGGCTACGAGGAAGCGGCGGCTCAGGGTCTTATAGCAGGTATAAATGCGTCGCTGAAGCTTTTGGGTCGTGAGCCGCTCATACTCGACAGAGCGTCCTCTTACATCGGCACGCTTATAGACGACCTTGTGACAAAGGGAGTTTCCGACCCGTACAGAATGATGACCTCAAGAAGCGAATACCGTCTTTTGCTCAGAGAGGACAACGCCGACGAGCGTTTGACCCCTATAGGCTATAAGGTAGGACTTATTTCCGAGGAGCGCTATAACCGCCTTAAGAAAAAGCTTGAGCTTATTGACGAAGAGGTTACACGCCTTGAAACGCAGAATGTAGGACCGTCAGAGCAATTGAATTCCTACCTTGAAAGCTGCGGAACGGAGGCTGTTACAAACGGCACAACGCTTGCCAAGCTCTTAAAGCGTCCGCAGGTCAGCTATGAGGGTCTTTCATGTGTCGACAAAAATCGACACGAGCTTCCCGATGAGGTGACAGAGCAGGCAGCCCTGAGAATAAAATATGAGGGCTACATTAAAATACAGCTCGAGCAGGTCGAAGCAATGCGGCGGCTTGAGGAAAAGCTGCTTCCCGAGGACGTTGATTATCAGTCGATCAGGGGACTGAGGCTTGAAGCGGCGGAAAAGCTGAATAAGGTCAGACCCTTAAGCATCGGTCAGGCGTCAAGAATTTCAGGTGTTAACCCTGCCGATGTCTCTGTTTTGGCTATTTGGCTGGAGCAGAGGAAAAGAAGTCAATAAAGTTTTCAACATTTGTTTGCGGAGATGTTAAAAGTTATGCCGATAATTGATACTAACAGATTAAACGAGGTCTTTAATTTGAGCGGTTTGCCGCTGGACTCGGAAAAAACCGTTCAATTTAAGCGATATTCCGAGCTTTTATGCGAATGGAACGAAAAAATGAACCTGACAGCGATAACAGATTCAGAGGGAATAGCGGTTAAACACTTTTTGGACTCCTGTCTTCCACTTTCCATGGTCGACGTTCCGACAGGCGCAACGGTTATAGACGTCGGCACGGGTGCAGGCTTCCCCGGCGTTCCCATGAAGATATTGAGAAGCGATATATCGCTCACGCTTTTAGACAGTCTCAACAAGCGTTTGACATTTTTATCGGCTGTGCTGGACGATATCGGGCTGAAGGCCGAGCTTATCCATTCAAGGGCTGAGGATAAGGGCGCGTCTGCGCTGAGAGAGAGCTTTGACATTGCGACAGCAAGGGCAGTGGCAAGACTCAGCGTTCTGTGCGAGTACTGTTTGCCGTTTGTCAAGGTCGGCGGAGCGTTTTTGGCTCTTAAAGGACCTGACGCCAAGCACGAGGTCGACGAAGCAAGGTCCGCAATCAAGCTTTTGGGCGGCAGGGTTGAAGCAGTTAAGGAATACAGCCTGCCCGGAGGGGATAAAAGAACGCTTATCGTCATAGCAAAAACAGCCCCAACGCCAAAGCGCTTCCCGAGGAAAAAGGGAATAGCGGATAGCCCGATAGGGTGATTATTATAAAATTACGATATCTGAATAGATTCAAAATGCCTTTGGTATTGGGTATCGGAACTCATTGTAATTATTGATTTAGAAATATAATTGCTCCTCATTTTTCTTCGACCGCTTTCACCCCTTTTCCCCCTTTTTCCGTACATAAAACCGTCGTAATTCGGCGGTTTTTATTTTTTTGCGGCGATTTTAGCAGAAACGGTTCGATATTTTATTATGGTAATATATGTAAATCAGTGCTATTATAATGGTATTGCAAACGATAATTTTCAATGAAAAGGAAGTTTAAATATGCCAAAGCTATTTTTATCGAAGAAGGACAAGACCACCGACCGTATTGTCGACCTGCCGTGCGAAGCAATCGCCCCGAATCCTTATCAGCCACGCAAAAACTTTGACCAAAATCGGCTCGTCTGCCTTGCCGCCAGCATAAAGTCGGACGGAATCTTGCAGCCGCTCTCCGTTCGCCGCAAGGAAAACGGCTATGAGCTTATAGCAGGGGAGAGACGTCTGAGGGCTGCAATGCTCGCAGGTCTTGAAACAGTGCCGTGTATAGTTCTTGATGCCACCGACCGCAATTCTGCGCTTTTGTCCCTCGTTGAAAACATTCAAAGACAGGATTTAGGCTTTTTTGAGGAGGCAGACGCTATATCAAGGCTTATAGACCTTTACGGCATGACTCAGGAGGACGCTGCCTTCAGATTGGGCTATGCGCAGTCGACGCTGGCGAATAAGCTGCGTCTTTTAAAGCTTTCAGCCCGGCAGCGGAGAATAATCGGCGAAAATGACCTGACCGAGCGCCATGCAAGGGCGCTTTTGAAGCTGGACAGCGAGGAAAAGCGTGACGATGCGCTTTCTAAGATTGTAAAGGGCAAGCTGAATGTCGAAAAAACAGAAGCGCTGGTCGAGTCGATGATTGAGTACGAAAAGTATAAGACAAGGATAAGAAAAGGCTCTGCCGTTTTCAAGGACCTGCGGCTGTTCATGAATACAGTCAATAAGGCTGTTGAAACGATGCAGATTGCAGGGGTCAATGTCAATGTCGACAAGCAGCAGTCCGAGGAATTTATCGACTATCACATAAGGATTCCGCTGACGAAGAACTAAATATGTTGCATTGCGGCGGACTTCCGCCGCTTTTTGTTCCACATGGAACATTTTCGAGCAAAAAAATTATTCCATATTGCAAAAAGCGGTTGCAAACTCTCAAAAGTATGATATACTAAGCTTAATACTATATTATTAAGGGAGACTCAATATGGGAAAGATAATCGCCGTTTCAAACCAAAAGGGCGGCGTTGGAAAATCGACTACTGTTGTGAACCTTGCTGCGGCTCTGGGTGGGCGAGGCAAAAAGGTTTTAGTTGTCGATATAGATGCGCAGGGCAACACTACAACCGGCTTCGGAGTGAGAAAACGCTCTATCGTCAACACTGTCTACGAGGTTATAATCGGAGTTTGCCGTGCTTCAGACGCTATTGTCCCGACTGCCTTTAAAGGCGTTTCGCTTATATCCTCGGCTCAAAAGCTCGCAGGAGCGGAAATTGAGCTTGCTTCGCTTGACAACAGGCTGATGCGTCTTAAAATGCAGCTTTTAACCGTTAAAGACAGATTCGATTACATACTTATCGACTCGCCGCCGTCGCTGAGCCTGATAACGCTCAACGCTCTGGCGTCCTGCGATTCGGTATTGATTCCGATTCAGTGCGAATTTTACTCGCTCGAGGGCTTGGTTCAGCTTATGGACACAATCAAGCGCATTAAGGACGGCTATAATCCTTATATGCACATCGAGGGAATACTGTTTACTATGTATGTCGGCAGATACAATTTGACGTCGCAGGTAGTCGGCGAGGTCAAAAAGTATTTCCCGAACGACGTTTACGAGACGGTAATACCGAGAAACGTTGCTCTTTCAGAGGCTCCGAGCCACGGCAGACCTATAATGTATTACGACAGGTCGTCCAAAGGCTCTGAGGCTTATGAGATGTTCTGCAAGGAATTTTTAGCGAGAATAAAGCAAAGAGCAAAGAAAAACAATCTTTGATTACATCAATTTAATTTCAAATACACCACCGTTAGAATTTTAACAATCATGAAAGTGGGGGAGAGTCATATATGGCAAAGATAAAAGGCTTAGGAATGGGCATGGACGCACTGTTTACCGAAAATGAAACAGAGTCAAAGCTCCCTAAGACCCTCAGACTGACGGAGATTTTCCCGAATAAATCTCAGCCCAGAACAGATTTCGACGACGAAGCGCTTTCGGCACTGTCACGATCTATCAAGCAGCACGGCGTTTTGCAGCCACTGCTGGTCAGACCTCTGTCGTCGGGCGGATATCAGATAGTGGCAGGCGAGAGAAGATGGCGTGCTGCGAGAATGGCAGGACTTGAAGAGGTTCCTGTAGTTATAAAGGAGCTTGACGACAGAAAGACAATGGAGCTTGCGCTGGTTGAAAACCTTCAGCGTGAGAACCTAAACCCTGTTGAAGAGGCTTTGGGCTATAAGGAGCTTATGGATCTGTACGGATACACTCAAGAGCAGGTTTCATCAATAATAGGGAAGTCCCGTTCATCTGTTGCAAACTCACTGAGAATACTCGGACTGGACGAGCAGACTCTCAGTATGGTTCGAAGCGGCGAGGTTTCGATGGGTCACGCCAAGGTTTTAGCAGGCGTTGAGGACAGAAATCTGCGAGGCGAGCTTGCGCTCAAGGTAAAAAGGGATATGCTCACCGTACGAAACCTCGAGGAGCTGGTTAAGGCGGCGTCCGTGCCGAAAAAACCAAAGACTCCGGTCAGGAAGGACGTATTCTTAAAGGAAATAGAGCTTTCACTGGCAGACACGCTCGGGCGAAAGGTAACCGTCAACGGCAAAAAGGGCAGGGGCAAGCTTGAAATCGAGTTTTACTCGGAGGATGACCTTGCGGCAATAGCCAAGGCACTTGAAAATATCAATCAATAATATAACCGATGTTCCACGTGGAACACAAGTATCAGCGCTTAAAGCGGCGGCTGACGGGCAGCATAAGTGCGATAATAACGATTTATGCGGCTTATCGTCGGACTTCAAAGCTTTTCAAGCGGTACAGGTATAAAATGAAAGGACAATTAAAATGATAGACATTAAATTTTTAAGAGAAAACCCGGATGCAGTTAAGGAAAACATCAAAAAGAAGTTTCAGGACGCTAAGCTTCCCCTTGTCGACGAGGTTATAGAGCTTGATAAGCAGTACCGTCAGACAATAACCGAAGCAGACAGCCTAAGAGCTGAAAGAAACCGTCTTTCCAAGCAGATAGGCGGACTTATGGCAAAGGGCGAGCGTGAAAAGGCAGAAGAGGTTAAAAAGCAGGTCGGAGAGCAGGCACAGCGTTTGGCAGAGCTTGAAAAGCTCGAGGAAGAGCTTCAGCAAAAGATTCAGAAGATAATGATGACAATTCCGAACATCATCGACCCCAGTGTGCCGATAGGAAAGGACGATTCCGAAAACGTCGAGGTGCAAAAATACGGCGAGCCGTTCGTACCCGATTTTGAGATTCCTTATCACACTGAAATAATGGAAAGCCTTCATGGAATCGACCTCGACAGCGCAAGAAGAGTCGCAGGAAACGGTTTCTACTACCTTATGGGTGATATAGCACGTCTCCATTCCGCTGTAATATCCTACGCAAGAGATTTTATGATAGACAGGGGCTTTACCTACTGCGTACCTCCGTTCATGATCAGGTCAAATGTCGTAACAGGCGTTATGAGCTTTGCCGAAATGGACGCCATGATGTATAAAATTGAGGGTGAGGACCTGTATCTTATCGGTACCAGCGAGCATTCGATGATAGGAAAGTTTATAGACCAGATCATCCCCGAAGAAAAGCTTCCTATAACCCTTACAAGCTACTCACCCTGCTTCAGAAAGGAAAAGGGCGCGCACGGACTTGAGGAGAGGGGAGTATACCGCATTCACCAGTTCGAAAAGCAGGAAATGATTGTTGTCTGCAAGCCCGAGGACTCAAAAATGTGGTTTGATAAGCTCTGGCAGAACACCGTCGACCTGTTCCGCAGCCTTGATATCCCGGTAAGAACCCTTGAATGCTGCTCGGGCGACTTGGCAGACCTGAAGGTTAAGTCTGTAGACGTTGAAGCATGGAGTCCCAGACAGAAAAAGTATTTCGAGGTCGGCTCATGCTCAAACCTCGGCGACGCTCAGGCAAGACGCTTAAAGATAAGAGTAAACTCGGAAAACGGCAAGTATTTGGCTCATACTCTTAACAACACAGTTGTCGCACCTCCGAGAATGCTCATCGCCTTCCTTGAAAACAACCTCAACGAGGACGGAAGCATCAGAATTCCCGAGGTATTAAGACCTTATATGGGCGGCAAGTCTGTTATAGCTAAGCCGTAACCGTATATATAAAGGTATATCACAAGGACAACACATGGCTGACTCGCAAAAAGCTACAGAAAGGAGCATGACATGAAGACACTCAAAGAAGCGTATAAGGATTATTTCACGGTGGGAGCGGCTGTAGCGGCTCATTGGCTCGACGAGGCAAAGGACTGCGTTAAAGCGAACTTTAACACCCTGACAGCCGAAAATGAGATGAAGTACATGGGTATACACAACCATGAGTACCCTAAGCCCGATTTTCGCAAGCTTCAAAAGGGCGAAAAGCCCGAACCGCCTGTTATAACCAACAGGGAGCGCTTTGTGCACCCGAATCTTGAGCTTGACACCGCCCCTGCAGACAAGATTTGCGCCTTTGCAAGAGAAAACGGAATCCTCATAAGGGGACACTGCTTGTCATGGCACGGCTCTTACCCATGGGGAATCTTTGAGCAGCTTACACCCGAGGAGCTGGACACAAACACCCGTGAGCATTATGAGTTCGTCTCCAAGCATTTTCCCGACTGCTACTGCTGGGATGTAGTAAACGAAGCCGCCGAGGACAAGCCGGATGCAGGTATTTTGCGCACAAGAACTCCGTATTTCCAAAAATTCGGAGAGGAATACCTGATAAAGCTGTACAGCTTAGCAAGGGAGTATTTCCCCAATGCCGAGCTTTGCTGCAACGACTACAATGAGTATGCCCCGGCAAAGCGTGAAAAGATATTAAAGATACTGGATTCACTGATGGAACGCCGCCTTGTAGACGTTGTCGGCTGTCAGTGCCATGTAAACGTTCATATGTTAGATAAGCCGAACTCCTTTGATAACCTGAGGCGCACCTATGATATGTACGCTGAGACAGGCTTGAAGATACATATTACCGAGCTGGACGTCAACTGCGTAGACTGGGACAATCAGAGCGAGGAAATTACACCCGAGGCTGTAGAAAAGGTCGCAAAGGTATATTCCGAGCTGTTTAAGATATTCCGTGATTACAAGGGAGTTATAGAAAACGTCACCCTTTGGGGCGTTTCAAATAAGCATTCATGGCTCAATTCATTTAAAATGAAGGGCAGAGTTGTTCAAAACTGCCCACTTCTGTTCGACGGCAACTATCAGCCAACGGAAGCTTATTATAGAGTAGTGGAATTTTAGGTTCATATTAATCCCTGCCGCACTGCGCCCATACGCCCGGTGCGGCGGTTTGCAGTACTCTATATAAGAGCATATGTGTTTCACTGAAAGACATTATCAACGATTATGTTTTTACTGCAAAGAAAAATCGCTCAAAGCTCTTGACTTCTTAAGACTTGTGATGTATATTAGATAAAATACAAAAAAATAAAAATAAATATGGAGGTAAGTATGCTCGAAACTAATTTTGATGTTAAGTTTGGCAAAGAAGGTTTGACCTTCGATGATGTGCTGCTGATTCCGGCTGAGTCGGATGTAACCCCCAACCTGGTAGAGCTTAAAACTACTATTGCAAAGGGTCTTACTCTTAATGTTCCGATTTTGACCTCGGCTATGGACACTGTAACCGAGTCCGCAATGGCAATAGCAGTTTCAAGAGAAGGCGGCATGGGAATTATCCATAAGAATATGACTATTGATAAGCAGGCTGAAGAGGTCGACAAGGTTAAGCGCTCGCAAAACGGCGTTATTGTCAACCCATTCTTCCTTTCAGCTGATAACCTTGTTTCAGATGCGGACGAGCTTATGGGCAAATACCGCATTTCAGGCGTGCCGATTGTCGACGATGCAGGCAAGCTCTGCGGTATCATAACAAACCGTGATATGCGCTTCATTTCCGATTTCACAATGAGAATCGGCGATGTTATGACAAAGGAGAACCTTGTAACCGCTCCTGTCGGAACATCACTTGAGGAAGCTCAGGAAATCCTAAGAAAATATAAAATAGAAAAGCTCCCCTTGGTAGACGATAAGGGACATTTAAAGGGACTTATCACCATTAAGGACATAGAAAAGGCTGTTAAGTACCCCAATTCGTCGACAGACTCACAGGGCAGACTTATCTGCGGCGCCGCTATAGGCGTTACAAACGACGTTTTAGACAGGGCCGGAGCATTAGTAGCCGCAGGCGTCGACTGCTTGGTTTTAGACTCCGCTCACGGTCACTCTAAGAATATACTTACCTGCCTTGAAAAGGTTAAGAATGCATTCCCGAATATCCCTGTTATCGGCGGAAACGTTGCAACTGCCGAGGGCACAGAGGCACTTATAAAGGCAGGCGCAGACTGCGTCAAGGTCGGTATAGGTCCCGGCTCTATTTGCACAACAAGAGTTGTAGCAGGCGTAGGCGTTCCTCAGATTACAGCTATA
Source organism: Ruminococcus sp. UBA7158 (assembly GCA_002491605.1). GTDB lineage: Bacteria > Bacillota > Clostridia > Oscillospirales > Ruminococcaceae > Faeciplasma. Next base: position 26,475 of record DKWG01000058.1, read on the forward strand.
TATGACGCCGCTTGCATGGGCGCAAAGTATGGCATACCCGTTATCGCAGACGGCGGTATCAAGTACTCAGGCGATATCGTAAAGGCACTCGCAGCAGGCGGAAGCGCAGTAATGCTCGGCTCACTCCTTGCAGGCTGTGACGAAGCTCCCGGTGAGATTGAAATATATCAGGGACGTTCCTTCAAGGTTTACAGAGGAATGGGAAGCCTCGGCGCAATGGCTTGCGGCTCTAAGGACAGATACTTCCAGACAGGCTCGAAAAAGCTCGTTCCCGAGGGAGTTGAGGGTCGTGTACCTTATAAGGGACTTCTTTCCGATACAATCTTCCAGCTCTGCGGCGGCATAAGAAGCGGTATGGGCTACTGCGGCTGTCACACAGTTCAGGAGCTGCACGAAAAGTCAAGGTTCGTCAGAATCACAGGCGCAGGACTTAAGGAATCTCATCCTCATGATATTTATATCACCAAGGAAGCTCCTAACTATTCGGCACAGATTTAATATATTAAGAGAAGGGAAGCTGATTATGCTTCCCTTTTTTCATGTGGGGGTAAATTAGGATGAATTGCAGCAGCTTAACACACGGTATATACAAAATAACAGAGTTTGACGTTTTAGATTCAACAAATAACTATCTTGTGTCGCTGGCTAAGGACGGCGAACCGTCGGGCAGGGTAGTAATTGCTAAACGCCAAACGGCAGGAAAGGGGAGCAAGGGCAGGAGCTTTTACAGCCCCGAGACGTCAGGTCTTTATATGTCGGTGCTGATAAGAAAGGATTTCAGCCCGAAAACCGCCATGCTGATAACTCCGATGGTCGCCTGCGCCGTTGCAGACGCCCTTGAAGCGGTTTCAGATAAAACAATGGGCATTAAATGGGTCAACGATATCTACTGCGATGGCAAAAAGCTCTGCGGAATTTTAACAGAATCAAGGTTCGATTTCACATCAAACCGCCTTGACTACGCCGTTATCGGAATAGGAATAAACCTGACCGAGCCGAAAAGCGGCTTCCCAAAAGAAATAAGCGATATCGCAGCGGCTTTATATAAGGGCGAAATAACCGAAGAGCAAAGGCAAAATGTAATCAGCTCCGTTTTAGACAGGCTTGAATATTATTTATCCGAGCTGACGGACTGTGAGCAATCAAACTCTGTACCCCCGAAATTCCTGTCCGACTACCGCCGCCGCTCTGTGCTGATAGGAAAAACAGTTTACATCACCGGCGCAAACGGAATAAATGAAGCCGCCACGGCAACAGCCAATGCCACGTCAGCAGTTAAAGCCACGGCAGTTGATATAGACGACGAAGCAAGGCTTGTTGTTGTGCTTGACGGCAAAAGGATAACGCTTGATTCCGCCGACGTCAGCGTTAAAGCTGTGGATTGATGTTTCACATGGAACAATAAAAATTGAATAAATAAAAATCTCCCCCTGACCCATATAATCGTATAGGTCAAGGGGAGATTGTTAATGTCAATATGCTGCAAACAAGCTAAGCTATCAGAACTTAATTCTCTCGGAAATATAAGCTTCAAGCTCATCGATAGGAAGTCTAACCTGCTCCATGGTGTCTCTGTCACGGACGGTAACGCAGTTGTCTTCTAATGAGTCGAAGTCGAAGGTTATGCACCACGGTGTTCCTATCTCGTCCTCACGGCGGTAACGCTTGCCGATTGAACCGGTTTCGTCGAAATCGACCATAAAGCTCTTGGAAAGCTTCTCATAGACCTTCATAGCGTCGTCCGAAAGCTTTTTGGACAACGGCAGAACAGCAGCCTTATAGGGAGCGATAGCAGGGTTGAGGTGCAAAACTGTTCTTACATCGTTCTTCTCGGCGTCGATAACCTCTTCGTCATACGCTTCGCACAAAAGTGCAAGAACTGTTCTGTCAAGACCGTAGGTAGACTCGATTATGAACGGAATGAATCTTTCGTTTGTCTCGGGATCGAGATAGTCCATCTTTGTTCCCGAATACTCCTGGTGACGGGTGAGGTCGAAGTTGGTGCGGTTGTGAGTGCCGTTAATCTCGCCCCAGCCGAACGGGAACAGGAACTCGATGTCGCAGGCAGCCTTTGCATAGTGAGCGAGCTTTTCGTGGTCGTGGAAGCGAAGATGCTCAGCCGGAAGTCCTAAATCCTCAAAGTACTTCTTGCCGTATTCCTTGAAGTAGGCGTAAAGCTCGGTGTCTGTGCCCTCCTTGCAGAAGGTCTGGAACTCCATCTGCTCAAATTCAATGGTACGGAAGGTGAAGTTGCCGGGGGTAATCTCATTTCTGAACGCCTTGCCTATCTGACCGATAGAGAAGGGGAGCTTTGCACGCATTGTGCGCTGAACGTTTAAATAGTTGACATACTCGCCCTGCGCATTCTCCGGACGAAGATAGATGATGTTCTTTGAGTTCTCGGTTACGCCTCTGTAGGTCTGGAACATGAGGTTGAACTCTCTGATCTCGGTGAAATTGTGCTTGCCGCAGTGAGGACAGGGGATAGAATGAGCCTTGATGAACTCAAACATTTCCTGCTTTGTCATTCCGTCGGCATGAGCGTTGGGGTCGAAGTCGTCGATAAGATTATCCGCTCTGTGACGCATCTTGCACTCCTTGCAGTCCAAAAGCGGGTCGGAAAAGCTTGCAACGTGTCCCGAAGCCTCCCAAACTCTCGGGTGCATCAAAATGTCGGCGTCAACCTCATAGCTCGACTTTCTTTCCTGAATGAAGCGCTTGCGCCATGTGTCCTTGACGTTGTTCTTCATGCGTGAGCCTAAGGGACCGTAGTCCCATGTGTTGGCAAGTCCGCCGTAGATGTCGCTTCCTGCAAAAATAAAGCCTCTGCCTTTGCAAAGAGCGACGATTTTATCCATAGTCTTGAGTGAATTGTCCATAAAACTTTTTACTCCTTATAATTGTATTGGTGTCAAGATGTATTTTAGCTTATATTTGGGGAGAAGTCAAGAAAAATAGTTTATGTTTATATTGATTCTATGAGAAATTTGTAATATAATTTAACATAAATACCTTGAGCATTGTAATTAATCATCCCAATAGCGGAGAGCATTCGTATGGAAATGAATTTTAACACACAGTTAACATCAAAATATCATTCTAAAACACAAATAGCAAGGGTTTTAACAGAAGACTGGGTAGGTAGGAATATGTTTTGCCCCCGCTGTGGAAATCCTCATGTTAGTCATTTTGAAAACAATCGACCGGTGGCTGATTTTTATTGTCCGGCATGTAATAGTGAGTATGAATTAAAAAGTAAGAATGGTTATTTGGGCGGAAAAATAAATGACGGCGCATATGATACAATGATTAAGAGAATAACCGATAATAATAACCCGGATTTTTTCCTTATGAGTTATTCGAAAAGTCAGATGAGAGTAACAGATTTTATATTAATTCCAAAGCATTTTTTTGTTCCTGATATTATTGAAAAACGAAGACCACTGGCTCCAACTTCTGTTAGAGCAGGTTGGGTGGGTTGCAATATTTTGATTGATAGAATACCGCAGCAAGGTAGAATATCAATAATATCAGCCGGAAAGGTGTTAGACATAAATAATATTATACTAAGTATCAATAAGAGCAGTTTATTAGAGGTAAATGATATTGACAGCAGAGGGTGGTTATTCGATGTTTTATCTTGCGTCAATCGGATTTCTAACGATGTATTTGAATTAATGGAAGTATATCAGTATGAAAAAATACTACAGCAAAAGCATCCGAATAACAATAATATAAGAGCGAAAATACGTCAACAGTTGCAGATTCTCAGGGATAAGGGTGTCATTAAATTCTTGGGCAATGGAAAATATTTAAAATTGTGAGGTAGTGTGATGAAGAAATATATAGTTGCAATTGAGGAAACAATAGTACAAGAATTTGAACTCGCAGCTGATAATGCCGATGAAGCATTAAATGTGGCCAAAGAGAAGTACAGAAACGGAGAGTTCGTTTTAGATGCAGGGGAAGTTCAGCTTAAGCAGATGTCCGTTATACTTCCTCAAGATAAGGCAACAGAATGGACTAAGTTTTAACATTTCATTATGATTATCGCAATAATCGGTCGCTGAATATCCTTGAATTGACCGTGTTTATTGCGCCTGTCATCTCCCCCCCAACATAATACAAAAAATTCCTCGCATTAATGCGCTGAATTTTTTGTTTTCTACTGTTGACACTTGTGCGCCGGTAAAGTATTATTATGATGGATATATTACTGAATATGAATTCGGATATAATTTCCCGTGTTTTGAATTTGAAGCCAACGAGCATATGCGCACCTATTCTGTACTGAATGCAATAAACAGACTAGAAGGTAAGCCGGAAGAATATCGTTAACATAATTGTATCACGTTAACGTTAACACAGCTGTAAGCTTTTGAGCGGTTACAAAGGAGAGCTTGCCTGCACTGCGCAGCAGGCGCATTTCACAGTGAAGCTATTTCACAAATACAATAAGGGATTTATTTCGTTGGGGGCGCACTTAATCGTGAAGTGCGTCCCCAATTGCGCATATTTTCTCGCACCCCAACATAATACACAAATTTTCCACGTTAATGTGCTAAATATTTTTGTTTTTCTACTGTTGACACTTGTACGCCGGTAAAGTATAATGTTAAACATAAGCTATAATGAATAGTATAGCAATATAACAACTTATGATAACGGAGGTATACGATATGAGAGTATACAACTTCAGCGCAGGTCCTGCTATCCTGCCGGAAGAGGTTTTAAAAAGAGCTGCGGATGAAATGCTGGAATACGGCGAATCAGGACAGTCTGTAATGGAGATGTCCCACCGTTCAAAAGAATATCAGGCAATTATTGATTCAGTTGAAGCTTCGCTTCGCAGAGTTATGTCTATTCCCGATAACTATAAGGTTTTGTTCCTTCAGGGCGGCGCATCAAGCCAGTTCGCAATGATTCCACTTAACCTTATGAACAAGAACCACAAGGCTGATTTCGTTTTAACAGGTCAGTGGGCTAATAAGGCTTATCAGGAAGCTTCAAGATACGGCACAGCTAACGTTGTCGCATCCTCAAAGGATAAGACATTTTCTTATATCCCCGAGCTCGACCCTGCAAAGTTCGACCCCGAGGCTGATTACTTCCATATCTGCTATAACAACACTATCTACGGCACACGCTTCAACGAGCTTCCCGACACCAAGGGCGTCCCGATAATCGCCGATATGTCAAGCTGTATCTTGTCTGAACCTGTTGACGTTTCAAAGTACGGCATGATTTATGCAGGCGCTCAGAAGAATATGGGTCCCGCGGGTCTCACAGTTGTTATAATCCGTGAAGATTTAATCGGCAACGCTATGGATATCACCCCCACAATGTTCAACTATCAGACACACGCCGACAACGGCTCAATGTACAACACCCCTCCGACCTACGGAATTTACATCCTCGGCTTGGTTCTCGACTGGATCGAGAAGAAGGGCGGTCTTGAGGCTATGGCTGAGCTTAACAAGAAGAAGGCTGAGCTTTTGTATAACTTCCTCGACTCCTCTAAGCTCTTCAAGGCAACAGTTCAGGGCAAGGATCGCTCACTCATGAACGTTCCCTTCGTAACCGGAAGCGACGAGCTTGACGCTCAGTTCGTTAAGGAAGCAAAGGCAGCAGGACTTATCAACCTCAAGGGACATCGCTCGGTAGGCGGCATGAGAGCTTCTATTTACAACGCTATGCCTTATGAGGGCGTTGAAAAGCTCGTTAAGTTCATGAGCGATTTCGAAGCTAAGGCTTAAAAACAGCGAATGTATATGGTTTGAGCTTTGTCGGACAGGCGGTTTCAGATGCTTTGGGCGGAGCCGTCGCTGACCCTTAGGGTCGGCGAGCCGACTGCGATGCAGGCGGCAGCGAGGCGAAGCCGAGTACGGCTCCGCTTTCACACTGCTGCTTTCAGCCGCAGAAATTATCCTTGGGCACAAACCATTTAAAATAGGTCGGCGAAGCCGACACCTTATTTCTTATCTCTTCACTTATTTGATCGGAAAGGACAATTCACAATGTACAATATTCTGACACTGAATAAAATCGCCGCAATAGGCACAGATAACTTCGATAAAGCGGCATATAACGTCGGCGAAAACGTTGAAAACCCCGATGCTATAATGGTAAGATCCGCAAATATGCTCGACTACAGCTTCGGTGATAACCTCGTCGCTATAGCAAGAGCCGGCGCAGGCGTTAATAATATCCCGATTGACCGCTGCTCCGAAAACGGTATCTGCGTTTTCAACACCCCCGGTGCAAATGCAAACGCAGTTAAGGAGCTTGTAATAGCAGGACTTTTGATGACCTCAAGAAAGGTTGCCGCCGCTATCGACTGGGCTAAGACATTAAAGGGTCAGGGCGCAGAGGTCGGCAAGCTTGTTGAAAAGGGTAAGTCCCAGTTTGCAGGTCCTGAGCTTTTGGGCAAGACCTTGGGTATCGTCGGCTTGGGCGCAATCGGCGTCAAGGTTGCTAATACCGCACTTTCCTTGGGCATGAAGGTTGTCGGATACGACCCGTTCCTGTCCGTAAATGCCGCTTTGGGCATGAAGCCGGGCGTTAAGGTTGTTAAAACTTTGGCTGAAATCTATGCTGAGTCTGATTATATCACCCTCCACCTTCCCTATAACGCTGAGACAAAGAATACAGTCTGCGCTGACAGCATTGCAAAGATGAAGAAGGGCGTCAGAATCCTCAACTTTGCAAGAGGCGAGCTTGTCAACTCTGCCGATATGATTTCAGCACTTGCCGACGGTTCGGTTGCCGCATATATCACCGACTTCCCGACTGACGAGCTTATCGGTGTCGACGGCGTAACCGCTATCCCTCACCTCGGCGCATCAACTCCCGAATCTGAGGACAACTGCGCTTATATGGCTGCAGTAGAGCTTATCGACTATATAGAGTCAGGTAGGATTCATAATTCAGTTAACCTCCCCGACTGTGAGCTTGCAAAGACAGCCGACCACCTGGTCTGCGTTATTCATAAGAACGTCCCTGCAATCATCTCTCAGGTAACTACAGTTATCTCCGAGGCAGGCGGAAATATTGAAAGCGTTGCTTCAAAGTCTAAAAAGGATTGGGCATATACCATGCTCGACGTTACAGGCGACGTAGCAGCAGCCTGCGCAAATATCGAAAATATCGACGGAGTTGTTAAGGTAAGAGTACTTTAATCATACTTTTAGTATATTAGATGATAGTGTATACTTTTAGTATACACAGCAAAGAACAATTTAGGCACGAATCCAAGTCGGGTTCGTGCCTTTTTTGACGAATCTCGTCAAATCTAATCAAATCTCGTCAGAATCGAATTAAAGCTCTTGACGAGATTGACGAGATTTGATATGATATTAATAGATAATATGGAATAATACGATTCAGTATTTTTGAATCATAAGATAGGAGCGCAGCCGTATGACTTTTAGGGAAAGTGAATTTGTCGAGCTTAAGGAAATGTATGTTGAGGATATAAAGAAAGAAATAATCGCTTTCGCAAATTGCGTCGGAGGAAAACTATATGTCGGCATGCGCAACGACGGAACGGCTGTCGGGCTGAGCAATCCCGATGCCGTGGCGTTGCAGGTCAGCAATGCTGTTCGTGATTCTATTAAGCCGGACTTGACAATGTTTATTCATTATGAAACGCTGGATGTGGACGGAAAGCAAATTCTTGAGATCGATGTTCAGCAGGGAACGGGGCGCCCATACTACATTGTACAAAAAGGTTTGCGCCCGGAAGGAGTATATGTTCGTCAGGGATATTCATCCGTTCCTGCAACTGATACAGCAATCAGAAACATGATTAAAGAAACTGACGGCGACAGCTTTGAAGGCAGACGTTCACTTATTCAGGAGCTGTCATTTGAGTCAGTGTCAAAAGAATTCGAACGGCGCAATATTGAATTCGGACCTAAGCAGATGCAGACTTTAAAAATGGTCAACAGCGACGGCATTTATACTAATCTCGGCTTGCTGATGTCAGACCGGTGTATTCACACAATTAAAGTAGCTTTGTTTCAGGGCACAAATCAAGAGGTGTTTAAAGACAGACGAGAGTTTACCGGGTCTTTGTTAGAGCAATTGAACAATGTCTATGAATATATTGATTTGCGCAATCAAATCCATGCCGACTTTGATAAGCTTTTGAGAATAGATAAAAGAGATTATCCCGAGGTCGCAATCAGAGAGGCTTTGCTTAATCTGATAGTTCACCGAGATTACTCGCTGAGTGCAAGCGCATTAATCAGCATATACGATGATAGGATAGAATTATTATCCGTCGGAGGACTGTTTCCCGGAATAGATCTTGCCGATGTTTTGATGGGTCTTTCTGTTTGCAGAAATCAGAATTTAGCAAATATTTTTTATCGACTCAGACTGATTGAAGCATGCGGAACAGGGCTGAGTAAGATTATGAATGCGTACAGTGCTTTTGACAGAAAGCCGATAATTGAAACAACAGCTAATGCTTTTAAAATCATACTTCCCAATATTAATGCCGAAAGCAGTAGCATCGGCGAAGCCGCAACAGCTAATCCTGCCAAGATAAATAATGAGGACATCATATTAAAATTCGCAAATGAAAAGGGAGCTATTGTCAGAACGGATGTAGAAAAGCTTTTAAATGTCAGCTCGTCGACTGCGTCACGAATTCTCGGACATATGGTCATGGGGCAACGGCTTGTTAAATACGGAAGGGCAAGGGGAATAAAATATACTGTGCCGAATTCAAATTAACCTTTTTCACAAGCCACTGAAAACCAAGGCGTATAAACAGTTCCATGTGGAACTATTTATACGCCTTTAAGCTTTAATATACTCAGTTAATTAAGGCTTTACCTTCAGCAGAGCTTTGCTTATTGTACACTAAAAGGTATTTTGCCCTCATTCAATCCCAAACACCCTGACCGCATTTTCCTCAGTCGCCGCTAAAAGCTCGTCCGACTCAACGCCCATTACCTCAGCGGCTCTCTGCGCCGTAAACCGAATCATGGATGAATCGCAGCGCTTACCCCTGAGCGGCTCGGGCGCCATATAGGGACAGTCCGTTTCCAGCAAAAGCCTGTCGAGAGGAAGGATTTTTAAAACCTCTGCGGCTTTTTTTGCGTTTTTAAAGGTTATCGCACCGGTGAAGCCGATGTACATCCCCAGATCAAGAAGCTCCCTTGCGGTTTCGGGCGACCCCGAATAGCAGTGCATAACGCCCTTGGGCTTGAGCCTTTTTAAAATCTCCATGCAGTCGCCGACAGCGTCACGGCAGTGGACGATAACAGGCAGGCTCAGCTCGTTTGCAAGCTCAACCGAAGAGGTAAAAAGCTCAATCTGTGACGCCTTGTCGTACCCCTCATAGTGATAGTCAAGACCGATTTCTCCTATAGCCACAACCTTTTCACTTTGCGCAAGCAGACGCAGGCTGTCAATGTAACCGCTCGTTACGCTGTCTGCGTTCTCGGGGTGTATCCCGACAGACGCATAATATCTTTCATACTTTCTGCTCTGCTCGATTCCGAATTCTGACGATGCAATGTCTGTTGCGGCGTGGATGATTCCGGACATTCCGTTTGCAAACAGCGATGAAATAAGCCCGTCACGGTCGGCGTCAAAGCGTCGATCGTCGTAGTGCGAGTGAGTATCAAAAATGTGACTTAACATAATAAGTAATCTTCCTTTCTTTAAAAAAGCTATTGAAAAAAGCTCGGTGCGGTTGTATACTTAATTCAGCGATGAATGTCGGCAGTTGTGCCGATTTGACAGCGGTAAATATTAATAAATTTATTCACGGAGGTAACAGCAATGCTTAAAATGCTTTTCCCGAACGGCTTGAAAAAAGCGTTCACAACAAGCTACGACGACGGATTATATGACGACCTGAGATTAATGGAGCTTATGAAAAAACACGGCATAAAGGGCACCTTTAACGTCAGCTCCGCACTTTATCGCCCGGAGGGCAGTGAGGTTGAAGGCTCATGGCCGAGATTTACACTTTCTGAGGCTGTTGAAAATTATAAGAAATACGGCGTTGAGGTAGCTGTGCACGGTCTTTGTCACCGTGATTTTACCCAGCTCAACCAAGCAGAGCTTAATTACGAAATCGCCGCAGACAGAGCTAATCTTGAGATGCAGTACGGCTGCGTTGTAAGGGGAGCGGCTTATCCGTACGGTTCGTTTAACGACGCCGCAGTTGAAGCGCTTCGTGCTAACGGCATAAAGTATTGCAGGACAGTCGGTACCCGTGAGGACTTTGCAATGCCCGAGGACTGGCTCAGACTGTTCGCAACGGCTCATCACAATAACCCTAAGCTCATGGAGCTCGGCAAGCGCTTTGTTGAAGAGCCGACAAAGGACTGCCGAATGTTTTACTTGTGGGGACATACCGCTGAGTTCAGATGCGCAGACAACTGGGAGGTAATAGAAAGCTTCCTTGAGTATATGGGCGGACGTGACGACATCTGGTATGCCACCAATATTGAGATATGCGAGTATGAAGCTGCATATAAGGCTTTGGAATACTCTACACATCCCGATTCAAGAATGATTTACAACCCGACTGCAAAGGAAATCTGGGTGCACGAGGGAGCTTGGGGACAGGACGGCGCTCCGTTCAGCATAAAGCCCGGGGAAACAGTTAAATACTGACACTGCGCTAATGCCATTATTTGATTTTATCACTATAAAAGCCTGATGTCAAAGGCAATTTAAAGTGTTATGCCTGCGAGCATAATCTGTTATTGTCTTTAGCGGCGCAATATGCTAAACTTTTTATATTATTATACTAATTCTTTGTGTGCTTGTAGGCAAATTATAGTCAAAGCTTACAAGCAAAGCGGGAAAAAGCATCAGAAAGGAGAAGTACAGCGCATAAATCGCTGTGCAATATGCAAATGATTAATATGAAAGCGCTGCAAAAAATCGTGGCTGCTATAACCTCATCGGTTTTAATGCTGCTGTCGGCTACGGCTTGCTCGGCAAATTCGGTTAATGATGATGCGAAGGTTTCAAAGGATATGACAACTGCTGATGTGAAGGCTTCAAAGACTGTTACAACTGCCGATGTTAAGGATTCAAAGGAAACTCCGAAGGAAACAGTAAAAACCTCTGCTGATTTTGCTAAAGAAATGGGCATAGGCTGGAACCTGGGCAACACATTTGACGGCTTTTATTCCGGCGACAATGAAATGACCGGCGCGTCTGTTATCGGACAAAATAAGCCAAGTAACTACGAAACCTGCTGGGGCGCAGTTATAACAACCGAGGAGTGCATGAAGGGAATTAAGGAAGCGGGCTTCAACACCGTCAGAATCCCTGTATACTGGGGAAATATGATGGGCGATAAGTTTGAAATCAGCGATCAGCTCTTCGACCGCATCGAGGAGGTTGTCAATTACTGCTTGGACAACGACCTTTATGTTGTTTTAAATATTCACCACTACGATGAGTATATCATTAAGCACTACAGCAAGTCTAACGCCCTTAAGATAATGGACAGCTTGTGGAAGCAGATTGCAAAAAGATTCAAGGATTATCCCGACCGCCTTATTTTTGAGGGCTATAATGAAAACGTCGGAAGCCACCGTGAGAAGGACACATTTACCGACGACGAGATGTATGACTACGTCAACGAGCTGAATCAAACCTTTGTCAGCGCAGTTCGCAAAATGGGCGGCAACAATGACAACAGAATGCTCATAATCTCAGGATATCACACCAATATCGACCGCACAACAGATAAAAGGTTCAAGCTCCCCGAGGATACCGTCGAGGACAGAATTATGGTGTCCGTTCACTACGTTGACAACTCAATGTTCTGGGGAAATAAGGTCGGCGGAAAAGAATGGCGTGATTATTGTAAATCACAGTGCGAGCTTTTGAAGAAGGCGTTTGTCGATAAGGGAATACAGGTGTTCTTAGGCGAGTGCTCCTTCCACTGGGACGAAGACAGACTTGCAAGCGATGCCAAGGGAAGAACCTCAGCTGAGATTCTTAAGGAGAGAACGCAAATGGAGCTTGACTACGGTCTTATACCGATCATTTGGGACACTAACAACGACTTCTATTCAAGAACCGAGTGCAAGATCAACGACCCGGCAAGCGCTGTAGTTATAAAGGAACTGACCGACGAGCTGAAGGCAAAGCAGTAATACAAGGACGGTAAAAGCAAAAAGGTGCTTGCAATGAGCGCTTTTTGTTCCGAAATTTAAGCACTGCAATTCATTAATAAGAAAGGTATAATTAATATGATGAGATTTAAAAAAATCACGGCAGCTGTAATTGCCGTACTTATGACAATGCTTCTTGTAACATCCTGTGCGGATAAGTCTGACGGCGAGGTGAAGACTTCTGCTGATTTTGCCAGGGAAATGGGCATAGGCTGGAACCTGGGCAACACCTTTGACGGACACCATGCCACAAACTATGACAATGAAGCATCCGGCGTATTTACAATAGGCGACAACAAGCCGCAGGACTATGAAACCTGCTGGGGCGCAGTTGTAACAACCAAGGAATGTATGAAGGGTATAAAGGACGCAGGCTTCAACACCGTCAGAATCCCCGTATATTGGGGAAATATGATGGACACTGAATTTAATATAAGCGAGAAGCTTTTCAAGCGTATTGAAGAGGTTATAAAGTATTGCCTGAGCAACGACCTTTATGTTGTCTTAAATATCCACCACTACGATGAATACATCATAAAGAACTTCAAAAAGGAAGAGGTTCTTGAGATAATGAACAACGTATGGACTCAAATTGCAACAAGATACGCAAAATATTCCGACCGCCTTATCTTTGAGGGCTACAATGAAAACGTCGGAAGCCACCGTGAGAGAGATACCTTTACCGACGATGAGATATATGACTATGTCAATGAGCTGAACCAGACCTTTGTAGACGCTGTTCGTGCAACAGGCAAGAACAATGCAAACAGAATGCTCATAATCTCAGGATATCACACCAATATCGACCGCACCACAGACGAAAGATTTAAGATTCCTCAGGATACAGTCGAGGACAGAATCATGGTATCCGTTCACTATGTTGACAACTCAATGTTCTGGGGCAATAAGGTCGGCGGCGAAGAGTGGCGTGAATATTGCATATCACAGTGCGAGCTTTTGAAAAAAGCTTTTGCTGATAAGGGAATACAGGTATTCCTGGGTGAGTGTTCCTTCCACTGGGATAAGGACAGACTTGCAAGCGACGCCAAGGAAAGAACCTCCGCTGAGATTCTCAAGGAGAGAACGCAAATAGAGCTTAGCTACGGCTTCATACCGGTTATTTGGGACACCAACAATGATTTCTATTCAAGAACCGAGTGCAAAATCAACGACCCTGCAAGCGCTGTAGTTATAAAGGAACTGACCGACGAGCTGAAGGCAAAGCAGTAATACAGCACCGAGCTTGAATCACATTGCGTGATAATTAATGCGGCAAAATAAAAAAGCGCTCTGAACGGGCGCTTTTTTGCATTTCATTTACTTACCTATATACTTAGGATAATCCCTAAACTCATCCTCACTGCCGCTAAAGACATTCACATCAATATACTTTTCCTCGCCGGAATAGCCTTTAAGAGTATCTCTGTTCGTATACTGCCAGAACGTCCATTCACGGCTGTCCGAAAGCTTGGGTTTTGTGACAACGTTTCTTATCCAGATATCATATTGCTCATAACCGCCCGAAATATACAGCTCGTATGACTTTTCGGTGACGTATATAATAGGCTTCAAGCCGTAGTGCTTTTCTAAGGCCGATATTAATGCGTCGAGATTGGGCTTAACCTCGCTTTTATCGGGCGGATTTTTGTACTTATCACCGTAAAACTCAAGGTCGATAACGGGCGGAAGCATTCCGTCAAACGGCTCAACGGTGCTTATAAAATTCTCTGCCTGTGTTTCGCCCGGACTGTCATAGCTGAAAAAGTGATACGCTCCGACTGCTAAATCCGTCTTTCGTGCGTTTTCAAGGTTGCAGGCAAACCTATCGTCAACATACCTGCTGCCCTCTGTGGCTTTTATGAAGGCAAACGAAATGTCCTGCGAGGAGAGGACGTCCCAGTCGATATCGCCCTGATAATGCGAAACGTCGACGCCCCTTACGGGGTATTTTTTATCCGACGGGTTGTTAAAAAGAATTACGCCGTTCCAAAAAAGCAAAAAAGCAATCAGAACGCAAAGCACCGCAGACGAAACAGCGGCGATTACTTTCAGGCGTTTATTCATGGTTTTTGTCTCCTTTGCTTTTATATAGCGGGGAAGCGGAGATGTATCATGCGAAGCGTGATGCCTGCCGCTCGGATGAGTGAAGCTTTCAGGCTAAGCCGGGGGTAACGTTCATGTAAGCTCGCCTTTTTTAACAGGCTGCTCAAAATCAGTCCGCGAAGCCGACACAGCTGATTATTTTCGTCTCTACCCGAAACGCTTATTAATGTGACAAAAAAACGTCAACTTTCTTGCGAAAATTGACGTTTTAATGGTGACCCGTACGAGAATCGAACTCATGTTTCCGCCGTGAAAGGGCGGTGTCTTAGCCGCTTGACCAACGGGCCGTTGGTGGCTGTAACTGGATTTGAACCAGTGACACTTCGGGTATGAACCGAATGCTCTAGCCAGCTGAGCTATACAGCCATCTCATTGAGACTTGTCTATTATAATAAATCAATCGCACTTTGTCAAGCCTTTTTTAAAAAATAATTTATTTTTTGTTCAGGGATTTTCGGAGAAGTAGAGGTCGAAGCCGCTTTTCTCTAAAAACTGCAAAATTCTTGCTAATCTAAGACCGTATATAAGGTGACTGGACTTGCTGTCCGAAGCGGTATAGACGATAAGCGTGCATGTTCCTGAAAAATGCTGAAATACCGTTTGGCGGATAACAAGCTTTGTTATTTTGTCCTTCGGCGCAATAACGGTGTGGAAGGTGTAAAACCTTGAATATCTCATCACAAGATGTCCGTCTGTCATTCCGACTCCGGTTGTAAAAAGCGACATCGTTCTGCATATCATAAGCCACACGGCAGGAATTTCGGCGATTATAAGCGCCGTCAGATAAACGGAACGCCAGTCAGGCAAAAACCAGTTGACAATGAAGTAGCCTGCAAGGGGCAAAAGACCCATGACAATCGGCAAAAAGTAAAATCCACGGTAGCTCTTTATGTCTGAATGCAGGTCGATCTTGGGCTTCGGATATTCGGGGAAGACCTCATCCAGAGTTCCGTTTATCTCCTTGGAGGTAGCAATCGGCATGACGACCGAAAGCTCCTTTCTGCCGGTCGCACCGTAGCCGGAGCAGTGACAGTGCAAGGAGGAAATTTTAAGAAGCTTGGCGATAAAGTTTTGCTTGATGTCAATATAGTTGACCTTGCTCAGCGATATTATGTGTCTGTTCTTAGCTATAAGTCCGCTCTTGACGTATATGGAGTCCGAGCATTTGGTCAGGATGTAGTCCCAGAAGTAAAAGATGTTCGTTATAAATGAAATAAGCCAGCCGGCAATGATAACCGTTGAAACACCTGCGGCAATCGGGGATATAATAAACGCCAAACGGTTGGCAAACTCGCCCAAGGTGTCAAGAATGATCTTTGCCTCGACTTCTCGGTCAAACATTTGAGAGGTTTCCAAAACAAAGGCGAGCGCAACGGCAGCTCCTGACAGGGTTGAGGAAGCGACAAGCGAAAAGAGGACAAGCCTTGGCTTGTTCGGCGATATCGAATAGTTAAGACTCTTTATGCGTGAGTTTTTGACAAAGGCATAAAAACGGTCCGCATCCGATTTCTTCATCGTGAGAGTTATGTCTGCCTTGTCAAATATTCCTGCATTTGTTGCAATATATACCTTGTAAGCACCCAACAATCTGTAGAATAAGTTCTGTTTTATACTTAAAGTAGATATTTCGTCATAGAAAACGGTGTCCTCGGTAGTAACAATGACTCCCTTTTTGACAACGATTCTTTCTTTGTTGAAGTGAAAGGAAACAACCTCCCACCTCAGCCATGCAAAGGACAGAATAATCGCCAATACTAAAAGGTCGAGCCAAGTACCCTTGAGCCATGTCCTTAAAGCGTCGACGCTCAGTGTCAGCGAATAAAGGCTTCTCACAAGAGGGATGATGAGGAGCCAAAAGTATCTTGTTGTATATGAAAACAGCTTGATAAGATGCTGCTTACCGGAGCATTCCGACATTTTTAAGATTCACCGCCTTGCTCAAGAGGTAGTATCAGCCGCTCAGATCATCTTTCCGTGATTTTGAGCTGCAAAAGATTTGTTATATCCAAGCTGTCGTTCGTTCGAAGAAAGGGGAGCATAACCGTTCCGCCGAGTCCTCGGACAAGGACAAAATTAAAGCCTGTTATTCCGCTGAACGGGAAGGTTATCTTTGTGACGTATTGCACAGCCGACATCCTCATATGCTCACGGCGCAAAAACAAAAGACCTGTGTGCACTGTTATTTCGGTTCCGGAGACATATATAACCGTCCTGTGAAAGAACGCAGGGAGAAGGATAAACCCGAAAAGAATGCCCACTCCCCAGAATAAACAAATGAGGACAGTCATAAGTATTTTAAAAGAGGACAAATACAGCCTTGCCAGAACGGTCAAAGCAATTAAGACTATAATCAGCGCAACGTTAATAACGACAAGCGCCGAGCCTTTCATCTGATACTTGCGCACAGCGGTGCAGCTCTCCTTTCTCGGTGAGTCTGATGAGCTTTTGATTAATCTAAGAATCAATCAAACGGCTCGATAAGCAGTCCTTGATGAATAATAACTATTTTGGGGTAAAAGCATGGATAATATACTAAAAGCCATAAGCGACGCAATATGGGGTATGCCGACCGTCGCACTGATTTTGGGAACGGGCGTATACTTCACGGTTAAAATGCGCTTTTTGCAGGTGACGTCTTTTAATAGTATGCTGAAAAGCTTTAAACATAACATACTCGACAACAAAAAGGCCAATCCCGTGAGGGTTATTTCAACGGCGCTCGCTGCTACCGTCGGCACGGGGAGCATAACCGGCGTCGCCACTGCCTTGACCTTAGGTGGGGCAGGTGCAATTTTCTGGCTTTGGGTCTCGGCGTTTTTCGGCATGGCTGTTGCTTACGGCGAGGGTGTTTTAAGTATAAAATACCGCAGCGGCAAAAAAGGCGGAATAATGTATGCTGTTAAAAACGGAATAGGCGAACCTCATACCGCCGCTATGTACGCATTTTTCACGGTTGCAGCGTCGTTCGGCATGGGCTCAATGGCGCAGTCCAACTCGGCGGCGCAGGCTCTTTCATCTGAGTTTTCAATTCCTCCGACGGTAACAGCGTCCGCAGTAGCTCTTGCGGCAGCGGTCTGCCTGTTTTCGAAAAGGGACATAACCGGCAGACTCTGCTCATGGTTCGTTCCGTTTTTGTCGGTTGCTTATATAGCGGTGACACTGGCAGTGATCGTTAAAAACAGAAGCGGTATACTTCCTGCGTTTGAAAAAATCATAACCGAAGCATTCGGGATTCGGGAGGCTTGCGCAGGGATGGCAGGCTTCGCCGTTAAAAACGCAGTCAGTGTCGGCTTTAAGAGGGGAGTATTTTCAAACGAAGCCGGACTCGGCACAACCGCCGCCATACACGCTCAGTCCGAGGTTGAAAGCGCACATGAGCAGGGACTTATGAATATGCTCGAGGTTATTATAGATACCTTTGTAATATGCACCCTTACCGCTGTAGCCATACTCTCATCGGTGAATATTGACGCTACGGGTTGTCCCGACGGCGCAGAGCTTGTCACAACGGCGTGCCGCACTGTTTTCGGCGGACTGTCAGGCAAAATTGTAGCTGTAAGCATAGCAGGCTTTGCCGCCGCAACGGTATTGGGCTGGTCGAAAATAGGACTCTCGGCAGCTCAGTACTTAAAGTCGGAGCAAAATACCGTTTATAAGCTTATGTTCACAGCATCGGCGTTTTTGGGAGCGGTAATAAGCTTAGACAGAGCCTGGATGATAAGCGACATCTTCAACGGTCTGATGATTTTCCCCTGCACGGCTGCGCTGATAATCCTCAGAAGGGAAATAGTCGGCGAGTATTATAAGCGCCCTGTCGAACCAAAGCCGCTCTCGCCTCGCTCACTCTCGGGAAGCTCGTCCGCCTGACAGATTTCAGGGAATATTATCGGCGTCACAACAAGCTGAGCGAATCTTTCGTTCGGCTCTAAGGTGAAGGGCGCTGTTCCGTGGTTTATAATCGGGACTAAAATTTCACCCCGATAGTCGGAGTCGATTACTCCGACAGAATTTGCAAGCGTTACACCGTGCTTTCTCCCGAGGGATGAGCGGATGAATATAAGCATAACAACGTCCTCTCGCTCGGGACATACCGCTATTCCGCACGGAACGGTGACGCTTTCGCCGACGTTTATCGTTATCGGCTCCGATATGCAGGCGTGAAGGTCAAGCCCGGCAGAGGTTTTGGTTGCGGCAGACGGTATAACGGCGTTTTCTTTAATTTTCTTGAAGGTAAGTTTCATTGCATTTTAATCTCCCATAAACTAAAGCGGCGAAGCCTGAGCTGTAAGGTTTATCAAACCGCAAGTTTTGCGGTTTCGTGGCGCAGCCACGAAATCTGCGCAGCTGAAACGGCGTATCCGGTTCAGCTTGGGCGCCGGAAGCAAAATCTTGCCGACTAAAGC
>DKWG01000058.1:45402-48014 GCA_002491605.1 Ruminococcus sp. UBA7158
CTTGCCGACTAAAGCGGCGAAGCCGCTTTAGTCTATGCCACGATAATAAAGCCCTCTTGTGAACTCTCCGACAGCATTCGCTTGCTCATTGTACTTATCAACGACAGTCTTGACCTCCTGCGGAGCTTCGTTTGTGAATTTCAAAATTGCAAAATCTATATTAAAATCAGAAAGCTTGTCTGCAAGCCAGAGGGTTTTTGAATTTAAAAGCTCAAAATATCCTGATTCTTTTCCGCAAAGGACAGGGAAATGAGCACCGGTTCGGTCGATAAGCTCACCTGTACAGCCCTTGCAGCCGACTTCGTTCTTAATAGGACAGTTCACCGTCAGCATCAAGGGCAGCTTGCCGTATACAATAGCTCCGATCTTGGCGTCGGTTGTCAGCCTGTTTATTTGAGTCGCCTTAAGCTCAAAGGACGCCGTCAGCTCACTTACGCCGTCCTTAAAATATTCACCTGCGGCAACGGAGTTGGTTATGTTCAGCCCAAAGCCGCCGACTGCTTTTATTCCCAAGCTGTTAAGAATCCTTATGTGCGCAGGATTTTGGCATTCGCAGGCGTAAAAACCGCTGTCTTTTATGCGCTCAAGCTCGGCTACGACTTTTTCTTCGTTAAATGTAAATCGTGGCAGGGTAATAATGGCTTTTTCAGCCGGATACCCCAAGGCGAGGTATTTATCGGCTTCTTTGAGGGGCAGTATCACTTTAGAAACGCTTTCGATGTCTAAAAGCTCAAGCTGAGATATGCTCTTTACCTGTATTCTTATCTCGGGACTGATGTTTTTCCTCGGCGACGGCTTGATTTTGGGAATATTTGCGCTGTCGAAGCGCTTTTTAACGGTCAGGCAAGCCGTTCTCTTTAGGTCTAATTCCTCGATGGCAAGCCTGCGCAGTGAATTGAGCTTTGAAGCGGGAATGCTTAAGCCTTCGTCAAGGGTTATTTTTATGTCAGACAGATAATAAAGCGTTCCGCCGAGCTTTTGAAGCTGTGCCGCAACATATTCGCTGTCGGCAGGGCGGTTAATCGCAGCTTCCGGCACATCGCCGCAAACCTCGACCGCTGTGCCGCCGCTCTCAACGAGGAGCTTAAGCCTTTGCCCGGCGACTGCTGTAAAGTCCATAGAGACGGGAAATTTTGCAGGCTCTTTTCTGTACAGCTCCCTGATCTTAGGCAGGGCTTCGGACAGCATAGCCGCATCGTCCTTTGTTCTTGCGCCGAACATATTCTTTCTTTCACCGCTGAAATATCCGTCGGTAAATCCGCTTCTTGAAAAGACGGCTTTTAAAAGCTCCTCGTCATACTTGCCGCCGTTCAGTGCGGAGCAAAGGGAGGAGGTGGCAGCTGCGACGTATTCCGGCCGCTTCATTCTGCCCTCAATCTTAAGTGAAGATACGCCGCAGTCCGCAAGCTCGCCGCAGTGTGAATACAGCGACAAATCCTTGAGAGAAAGGGCGTATTTATCTTTAGCCTTGGCGTTAGATGAAAACGGAAGCCTGCAAGCACCTGCACACAGACCTCTGTTAGCCGAGCGTGAGCCGATTAAAGCACTTAGATAGCACTGCCCGGAAACGCTCATGCAGAGCGCACCGTGTACAAAAACCTCTGTCTCTATGCCCAGCCTGCAAAGCCGCTCGATAACGTCCTTGGGCAGCTCACGGGATAAAACGGCTCTTGAATATCCGTGCTCCTTTGCCCATAAAAGACCGTTTTCGGTGTGCAGGGTGGACTGCGTCGAAACGTGAAGCGGCATATCGGGACAGCATCGGCGCACAACGGCTTCAACCGCTCTGTCCTGAACGATAAGCCCGTCTATTCCTGCTTCGCAGGCAAAACGGCATTCCTCGGCTAAGCTGACAAGCTCGGCGTCCGTAACAACGGTGTTTATCGCCTGATATATCAAAGCGCCGTATTTATGGCAGAGCCTGACCGCTTCAATTATTTCGTCCTTGGTGAAATTTTGAGCGTTGTGACGTGCGGAAAACAGCTTTCCGCCGATATACACAGCGTCAGCACCGGACCTCAGCGCCGCTGTTAACGACTCCATAGAGCCGCAGGGCGAGAGCACCTCGGGAGTTTTATTTTCAGTATTCATCAAAGTATATTTTTAGCTTCAAGCTTTTCCTGAAGCTCCTCAATGCGCTTTTTAAGGGACGATATCTCACGCTTGGCGGTTTCATAGCTCTGTCTTGACTTGTCCGCCGATGTAACGTACTCGCCGAGCTGGAGACGGATGTTGTCGGCGTTCTCGGTAGCCTTTTGAGCCTCGTCCATAGCGTCTAAGGCGCAAAGTATTGCAACGTCAATGCCGCTTAGGGTCTTGCTTGCGGAAAGCATCTGATTCATTCTTGCGTCCAGCTTTTCGGCAAGGTCCTTGGTGTATTCAGGGGTGTTGTCTGTTCCAAGTGTATACTCTCTGCCTATGATTCTGACTTTTATTTTATTCTCCATTTTTGATACCCTTCCTTTCAAGCAAAAGCAAACAGGCTTACAGCCGATAACGGCTCAACTAAAACCGTAAATTTACTTTTATAAGCGCTTAAGCTGCACAATGCAGCGACTGATTCATAAAATTATAATACATTTTAATTATATATTATTTTTCGCTGTTTTTCA
>DKWG01000058.1:48309-70955 GCA_002491605.1 Ruminococcus sp. UBA7158
ATTTTTCGCTGTTTTTCAAGGATATTTGCAGGGAAAATGCAAAACTTGCGGAATCAATTTATTTTATCGGCTTGTTAAGGGCTTAATATATGCTGTTTCATATAAACAATTAATAAATCGGCGAAATATTCACTCATTTTGTGTACCGTTCTGCCGACAAGATAAAAAACGCTCACGCCTAAATTGTGAGATATTTCTATTTAGTAAAAACAGGCAGAGTAAATATTTATTGCTTCTTTATTAAGAATATAATTGAAATAATATTAAATCAAATAAAAATATTGTAATATATTGACAGATAATAAAAAATACTTTATAATTTAATTGCCGATAAATGTCAATTGATAAGATACCATGATAATATTGATATTGATTTGTCGGATAATTTCAAAAAATAAAGAAAAGAGGCAGACTGTCAATGAAAAAATTTAAATCACTTCTCACCGTTATGTTGTCGCTTCTCATGCTGTCGTATGCCTTTGCCTTCACCTGCTCGGCTGTTACCGTGATTGATACAGGCGTATACAGCGTCTATGAATGCAATTCACTCGAAGAGCTTGGCGCTCATCTTGCAAAAACAGCCGGCGGTCAGGCAGACAGCCTTGTTTTGGAGGACAGATTAGCCGTACAGGTGTATAATAACTACCTTTTAAAAGACGATTGCATTTTTGTCCCCGACTATAATGCTGAAATAACAGGCATTTCTGTCGACCAATATTCAACTGCAACCGTTAGCTTTACGTCCGAGGGCAAGGAGTTTTCGATAAGATATTACTCTCAGGATGAAGACGGCAGCAGCATAATTGCCGCTCAATCAAGAGCTGTCGACGGCATGAAGGTGTTCTACACTCTTTACGACGGCAAGCTGAACGGCTTTTATTGGATCGAAGGCGGCAAATCCCTGTACCTTGGTCTGCCGCAAAAGATATCGGAAAACGACATCAAGGATTATCTGCACCTGTGCGAGGTCAGACAGGTTAACTTTTCAGACCTGCGCCGCCGATATGCCGAAAATGACGGCATAAATGTAGTCGAACCGCTCGAGTGCTGCGATCTTTTAAGCGAGTAGCTGCTTTTTCATCGGATTATATAGGAATTAAAAAATCAGGGGGACGGCCGTCCTCCTGATTTTGTCTTATGAAGAGCTTTTCGGCGTCGGTGCTGCGCCGATGTGTTATTCAATCCCGAAATAATCCTTAAGCTCACCGACAAACTCGCTGTCGACTGTGAAATATCCGTTTTGACCCCATGTGCCCCTCGGCATTCTGTATGTCGCAGGGCTTTTAGCGTTGTCCAAAAGATACTCGTAGGCTTCACGAACCTCCTTGAAGCTCTTTGTGGTTATATCGGTGTCGGAATTGTTGAAAATTGTATTGAAGATGTTAGTGAGATTTGCCTTCATATCGGCGGCGTTCGAGGTGAATGCGCTGTTGATAAGACAGGTTGAAAGCTCGCCTATAACCTGAACTCTTGTCTTTTCGCCCTCGGAATACAGCGGATAGGTTATAATTCTTCTTATATCGTCGCCCCAGAGCGTTCTTGTCGCCTGACCTGCCGAAAAGCTTGTCAGCTCACCGGTGGCTTCGTTTTTATACCTTAATTCCTCCGGGAAGGTGTAATCGCTCGTTCCTCCGGTGTACTCGACAAGCGACTTCCAGCCCTCGTCGGTTATTTTTAAATACTTATCGCACTTTACGGAAAATACATTCTCCACCGCTCTTTTCAGATACGCCATGCCGCCGCTTTCAAAAAGTCCGGAAATAGTTCCGCTTGTGTCTCCGACCTTTGCAACAGTGTATTTTGATATCGGAACTATGAGCACAGCGCCGTCCTGCGGCTTAACTCTGACTAAAGCAACGGCATTTAAGGTCTCGCCGTTCGCCCCTACGAAAAGAATTGTTTCGTTTGCATAGGAGTAGTCAACGGCGGCGTCCTCATCGGAGCTTGAAACGCCGTTTAAAGCGTCCTGCTTCTTTTTAGCCGGCTGTGTCACAAAAACATCCAAAAGAACAACAGCGCACGTTCCGAACAGAATTATACATATGAGCATGGTTGCAACATATGTGAGCAGTAACGACGCCTGTGAGCCTCTCTTTTTTGCCATATCAATCATTGACCTTTCATAATACTTGTGAAGTGCCGCACAATTCGCTTAACCGCCGTGCGGCTTCAAACATCCAAGCACAGATGTGCTTTGCACTATTGTGCTTTTGCCGTAGCTTTAATGAGCTTTGCCTATTGCTTTTTATAAAACAGTAGTCTATAATGAATAAGCTAAATAATTTTATTTTTTGCCAGCTCGCAGACGTCTATGACGTCGAGCTTAACGCCTTTTTTTGCGGCGTAGTAAAGTGTGCCGCCCGTGCCGCTTTTTCTGTTGTATACGACTCCTATAACCATAGAGGAACGGTCGACCATAAAGCGGTTTCTTTCGTGGTAGCAGCTATTTATATAGTTGTCGTGAAGGTATATAACCTCGTCCGCCGCTTCGCAGACCACCCCGTACTCCCACTTGTCAAGACCCTTTCGGCGCTCGTATTCACTTTTAAAAGGGGATACACCTATAAGCCTTATGTCGGGGCAGACGGACTTCAGGTGCACAACGCACATCGCCGCCCACATATCAACGCCCCTTGCCATACCTGTTATAAAAGTTCTGTAGCCTGCGTCGTATGCGTCTTTTATTTTGCATAAAAGCATACTTTTTATGATGTTGGTTCGTATTTTGTCGTCGGGGAAAAAAGGAAATCCCTCCGGTCTGTGACCTGTAAAGCAGACGGTTGTCTCTTTACAGCAGGTGAGATTTATGTTGTTTTCAGTCATGTTATATTATATGTCGGCATAATTATTAAGGGCGGATGATTTGATTTTTTGTACTTAAAAATGTGCTGAACTGCAATTTTTCAGACGTATGCTGTAAAAAAATCAAACGTATACTAAAAGCATATCACAAGATAACGTTTTTTTCAACCCCAAAACATTCAAAATTAATCAAATCATCGGAAAATACAGCGCGAAGGGAATGATGCAATCATTATAGATAAAAGACTTAAAAGAGCATGGGCTGAGATTCATTTGGACCGCTTGGTGAGAAATGTTCAAAAATGCCGCAGCATTATTGAGAAGCCGTGCGAGCTGATGTGCGTTGTCAAGGCAAACTGCTACGGTCACGGAATAGAAAATATTATACCCTGCCTTCAGGACGACGTCGGGGTGGATTGGTTCGCCGTTTCAAACGTTGTTGAAGGGATGGAGCTCAGAGAGCTCGGAGTGACAGGCGAAATACTCATTTTAGGCTATACTCCTCCCGAAAATGCCTACGAGCTTATCAGGTACGACCTTATTCAAACCATAACCGACCTTGAATATGCGGCAAAGCTGTCCGCAAGCTGCCCGACAGGCGAAAGGGTTCGCTGCCATATAGCTATAGATACCGGAATGACAAGAATAGGCTTAAGAAGCCCTGACATCAAAGTTATATGCGACAGCGCAGAAAAAATAGTCAGAACACAGCGCATTGAGGTTGAGGGGATATTTACTCACTTAGCCGTCGCCGACAGTCTTTTGCCGGACGACATAGCGTATACAAAGAATCAGATAGAAAAGATATGCGCCGTTAAGGCGGAGCTGAATAAGCGGCTTATCGTTATTAAGTATACGCATTTTCTCAATTCTGCCGGTGCCGCCTATCACTTTGACCCAAGGAGCGATTTTGCAAGGTTCGGAATAATGCTATACGGACTCAGCCCCGATTGCAGCGTAAAGCTTCCAGTTGAGCTTGAGCCTGTTATGGAGCTTAAGGCGTGTGTTTCTCAGGTCAAAACCGTTGAAGCGGGCGTGTGCGTAAGCTACGGAAGAACATTTGTGACAGACCGTGAAACAAGGATAGCGTCCGTCACCATAGGCTATGCCGACGGCTACCCGAGGCTTCTTTCCGATAGGGCGAGCGTGCTTGTAAGGGGCAAAAGGGCAAGGCTTCTGGGCAGAGTGTGTATGGATCAGCTTATGATAGACGTCAGCGATATTCAGGATGTAAGAGAAGGCGACACGGTTACGCTAATCGGCAGGGACGGCGATGAGGTCATAACCGCCGACGAGCTTGCCGCAAGCTACGGAAGCATCGGCTACGAGCTTGTCTGCGGAATTTCGCCCAGAGTTCAAAGAGTACCGATGGGAAAGCCCTGATAAATGCGATGAAAAGGCGCTTTTTGCTAAAAATCATTCAGAAAATATCAAAAAGCTATTGCATTTTTTGTTTTCTGTGTTATACTATAATATAATAACTCTTAATGAAAGGCTGGAATCTCGTTCCGGTCTTTTGTGTTTGTTAAGATAAAATATTTGAAAGGCAGGTTTATCTATGGCGGATAGTGCAACCGTTTTAAAGGTGAGAGAGCTTTGCGAGCCGCTTTGCGACGAGCTTGGGCTGTTTCTGTGGGATGTTCGCTATGAAAAAGAGGGCGCAACATGGTATTTAAGAGTGTTTATTGATAAGGACGGCGGAATCGATATGGACGACTGCGAGTCCCTGCACAGACCTCTTGACGCTCTTTTAGACGAAAAGGACCCGATACCCGGCTCTTATGTTTTCGAGGTGTCCTCCCCGGGACTCGGCAGGGAGCTTAAGCGCCCCGAGCACTTTGAGGTGTGTATAGGCGATGAGATAAGACTGCGTTTTATCCGTCCCAGAAACGGGGAAAAGGAAATAGTCAGAACCTTAACAGGGTATCAAAGGTCTGAGATAACCGTGGCGGACGGCGAGGGAAACGAGGAAATTATACCTCTTTCGGAATGCGCATCGGTTAAGCTCAATGACGATGCAGATTTGTTTTAACAGTGTATTTGATAAACAGAAAGGATTGGTCGAAAAACTATGAACACCGAATTATTCGAGGCAATACAGGGACTTCAGCAGGTTAGCGGAATTTCTCAGGAAATATTGATTGAGAGAATTAAGCAGGGAATTTTAAAGGCGGTAAAAAGAGATTACCCCGATACCGAAAACGTCAGAATTGACCTTGACCCCGAAAAGCAAGTATTTGAAATGAACCTTTTAAAGCAGGTTGTAGAGGATGAGCCTTTAGACCCTGCAAATGAAATCGGACTTGAGCAGGCAAGAACCTATAACCCCAAGCTCACAATCGGCGATATGTGCGAGATTCCGCTGTCTCCGGCGACCTTCGGAAGAGTTGCCGCCGCAAGCGCAAAGCAGTCGATTCGCTCCGATATGAAGCAGTTTGAAAGAGACCGTTTGGTTTCACAGTACAAGGATAAGGAGCACGAGCTTGTATCCGCAACCGTTCAAAAGGTTGAGCCTGTAACAGGAAACGCAATTCTTTTAATCGACAAGGACGAAATCTACTTCCCCAAGGGAGAGCAGATACCCGGCGAGGAGCTTAAAGCAGGCGACATTATAAAGGTTTATGTCGTCGGAGTTATCAACCCCGACAAAAAGCCGTCCGTCAAGGTTTCAAGAACCCACCGCGACTTTGTTAAGAGACTGTTTGAAATCGAAGTTCCCGAGATTTACGACGGAACCGTTGAGGTTAAGGCAATTTCAAGAGAAGCAGGTGCAAGAAGCAAAATTGCAGTTGCAAGCCGCAATGCCGATGTAGACCCGATAGGCGCCTGCATAGGACCCAAGCGTTCGAGAATCACCGCAATCGTAAACGAGCTTGGCGGAGAAAAAATCGATCTTATAAATTATTCCGAGGATGACGCCGAGTTTATCGCAAAGGCGCTTTCTCCTGCCGAGGTTGTAAGCGTAACCTTAGCGGAGGACGGCTCAAGGAGCTGCCGGGTTATCGTCCCTGCAAATCAGCTTTCCTTGGCAATAGGCAACAAGGGACAAAACGCAAAGCTTGCCGCACGTCTGACCGGATATAAGATTGATATAGTTTCATCGGAAGCTGTCGAGACAGCAAGCGAGCAATGATTAATAAGAAAAAACAGCCGGTGCGAACCTGCTTGGGCTGCGGTGAGCCTAAGGAGAAAAAAGCACTGATAAGAATAGTGAGAACCCCCGAGGGCGAGATTTTAATCGACCCCACAGGAAAGAAGTCGGGCAGAGGGGCATATATCTGTCCCGACGCCGAGTGCCTTATAAAGGCAAAGAAGGCTCACAGGCTGGAAAAGAGCTTTTCCTGCCAAATACCCGAGGATATATACCTGCGCCTTGAAGAAGAATTGAGGGGCGGTGGCGAAAACGGCTGATATATTGGGTCTTTTAACCATGTGCCGCAGAGCAGGAAAGCTGATTTTGGGTATGGACGAGGTAAAGAGCGCCTGCCGTGCCGGAAAGGCAAGGGGCGTATTGGTAGCCGTCGACTTGTCCCCGAAGTCACGAAAGGAAGCGGCGTTTGTCTGCGAGGAATACGATGTGCCGCTTTATGAAGGCGGAGTTACAATGGAGCAAATAGGAGCGTCGCTCGGAAAGGTCTACGGCGTTATGGCAATTGCCGACGCAGGCTTTATGAAATCGGCGGCGAAAAAGCTCGCACAGAAAAAAGAACCGCTTAAATGAACGACTGCGACAGCGCAGCATAATAACGGCGTTTTTGAGTACCGCCGTGTCAAGGAGATTTGCCTATGATTACAAAATATAAATTGAACGATCTTGCCGGGGATCTAAAACTTTCGGCAAACGATATAATTGAGTGTCTTGCTAAGGAATACGGCGCAAAGAAGGCGTCGAGCATTCTTGCGCCCGAAGAAGTAAATTATGTATTAGAGTATTTTACACAAAGAAACCAGGTCGACAGCTTCGACGGCTATTTTGCCTACAAGCCGGCAAGAAAGCCTAAAACCGATGCAAACCAGCCTAAAAAGCAGGATAAAAAGCCTGCCGCCGAAAAGCCTAAGACCGAGGTAAAGGCAGACAAAAAGGCAGAGGATACACCTGCAAAGCCGGTTCAAAAGAATCAGCCCAAGCCCGAGCAAAAGGCTGAGCCGAAGCCGGAAATCAAGAAGGAAACAAAGCCCGAGCAGACAGCCGCTGTCAAGCCCGATGCCAAGCCGGCAGTTAAGGATGAAGTCAAGACTGTGGTTAAGCCTGCGGTCAAGGCAGATGCTAAGCCTGCCGTCAAGCCCGACGTTAAGCCGGAGGTAAAGCCTGAGCCGAAGCCCGAGGTTAAGCAGGAGGCTAAGCCCGAGACAAAGCCCGAGGTTAAGCCTGAAGCTAAGCCCGAGCACAAGCAGGAAAACAAGCAGCAGAATAAAGCGCCGCACCGTGAGGAAAAGAAGCCTGCCAAGAAGCAGGACAGGGGCGAAAGAATACAGCTTGTCACAAATTCAACAGGCACATCCTCTTACAATTCCGATGAGAATAAGAGAGTTGTCGACACAAGAGGAAGCTATGTAAATATTGACAAGTATAACGATAAGTATGATAAGCTCGCCGATACAAAGAATAGAGCAGGAGACAACTATCAGAAGAAGCAAAAGCTTGTTCAGAAGTCTAAGCAGCAGAAAAAGGAGCGTCTTTCAAACAAGAGGGAGACAGAGGCAGAAAAGCTCAAGCGCTTAGAGCTTGAAAGAGCGAGAAAGCTCAAGCTCACCGTTATGATACCCGATGAAATTGTCGTCTCGGAGCTTGCAACAAGGCTCAAGGCAACGGTTACAGAGGTCATCAAAAAGCTCATGACACTCGGCGTTATGGCAAACCAGAATCAGACAATTGATTTTGATACTGCCGCCTTGGTCGCCGAGGAGTTGGGCGCAAAGGTTGAGCGTGAGGTCGTTGTGACAATTGAGGAGCGGCTCATAGTTGACGACGTGGACAGGGAAGAGGACTTGCAGCCGAGAAGCCCGGTTGTCGTTGTCATGGGACACGTCGACCACGGCAAGACCTCCCTTTTGGACAGAATAAGAAACGCAAACGTCACCGCAACCGAAGCAGGAGGAATCACTCAGCATATCGGCGCATACAGAGTCAGCGTAAACGGAAGGGATATCACCTTCCTCGACACCCCCGGACACGAGGCGTTCACCGCTATGAGACTCAGAGGTGCAATGGTAACGGATATTGCAATCTTAGTTGTCGCCGCTGACGACGGAATCATGCCGCAGACAATAGAAGCTATTAACCACGCCAAGGCAGCCGGCGTTACCATAATAGTTGCAATCAACAAGATGGATAAGGAAAGCGCAAAGCCTGACAGAATCATGCAGCAGCTCACTGAGCATGAGCTTGTTGTCGAGGCTTGGGGCGGCGATGTTATCTGCGTACCCGTTTCCGCTAAGACAGGCATGGGCATAGAAGAGCTGCTCGAAAACGTTATTTTGGTTGCCGATATCAAGGAGCTTAAGGCTAACCCGAACCGCTTGGCAAAGGGCTCTATTATAGAGGCAAGACTTGATAAGGGACGCGGACCGGTTGCAACCGTTTTGGTTCAGAACGGAACGCTCAACTTAGGCGATGTTATTATAGCCGGAACAGCAGTCGGACGTGTAAGAACAATGACCGACGATAAGGGCAGAGCAGTTAAGTCTGCCGGACCGTCTGTACCTGTTGAGATAACAGGTCTTGCCGAGGTTCCCTCAGCCGGTGATATCATCAATGCCGTTGCCGACGAAAAGCTCGCCCGTGAGCTTGTTGAGCAGAGAAAGCACGAAGCTAAGGAAGAAATATTCAAGCAGTATCAGAAGGTAACGCTCGACAACCTCTTCAGCCAGATTTCCGAGGGCGAAATGAAGGAGCTTCCCATCATCGTCAAGGCGGACGTTCAGGGCTCGGTTGAGGCTGTAAGACAAAGCCTTGAAAAGATTTCAAACGATGAGGTTAAGGTAAGAGTTATCCACGGCGGCGTCGGCGCAATTTCCGAGTCGGACGTTATGCTTGCCAACGCTTCAAACGCTATCATAGTCGGCTTCAATGTCAGACCCGACCCTGTTGCAAAGGAAAACGCAGAGCGTGACGGCGTTGACATAAGAACTTACCGTGTCATCTACGATGCAATAGAGGAAATTCAGACCGCTATGAAGGGTATGCTCGCTCCTAAGTTCAAGGAGACAGACACCGCAAGAGTCGAGGTTCGTCAGGTTTATAAGATCACAGGCGTCGGCTCGGTTGCAGGCTGCTATGTTGTAAGCGGAAAGATTTCAAGGAACGACCTCGTTCGTGTTGTAAGAGACGGTATAGTTATAGCAGAGGACAAAATGTCCAGCTTAAAGCGCTTCAAGGACAACGCACGTGATGTTGCGCAGGGCTTTGAATGTGGTATAACTCTTGAAAAGTTCAACGATTTTAAGGAAGGCGACATCTTTGAAGCCTACCAGATGGTTGAAATCGAACAGTAAAGACTTTGCCGACTGTTTATAAATCGGGAAAGCTTTATATTGCGAAAGGAAGTCAATATGGCTGATTTCAAGTCGGGACGCATGGCGTCCGACGTTCAAAGAATAATAAGCGGAATGCTCAGGGAATTAAAAGACCCGAGAATCAAGGACACAATGCTAACGGTTGTAAGATGCGAGGTCACCCGTGACAGAACCTGCGCAAGAGTTTACATTTCAAGTATGCAGGGGATGGAAAGCGCAAAGGAGGCTGTTAAGGGTCTTGAAAGCGCACAGGGGTATATAAGGCGTGAAATATCAAACGTTCTCCATCTGAGAAAAGCACCCGAGCTGAAATTTATCCCCGATGATTCAAGCGAGTATTCCGCACATATAGCTAAGGTCTTAAAGGAATTAGACCTTAATAAGGGGGAAGAGGATGAGTCCGCAGAGCCTTAATGAGCTTGCAAAGCTTATTCTTGACTGTGACAACGTCAGTATTCTGACGCATAAAAGCCCCGACGGCGACTGCGTTGGGGCAGGCTTGGCACTTTGCTATTACCTCAGGTCGAAGGGCAAAAAGGCAAACGTTTTAAATTCCGACGGAATACCAAAACGCTATGACTTTTTGTCTGACGGCTATGAGCCGCAGGAGTTCGAAGAGGAATATGTAATCTCCGTAGACATTGCCGACACCCAGCTTCTGGGCGACGAGCTGATAGGCTACAAGGATAAAATAGACCTTTGTATCGACCACCACCGTTCCAACAAGAACTACGCAAAAAAAAGCTTTGTCGACGCCGATGCAAGCGCCGCCTGCCTGATACTGTTTGAACTGTTTGAGCATATGGGCGAAGCTCTTGATGTAAAAACTGCATCCTGCCTGTATACAGGCATTGCAACAGATACCGGCTGCTTCAAATTCCAAAACACCACGCCGTCGGCGCATATTGCAGCGGCAAAGCTGATGCAGACGGGCGTTGACATTGAATATATCAACAGGCGTATGTTTGATATAAAGTCGAGGGGCAGAATATTTGCCGAGCAAAAGGTTATAGGAAGAATGAAATTCTTCGAGGGTGACAAAATAGCCGTTATAACCCTTACAAACGAAATGATTGACGGCTACGGCATAGACAGATCCGAGCTTGACGGCTTTGCGTCCATCCCCCTCACTGTCGAGGGAGTCGAAATCGGCGTCACGCTGAAGCAGCAAAAGGATGCAAACGGCGTCTTTAAGGTTTCTGTGCGCACAACAAGCGCAGACGCTTCAAAGCTATGCCAAACCTTCGGCGGCGGCGGACACATCAGGGCTGCCGGCTGCACTATTGAGGGAACTGCAAGAGAGGTCACCAAAAAAATCGTAAATGCAGCTAAGAGGTATCTATGAAGCAGGGAGTTTTGCTTGTAAATAAGCCGACCGGTTATACCTCCTTTGACGTCATAGCCGTTTTAAGAGGAATCTTAAAGGAAAGACGCTTGGGGCACACAGGCACTCTTGACCCGATGGCAACCGGAGTTTTACCTGTTTTGATAGGAAAAGCGGCAAGAGCCGCCGATATCCTGCCCGACAGCTCAAAGAGCTACGAAGCAGACTTTGTGCTGGGAATGTCGACCGACACTCAGGATACGTCCGGCGAGACAGTTAAAACAAGCGACAAAAGGGTGAGTGAGCAGGATGTTTTGTCCGCTTTAAACAGCTTCAAGGGCAAAATCATGCAGCTTCCGCCGATGTATTCGGCGGTATCCGTCAACGGCAAAAGGCTTTATGAGCTTGCAAGGCAGGGAATAGAGGTTGAGCGCCAGCCGAGGGAGATTGAGATATTTGACATATCGCTTGTGTCCTTTGACGAATCCGCTCAGTCCGGTAAGCTTTCAATAACCTGCTCAAAGGGGACGTATATAAGAACTATTATAAACGACCTCGGCGAAAGGCTCGGAACATACGGCGCAATGAGCGCACTTGTGCGAACATCGTCTCACGGCTTCGGGCTTGATAAGTGCTTAACTCTCGACGAGATAAAAAGCCACAGCGACATAGAAAGCGCAATTATCTCGGTCGACAGTCTGTTTGACTGCTGTAAGCGGCTTGACTTATCGGAAAAGCAGGCGAAAATGTATAAAAACGGAGTAAAGCTCGATACGTCAAGAGTTATAGGAGCCGCTCAGAACGGATTATACAGGGTATACGCCAAGGGTGAAGCGGTTGACAGCGAGTTTTTG
Source organism: Ruminococcus sp. UBA7158 (assembly GCA_002491605.1). GTDB lineage: Bacteria > Bacillota > Clostridia > Oscillospirales > Ruminococcaceae > Faeciplasma. The sequence continues at coordinate 59,806 of DKWG01000058.1, forward strand.
GGTCTTTGCAGCGTTTCAGACGGTGAAATAAGGGTTTATAAGAACTTTTGGGAGTAGACGAACAAGTTATGAGCGAGCATAATGAGCTTAAAAAAGCCGTACTCTTGGGTCTTTTTGACGGAGTACATATCGGTCACCAAGCGGCACTCAAAGAGCTTAACAGGTGCGGTGCGGCAAAAAAGCTAATATACACCTTTATTTCAAACGAGGTAGACACAAAGGGCGAAAGAAAGCTTTTGCTCACAGACCGTGAAAAGCGGCAGATGCTTTTGTCGAACGGAGCGGACGACGTTGTGTTCGCAGACTTCAAAAGCGTCAGGAATATGGAGTGCCGTGATTTTTGCCGAAGTGTTTTTAAAGACGAGCTGAACGCCGATATTATTTTGTGCGGCGAGGATTTCAGGTTCGGCAAGGGCGCGTCGGGAGATTCGGACGTTCTTAAAAAGGAATGCAGCAAGCTCGGTCAAAGGGTTATAATTGTCCCGACGGTTATGCACGGCAATACGGCAGTCTCCACAACAAGGATAAGAGAGCTTATCTTAAACGGAAAAATTAAAGAGGCAAATTCCTTGTTGGGCTATAGCTACTTTATATCCGGCGAGGTTGTCCACGGCAAGGCTTTCGGGCGGCAGATGGGGATAAGAACAATTAATATCGCCTTTGACCCGTCAAAGCTCATCCCGAAATTCGGCGTTTACTCGACGGATGTCATGATAAACGGACGCAGGTTCAAGGGAATAACTAATGTAGGAACCAAGCCGACCGTCAGCAAAAGTAATACAATCAGTATAGAAACGCACATTTTAGACTTTGAAGGAGACCTCTATAACGATACGGCGAGTATATATTTTAAAGATTATTACCGTGAGGAAAGAAAATTCTCCTCGGCAGAGGAATTGAAACTGACAATATGTCAGGATATACAAAGAAGAAAGGACGAAGCATAATGAACGAAGTAAGAACAAGATTTGCACCCAGCCCCACAGGCTATATGCACATCGGTAACCTAAGAACTGCGCTTTATACCTATCTTATAGCAAAAAAGCAGGGCGGAAAGTTTCTTTTGAGAATTGAGGACACCGACCAGGAAAGATATGTTGAAGGCGCTGTTGATATAATTTACCGCACACTCAAAACAGTGGGTCTAAACTGGGACGAAGGACCCGACATCGGCGGGCCTGTAGGACCGTATATCCAGTCCGAGAGAATGGGCATATTCAAGCAGTATGCAGTTGAGCTTGTTGAGAAGGGTGCGGCATATTATTGCTTCTGCGACAAGGAAAGACTCACAGAGCTAAAGGCTGTTCAGGAGGCTTCAGGCGTCAGCCCGATGTATGACAGGCATTGCCGCAATCTTTCAAAGGAAGAGGTTGAAGCAAAGCTCGCCGAGGGCGTTCCGTATGTTATACGTCAGAAAATCCCGCTTGAGGGCACAACCACCTTCCACGACGAGCTTTTCGGCGACATAACCGTTGAAAACTCTACTCTTGACGACCAGATTCTTTTAAAGGCTGACGGTATGCCGACATATAACTTTGCAAACGTTGTCGACGACCATCTCATGGGCATAACTCATGTTGTAAGAGGAAACGAATACTTAGCTTCCGCACCTAAGTACAACCTCTTGTACGAAGCATTCGGCTGGGATATCCCCAAGTATATCCATGTTTCGCCGATTATGAAGGACAAGCATTCAAAGCTTTCAAAGAGAAACGGCGACGCTTCCTTTGAGGATTTGGTTGCAAAGGGATACCTGAGCGAAGCAATCGTCAACTATATCGCACTTTTAGGCTGGGCGCCGAAGGGCGAAAGAGAAATCTTTTCACTGGAGGAGCTTAAGTCTGAGTTCGACATTGAGGGACTTTCAAAGTCACCGTCCATTTTCGACCCGCTCAAGCTCAAGGCTATAAACGGCGAGTACATCAGAGCACTTACCCCCGAAAAATTCTGCGAGCTTGCCCGTCCGTATATCATGCAGACCGTTAAGCGCACCGATTGCGACCTTGATAAGATTGCAGTTCTTTTGCAGAACCGCACCGAGGTGTTTACAGACATCCCCGAGCAGGTAGACTTCATAGATGAAATGCCCGACTACGACTTGGCACTGTATGAAAACAAGAAGATGAAGACCAACCGTGAAACAGCGCTTGACGCTTTGGAGCGTTCACTGCTTGTTTTAGAGGGAATAACCGATTGGCACTTTGATGTTATACACGACGAGCTGTTTAAGCTTATCGCCGACATGGGAGTTAAAAACGGATATATCCTTTGGCCTGTAAGAGTGGCAATAAGCGGCAAGCAGTTTACACCGGGCGGAGCTTTTGAAATTGCTGAGATTATAGGAAAAGAGGATACTCTTTCAAGAATGAAGCGTTCTATAGAAATGCTCAAAACTCGCTGATTATTTCGTTTTGTTCACGGCGATTACACAATTCTGTGATATTGTATTCAAAGACGTGAGCATACACTCATATTGTGAAAGGATGTAATCCCATGATAGAGGTAAAAAACCTTTGCAAATCCTACGGCGATAAAAAAGCGGTAGATAATATAAGCTTCAAGGCGCACGACGGTGAGATTTTAGGCTTCTTGGGTCCGAACGGTGCAGGAAAGTCGACAACTATGAATATCCTGACAGGATATCTTTCATCCTCAAGCGGCGAAGCCTACATCAACGGACACGAGATTTTAGAAAATCCCATAGAGGCAAAAAAGGAAATAGGATACCTTCCCGAATTTCCTCCGCTGTATATGGACATGACGGTAAAGGAATATCTGTACTTTATCTATGAGCTTAAGGGAGTAAAGCTCCCGAGGAATACTCATTTAAAGGAGATATGCGAGCTTGTTAAGATAGATCATGTTTACAACCGAATGATTAAAAACCTTTCAAAGGGATATAAGCAGCGTGTCGGAGTGGCTCAGGCACTTGTCGGAAACCCGAACGTACTTATTCTGGACGAGCCGACAGTAGGTCTTGACCCCAAGCAGATTATTGAGATCAGAACTCTTATAAGAAAGCTCGGCAAAAACCATACGGTTATTCTTTCATCACATATACTTTCTGAGGTTCAGGCAGTCTGCGACAGAGTTGTGGTTATAAATCAGGGTAAAATAGTTGCCGACGACACCGCCGACAACCTTTCAAACGCATTAACCGCCGACCACAAGCTCATAGCCAGAATCGACGGACCGAGAGAAGAGGTTATAAAGGTTATAAGCGCAATACCCGGCGTTGTATCCGTTTTAGCGGATATGCAAAGGGAAAAGGGCGTTTGGGAGTATAACATCGAAGCCGTTGAGGGAACGGATATAAGACGTGAGCTTAACCGCCGCCTTGCCGCAAGGAACTGGTACATCATGTCGCTGCGTTCAAGTGAGCTGACACTTGAGGATATCTTCCTGCGTCTTACAATGGGCGAAAGCGTTGACGAGTTCATCAATAAAAAGGCTTCGGATTTGGACGATGACGGGGAGGATGAAAAAGAATGAGAGCTATATTTAAACGTGAAGTGAGCGCATATTTCAACTCACTTATCGGATACATCTTTTTGGCGGCATTCTTCGCCGCTTCCGGCGTCCTCTTCGGAATAACCTCCGTTACAAAAAGCCCGACTGACGGTCTTTTGTACCTCACAACGGATATGTCGGGAATGTACTCAATACTGTTCTTTGCACTTTTGGTGCTTATCCCGATACTTACAATGAGAACTCTGTCCGAGGACAAGAAGAACAAGACAGACCAGTGTCTTCTCACTGCACCCATCAGCTTAAATGCGCTGGTTTTGGGAAAGTTTTTGGCAGCCTTTATGATCTATTCGATAGGCGTTTGCATGACCTTGGTTTATGCCATCGTTTTAAACTTCTTTGCAGAGGTAATCTGGCTTGAGGTTTTGGGCAATGTTGTAGGTCTGCTTTTGGTTGGAGCTGCATTTATATCGGTCGGAGTATTTATATCTTCACTGACGGAAAATCAGGTTATCGCAGCTGTCGGCGGCTTTGTAAGTATGTGCGCATTGTATTTGATTTCGTCAATAGCGGCTATTATTCCTATAGACTGGATTAAGAATATTCTTATGAAGCTTTCCTTTGCCGACAGGTATTACAGATTTACCTACGGAATATTCGACTTTTCAAACGTCCTCTTCTTTATAAGCGCAGCAGTCATATTCCTCTTCCTGACGGTAAGAGTGCTTGAACGCCGCCGCTGGACAAATTCATAGGGCAGAAAGGAAGGATACGAAAATGAATATAAAAGGTATTTCTACGGCTGCCACCGAAAAGGGAAAAAAGCAAAAACGCACTGTTGACAAGCGTCACTTAAAATACGGCTCCTTGGCTACCGCATTGACAGCGCTCTTTATAGTCGCAGTGATTTTGGTAAACATCGTCGTTACAATGCTCTTCGAGAGATTCCCGATTTCTTTGGACCTCACAGGCAACAATGTCTATACCGTTTCCGAGGAAACAAAGGCTTATATATCAGGCATTGACGTTCCGGTTGAAATAACAGTTATCTCAACCGAGGGCACGTTCAGAGGCATAAGCGACTACACCGTTCAGTGCGCAGAGCTTTTGGACAACTATACCCAGTATAACCCCAATATAACCGTCAGCTATAAGGATTTGCTTTCAAACCCCGACTTTGTGGCTAACTACTCAGCTGCAATTGCCGACGGCGATATAATAGTAGAGCTTGGCAATTCCGAGCACAAAAGGGTTAAGGTTATCACCCTTGCGGATATAATAAACGTCCCCGAGGACTATGAATCATACTTGGCCGGCTACAAGGCTCAGGCAGGAGGACTTTATACCCACCGTTTGTTTGAGCAGAACGGCTTGATTCTCTCGTCTAACGCCGAGCAGGCGCTCACATCTGCCATCATGACAGTTACGGACGCCAACCCGATAACCGTAGCCACCCTTAAGTACCCCGGAGCGAACGAGTCGGATGTATCAGGTCTTACCGGACTTCTCGACAAAAACGGCTATATGCTCACAAACATAAATATCCAAACCGAGGATATAGGCTCAGACGTCGACATTATTATAATCCCTGCTCCGAAAATAGACTACACAGTTGCGGAGATAGATAAAATTTCCGAGTGGCTTTCAAACGACGCCGAGCTCGGAAAGGATATCATCTATATAGCCTCAGCCGAGCAGGCTCAAACGCCTAATTTAGACGGACTTTTGTATAAGTACGGCATAACAGTAGAGCAAAAGACAATCTATGAAACCGATAGGCGCTACTATTCCAACACCGAAAACTTTACAATTCAGTCGATGGCGTCAGACAAATATAAAAACGACATTGCAAACCCGAATCTTTCGCTTTTTGTCCCAAATGCAAGAGCAATATCGACAAGATTTAAAGAGGAGGACGGCTATAACTCCTGCGAAATTTTAGTTAAGTCCTCCAATAACGCAGTTTTAAGACCGATGTACGGCGTTTCCGACAGCTGGACTGCCGAGGACGCTGAGGAAAGAGGCAGCTTTGTTTCTGTCGCACTCGGAAAATACAAGGCGTTAAATCAGGAAACACATATTTCAAGGTACACAAACGTAGTAGTCGTAGGTTCTGATATGATGGTAGCCTCAAGCCTGATGTCCGCTCCGCAGCTCAACAACGGCGACTTCTTCTTAAGCCTTATAAACGAGCTGACCGGAAAGACCGAAGGAGTAACCATAGTTCCCAAGGCACTTAAGGCAAAGGGCGTTTTGGTAAACGACAATGTTAAGAATTCGCTTAACCTGACCTTTGCAGTTATAATTCCTCTTATTGTAATCGTAGCAGGAGTTGTTGTTTGGGTAAGAAGGAGACATATGTAAATGAATAACAGAGCAAAGAATTTAATATTTATCGGTATATTTATAGTATGTCTCGGATTGGTGTTCTTGGTTTTAGTGCTCACCCAGCCGAAGCAGGAGGATGACAGCAGCAAAACCAATACAAACACAGAGCTTATAGAGATTATATCGGGCAATAAGGACGATATAGCGTCTATGACCATCAAAAACAGCTACGGCGAGTTCACCGTCACACAAAACGCCAAGGGCTTTTATGTTGACGAGCTTAAGGACCTGAGACAGAACAACACAACACTTGCCGCCGCAGGAAACTGCGTCTCAACAATTAAGGCACAGGCTTTGGTTGAGGAAAATGCCGCCGATATGGATAAATACGGTCTTTCGGACGCAAACCCGACAGCAAGCGCAGAAGTCAGACGTAAAGACGGCTCTTCTTATAAGGTGTATTTCGGAATAGACGCACCTGACGGAAGAAGCGTCTATGTGAGAATGTCAGACAGCAAGGACGTTTACACGGTTCTTGCAACCTCGGCAAGGTATTTCTACAACTCCAAGGAATCCTTCATAAGCGTTATCATAATGAATCAGATATCCTCTGAAAATGTCGCTCCGACAATAGACCTGCTCACCATAAAGCGCAAGGACTTGGACTACGACATCGTTTTTGAGGACGACACCAAGAATTACGCTATAGACGATGTTTCAATGGCATCCTCTCAGGTTATGATTTCACCTGTATACGCATACCTTGATATCGTCAACTCCAACTCCATTATCTATGGCTTGTGGGGACTTACTGCTGTAGAAGCCATTAAGCCCTTCCCGACAGAGGAGGATATGGCTGAATACGGCTTGACAGACCCGTTCTGCTCGGTAGTTCTCAACGCTGAGCTTCAAACCTATAAGCTTTCTATAGGCAACGTAGCCGAATATGCCTACGATGAAAACGGAAACAGCACCAGCGAGCCGGCATACTTCTACGGCTACTTTGACGGCATAGACGTAATATTTAAGTTCCAAGCCTCAGATGTTCCGTGGGCAACATTTATGCCGATTGATATTCTGTCCAGCCTGATGACTTCAAACTATATCTATGCTCTTGACTATATCGACGTCGAGCTTCACAACGGAGAGGACGTTAATTACTACTTTGATGTAACCGCAGAGGAAGATAAGTCAGTGCTCGAATGCACTCTTGACGGTCAGCCAACCGATATTGAGGCGTTTAAGATACTTTATCAGTACTTCTTAAAGTGCCCGATAGACGCTCTTTGTCTTGAAGACCCTGCCGAGGATGCAAAGCTTTTGGCAAAGATTCACTTTGAACGTGCTGTAGGCGGAGGAGATACCCTTGAGTTTTACGACGGCGGCGCAAACAGAGTAATTATTAAGCTGAACGGCACAACGTCCTTCAGTCAGCCGAAGAGCTATCTTGACGTACTCGGCGCTAATATTAAGCTGTTTAAAGAGGGAGCTTCAGGGGACGATTTGCAGATGATTTGGTAACAGACTGAACAGGCTTCGCCTGTTCAGTCGGCAAGATTTTGCTTTTCGTCCGAGGGACGAAATTTCCGCATTGCGGAAACCGCAAAACTTGCGGTTTGTGAGTAACGGAAGGTTTGTGCAGGCGTTGCCTGTTCAGTCGGCAAGATTTTGCTTTTCGTCCGAGGGACGAAATTTCCGCTTCGCAGAAAGCGCAAAACTTGCAGTTTGCGGACGATGGAAGGTTTGGCACAGGCTTTGCCTGTTCGGTCGGCAAGATTTTGCTTTGCAAGCAAAGGTTATACGCACACCGGTTTTCGATGTTTATATTAAAGGTATAATATTATGGAACAAAAAAAGAAGACGCCGCTGAAAATCCTTTTGACTGTTGCCGCAGTCGGCGTTTGTGCAGTGGCACTGTGTACTGCTGTTATAAATACAGTTGTTGTCAAGACGAGCGAGCCGAAGATACTTTCCGCCGAAGAGGCGGCGAAGCTTGAGGACGTCGACTGTATATTGGTTTTAGGCTGCAAGGTCTATGACGACGGCACTCCTGCCGGAATGCTCACCGATCGCCTTGACTGCGCCGTGTCCTTATACAAAGCAGGCGCTGCTCCCAAGCTTTTGATGAGCGGCGACCACGGCAGAGAAGAGTATGACGAGGTCAATGCGATGAAGAGCTATGCCGTCGGAAAAAGCATAGAATCTAACGACGTATTTATGGATCACGCCGGCTTTTCAACATACGAAAGCATTTATCGCTTGAGGGATGTCTTTCAGGCGAAAAAGGTTATAATAGTTACTCAGGAGTATCATCTTTATAGGGCACTGTATCTTGCAGACGCTATGGGATTAGAGGCATACGGAGTAGCAAGCGATTATCACACATATAGGGGTTCGCTCAGGATGCACTCAAGGGAAGTGCTGGCAAGGGTTAAAGACTTCTTTACATCCATATTCGAGCCTAAACCGAAGTATTTGGGCGAAGCGATTCCCGTTTTCGGAGACGGCAATGTGACAAACGACAAGGATATTTTTTGAAAGGAGAATGATAAATGGCTGAAGGATTTTTTGAATACAGAGGTCTTCCGCTGGTGAGAAAGGGCGCAGAGCTTTATTACGGCAGCATGGGAGACAATGAGGTTGTAATGCTTCAGGTTGCAGCAAAGAAGAAAACCGGTGATGTTGAAATTGCGACAAAGGTCAGAATGTACAGAATGCTGACTGATGAGTCGGTTCCCGTTATGGAGAGGATAACAAAGACGGCGGAAAAATCAAGCCTGTTCGAGGCACTTGATTTGGCGCACGACTGGATAGCATAATTACAGATCTTAAAAGAGCGCCGCAGGGAGACAAGAGCTTCCTTGCGGCACTATTTTTTATGAACGGAGCAATATCTCCGATGTGTCTGCAAAGCCATATAAGCATATTGACAAAATCACTTAGGATATGTATCATTTACTCATATGATTATTCTGCCCGTTACGTTCGGACGGCTTTATCGGAGGTCTTGGAATGAAATACTTATATCATGGTTCAGTAAATCCCGACATAGAAGTTTTAGAAGCACGTTCAGTTCTCCATGGCTCACAGCAAAAAGTCATTTACCTTACCGACAATATTCCGTATGCCCTTTATTACATATGGGACGCAGAAAAAATCGGATATCCGGGCAAGCACGTCACGGGATGGTGCAAAGACGGCGTCGCTTTTTATGAGGAACAGTTTTTAGGTCAGCTTGAAGCCTTTTACAGCGGCGTCAGCGGATATTTATACTGCGTGAATGCCGAAAATGCGAAAACGGTCGAGGGCAGGGAAGGACTGTTTTACAGCACTTCGGACTTGCCGATAGAGAAAAAGTGCTTTATTGCAGATGTATATCAAGAGCTGCTAAAGTATGAAGCTATGGGTGAATTTAAAGTGAAAAGGTTCATCGAACAAACCTCGGAGCGTCAGACCGAGCTTATCGACTTGATAGCTCAGGCTATTAAAAGAGAAAACTGCTATGCAGACGATAAAGGGCATCAGGAGTTTATGAAGAAATACTTTTCGGAGTCATGGGAAAAGGCGGTAAACGGCTGAAGTCAGTAAAACAGTTAAGCAAGCAAAGCTTTTTATGTCCGCATAAATTTATATAAAAACTACGGGGCACTGCTTGAGCTGAATTGTCAGCCAAACAGTGACCCGTAATGATTTTTATTATTAAGCCGTATAAAGAATAATTTTTTGCACTTGATTAGTCCTTCATCTTCTTGACCTTAAAGCTTCCCGTGCTCGACTTAAAAGCATTGACGATATTTCTATAGCTGCCAAGCAAGGTCATAAGATATGCCATAGCTAAATTGCCGTAATACTGACCGGTAAGCTCGTTGAGCTTAACTACATCATTTATATAGCGGAAGCATTCAAAGAAGCCGATACCGTCATCCTTATATGCCTTAAAAGCGTCATATGCCCATACAATTTGATTTGCAAAGAAAACAGAGAAAATTATAACTAATACGCAGACAATAACGCCCTTTTTGTCAATGACCTTGCCGAACATCTCGTACCCTTTGAACGTGCAGACGGCTGTGATAAGTCCTGCTATAGCCGCAATATATCCGAGCTGCCATATCAGAAAATACACTAAGCAGCCGAGCATTGAGCCGAGCAGCGCCCCGACAATACCGGGAATGAGATTACTTTTATTAGACAAAACGTCCTGCTTTTTGTCAGATAAAGCGCTTTCAATCTTTACGGCGCAGTCGCTGCAAAGATAGCGGTGAGAACCGTTGATATCGTAGCAATCAACCTCTGACATCTGCGTTCCGCACTGCATACAGCCGCTGACATACCTGTTGCTTTCGAGAAAGTCAATAATCGGCATTATTGCTTCATTGAGATGCGCCGGTACTTTTTTGATGAGGAAGGTGCGGGTTGAAACGATAGAAGCATTGTTGTTGCTGACGTTGACGGATTGAATCTGATTGGTTACATTTTTACGGGATTCAATAAAATCACGTAGAGCCGCATTTCCGGGATCGCTTTCGGAATGTGCGCTTATATTAATGATGTACATTCCGTTTTCTGCGGTGTTGACAGTAACGTAATAGCCCCTGCAAGTGCCTGATATGTAAGTCTTGTGATCTGTCAAGCTGCCGTCAAGAAGCTGACTGCAGAGTTTGTTTGATAACATTTGAATCATTCCTTCCGGTGTTGTTTGTGGGTGGGAGTTATAATTGTGCATAATTTTCGGTTGTCGCTTGCGGATATTATAGCATAATATATCAATCTCTGCAACATAAAAATTTAAAAGAATTGTATTTTAGGGATATAGTTGATTTACGTTATTTATTGGAAAAGACTGTGGGTGGGAATTGAGAGAAGAATGCGAAAGAGAAAAGCTTTAGCTGCTTTTCTCTTTCGCAGTATTTAAAGAAGCTATCAGCATACGTCGAATTTCATCGGCGAGGAATAACAGCTCGCTGTAATCATAATCGATTAATGAAGTTCGCTGTAGGAGAGTAAGCCAGTATATACTTTCTCCTGTTTCCTTTAGCGCAATATGAAGCTTAGAAATAAAATCAGCCTTACTATTGCCGTAAACGGCTTCGTTAATATTAGCTCCTATGCTGGTAGCGGAACGCAATAATTGCTTTGCAATAGTTGTGTCTTTGCGTGACTTTGAAAATGACTCATAAAATAAAACGATTTTAGTTGCGAAATCAAGTGATTTGTCTAAAAGTGGACTGTTCAATTTACTCACCTCAAATAAAGTATACTACATTTTTTGAATAGAAGCAACTATTTAATAATTGCGCCGTGGGCAAACCGTACTCTTCACTTTTCATTCTTATCTCTTCACTGGAAAAAGC
>DKWG01000025.1 GCA_002491605.1 Ruminococcus sp. UBA7158
TGCCGAGTTTTGCTCAAGGCTATAATAAATGCTTCTGAAAAGCCGAGTAACAATAATCCAAATAAGTTCTCACATCAATTCCGCCCCTTACACAATTAATACCGACCATATGTTAATGTATCTGCCGGTTGGTTTTCATTGTGTCTTTTATATTCCGGAGTTGGTAATGAAACTTGCTTTTTTCACGCATTAATATTCGCTTTGGTATGCCTAACACAGCAATCTCTTTTTCTATTTTGCTTATTGTCTCCTCTTGAATCATTTTTGTTGATTCTAATGAAATGATGTGTTCTAAGAATGTTATGTAGTTTCTATAATAGTAAAATCCATTCAATCAATCTATCTGTTCATTATCTGATTTCATTCATATGTTATCTTCTGCGATAGCAAGAAAGAATGCTTTTCCTCGTTTTCTTTTCAATTTACTTAATCATCTAACTATTAATGTATATTATACACCACATTAGGCGTAAAGTCAAGACAAAATACATCGATATAGTATTATTTTTTAGGGGATGATAAGATGAAAACATATGTTGAGCGCATACGGGATTTGCGGGAAGATCACGACTTGAAGCAAAAGGATATTGCGCTACTGCTTGAAACTACACAACAGGTTTATTCAAGATATGAAAACGGAACAAATGAAATCCCACTGCATCATCTTATCAAGCTTGCACGATTTTACAATGTCAGCCTTGATTACATCGTCGGAGAAACGGATGTAAAGAAAAGGTATCGAAGTTCATTGGAGTAACAAAAAACTACCGATTGTTTCACACATGAGTCAGCAAAACAACAGTTTTGAAATATTGCGATACATTATTTTAAAATAATTACAACTATAAGATTGTTATTAAAAAACATGGACGCCCAAAAAGCATCCATGTTTTTTAATAGCTGATTATTTATCCGAAATTAATATGCAACGCCCTGCCACTTCATGGCGTCTGCAACCTTCAAGAAGCCTGCGATGTTTGCGCCGACAACCAAGTTGCCCTCGAAGCCGTATTCCTTAGAAGCATTGTAAGCATTGTGGAAGATGTTGACCATGATGCCGTGAAGCTTGGAGTCAACCTCCTCAAATGTCCAGCTCAAGCGCTCGGAGTTCTGGCTCATTTCAAGACCTGAGGTTGCAACACCGCCGGCATTTGCAGCCTTTGCAGGACCGAACATAACGCCTGCTGCCAAGAACTTAGCAACTGCATCGGGAGTAGAGGGCATATTTGCGCCTTCTGCAACAGCGATTACGCCGTTTGCAATAAGAGCGTCAGCTGCTGCACCGTCAAGCTCGTTTTGTGTAGCGCAGGGCAAAGCGATATCGCACTTGATAGTCCAGATACCGCGGCAGCCTTCTGTGTAAACAGAGCCGGGGACTCTTTCGGCGTATTCCTTGATTCTTCCTCTTTCAACTTCCTTAATCTGCTTAACAACATCAAGGTTGATGCCGTTTGCATCGTAAATATAACCGTTTGAGTCGCTGAGGGCTACGACCTTGCCGCCAAGCTCGGTTGCCTTCTTGCAAGCATAAATAGCAACGTTTCCTGAACCTGAAATGACAACTGTCTTTCCTGCGAAGGAATCGTTCTTCATGCACTTGAGCATTTCCTCAGTGAAGTAGCAAAGACCGAAGCCTGTTGCTTCCTTTCTTGCCAATGAACCGCCGTAGCTGAGTCCCTTACCTGTCAAAACGCCTGTGAACTCATTTCTAAGTCTCTTATACTGACCGAACATGAAGCCTATTTCACGAGCACCTACGCCGATATCGCCGGCAGGAACGTCTGTATCAGCACCGATGTGCTTTGAAAGCTCTGTCATGAAGCTCTGGCAGAAGCGCATAACCTCAGCGTCTGACTTGCCCTTGGGGTCGAAATCAGAACCGCCCTTGCCGCCGCCCATAGGCAAACCAGTGAGGCTGTTCTTAAAAATCTGCTCAAAGCCCAAGAACTTGATAACCGAAGCGTTTACCGAAGGATGAAGTCTCAAGCCGCCCTTATAAGGACCGATAGCAGAGTTGAACTGAACTCTGAAGCCACGGTTTACTCTTACCTTGCCGCTGTCGTCAACCCACGGAACGCGGAAGATGATCTGACGCTCAGGCTCAACGATTCTATCGATTATACCTGCCTCGACTAAATCAGGTCTTTTTTCAACAACAGGCTCAAGGCTCTCTAAAACCTCGCCTACCGCCTGCAAAAATTCCTTTTCGCCGGGGTTGCGTGCTTCAACGTCGTTGTAAACCTTTTGCAAATACTCGTTCTTGAATGTCATAAGAAATACCTCCTGGGGTTAAATTTTTTTCTTTACATTTTATAGTATAGCACACGCTTTAAAATTTGCAAGTGCTAAAGCGAAAAATTTCAGAATTAATGTAATATCCTGATTTTAAACCGCTATTTTTTATTAATTATGAACAATCATTGCCGTGCCGCTTTCATAAATCGACTGTCTCCGCCGTTAAGTCAGCCTTGAAAACAATATTTTTTCATGATATACTGATTAATAATCAATTGACATAGCTAAGATTGAAGAAAGGATATCATTCAAATGAAAATAATCATACAACGAGTGCTGAAGGCAAGTGTTGAGGTTGAGGGCGAAACCGTCGGCAGTATTGATAAAGGCTTTTTGATACTTTTCGGAGCCGCAGCAAACGACACCGAAGCCGACTGCGTCCGTTTAGCCGAAAAGATATCAAAGCTCCGCATTTTCGAGGATGAAAACGGCAAAACAAACTTAGGAATCAAGGACGTAGGCGGTAAAATCCTCAGCGTTTCGCAGTTTACCCTTTTAGCCGACTGTTCGCACGGCAACCGACCGAGCTTTATAAACGCCGCACGTCCCGAAACCGCCGTGCCGCTTTATGAAAAGTTCAATGACGAGCTCAGAAAGCACGGACTGCACGTTGAAACGGGTATATTCGGTGCGGATATGAAGGTTGAGCTTATTAATGACGGACCGTTTACTGTGATTTTGGAGTAGCCAAATAATTCTCTATAACCCTGCAGCAAACAGCTGCTATGCAGACGATAACATTTTTATGAAAGGATAATGACAATGAACATCCAAATATTCTATAAATCCAAATGCTTCGACTCCAAAAAAGCGGAACGCTGGTTTAAAGAACGTGGTATCAAGGCTCAGATGATAGATCTGAATCAAAAGGGCATGAGTAAAGGAGAGCTTGAGAGCGTTTTAAAGGCTGTCGGCTCACTCGACAAGCTCATTGACGACAAGTCTAAATCAAACGACGCCGTTCTTTTAAAATACCTTGGCAGCGACCAAGCCAAAATTGAAAAGCTGCTTGAAAATCCGTCACTGATTAAAAGCCCTGTTGTGCGCAACGGAAGATTGGCTACCGTCGGCTATTGTCCCGAGGTTTGGTCGGAATGGAAATGATGTCGATTCTTTATAAACGTATCGGCACAGAGCACCGTGCGAAATTACCGTCTTTCGATGGATTTCGCACGGTGTTTATTATATTTATATGCACAAAACCGACGTAAAAAATCAAGATGCAGGACAACAGCGAAATTTATGTTGACTAATAGCTGCATTCATTATATAATATTTGTAAGCAGTTATTATGATTGCTTAATTGTGTCGTTTTCTTGCCGCAAAGCAAAAAGGGAACGTTTCGCAATTATCGACTTATCAATTAAATATAAAGGAGTCAGCCTATGATTTGTTCAAAATGCAATTGCGACAATACTCCCGACTCGAAATTCTGCACTAACTGCGGTGCCAAGCTTGAACAGACGGTAACTGCCGCAGAGCCGACGGCAGCTGTCGGTGAAAACGTCGGTATTCCGTCAAGCAATCCTCCGGCACAGACCTATGCCGACACTGTAGTTACGGCAGCACCTGTCTCAGAAAGCCCTGCCGAGTATACATACGGTTCGGCAAACGCCGTTCCTCCGATTCAAAATGCACAAAGCTCCGATAAATCCAAGTGCTTTGAGTATATCAAAAGCTTTTTCTCGTCACCGCTGATTTTAACCGCAATTATTGCTTTCGGCACAAGCATGATAAGCTCTTTATTGGCGACAGCAAATGCAGCCGACTTGGCTTTCGGCTCGTTAGGCTATGACGACTACTGGTTTACAATTGCCGAAAACATTTCAACGTCGATATCCGCCTTCATCTCTTTAATACCCTCAACAGTTCTTCTGATCGGCTTTATACTCATATACTCATCAGCTAAGAATAAAGCGCATCCCACAGTAAAGGACTCAGGCTTTGCGGTTTTGAAGGTAATGAGTATTATCAGCTTGGTCTTGATTTGCATTTTATTTGCATTTGTGCTTTTGATGATGATTCTTGCTGTTCTTCTTGCTTCATTCGGCGCTAATGTCTCGGTAGATATGTTCGGTACTCCGTATTATTATTCGACCGGCTACTCAAATTCTATCGGTGCTGCGGTTGCTGTTATAATCTTCACGACAATCATTTTGGGATTGCTTGCAGCCTTTATGATTTCATTCTCGGCGCTTACGGTGAAAACAATTTCGACAATGAAAAAAACTGCCGAGACCGGCATACAGTCCGACAAGGTTTCCTCGTTTGTAGCGGTAATATACATAATATCGGGAGTAATTCAGATTATAGTAAGCATTCCGACGACCATATACACTTCTCTGTATATGGGATTGGCATTTTACAGTGCGGCAAGCATTATCAACTCTTTAAGCTCGTCGATTTTCTGCATATGCATAGGAGCGATAATACTGTCATACAAGTCAGGAATGAAAGAGCTTATGAATAGGAAATGATACTGTCTTTTAACCTAAAATCATAAATATACAAAAAAGCATTCGGATACGCCGCTGAAGCGTTTTCCGAATGCTTATTTTTTCAGACGGGAAAATTATCTGTCAAATGTAAAGCGAACAAACTGAGCGATTTCGCTGCTTTGCTCTGAGCGGAACTCGAAGTATACTGCGTGCTTTCCGACAATTCCGGATGTCAAATCGGCAGTTTTAACTGTTTCGCCCTTATTAAGCTTCATCGTCGCAACAATCTTGCCCTGATAATCGTCAACTCTGACATTGACGGTTATATCTGCATGAGCGTTAATTTCAGCTGTGACTGTCTTAGGAGCATTCATGCCGAACTGGAGATATCTAAAGCCTACGGTCGTGCCGTCAGTTATGTCAACAACAGGAGCAGAAACGCCCTCCTCCTGCTCATAAACAGGAGCTACATATGTGCGCATCGAGCTGCCGTAAATGTGGCAGGCGTATCCTGCGGAAATGAGCTTATATGCGTCAAGACCGTTGATATGAGCACCCTGAGATGTCATTTCAACAGGCTTCGACGATACCGGCTCGCCGTCCTTATAGGTGATGTCGCCGATGAAAATTTTTCCGTTTTTGTCCATAGCGACGTCAATAGGTTCTATCATTGCCTGACGGGAAAATTCGTTGATACCTGTCTGACGGTGATAGAAGACATACCACTTGCCGTTTACTTCCATGATTGAACCGTGGTTGTTGCCCCACTGATATGTCATTGTTCCTGTTCCGTCGGAGTTCTTTAAAATCTCGCCGCCGTTAAAGCTTATGTCGCCGCCGGGCTGATAGCCGTCGAGCGGACTGTCGCTGTATTTATAGGATAAGAAGCCGTTGTTTTCTGTGTAAACGCCAAGCTCGGGCTTAGGGGTATAGTATCTCTTTGAATAGATATAAACATACTTGCCCATGACCTTTCTCGGAGACGAAGCCTCGAAGAAAGCATCCTGCTCATCGAAATGACCGTCTTCTCTTGCCCAAGGCGCTCTTGTGTGCCCCATCGGGTGCTCATGCAGGGTTCCGGGCTTAATGGTTGCCATGTCGTCGTTAAGCTCTGCACAATAGCAGCCGCAGAAGCCCCAGTAGGCATATACTCTTCCGTCGTCGTCAACCAATATTCCAGGGTCGAAGCCAAGTTCTGTCTTAACGGGGTTTACAAACGGTCCCCAAGGTGTGTCGGAGGTTGCAACCATTATTCGTCCGCCGCAGCTTTCAGCAGCGTAAAGATAGTATGTATCACCCTTTTTGACAACGTCGGGGGCGTAAAGTATTCCGCCGTCTGTTGCTGTGTAGCAAACGCCGTGGCAGGTCCAATCTGTCAAGTCGTCAACAGGTGCGCTCCAAACAACCTGGTCAGGACCGCAGTACTGTGTCTTTTCCGTATCGTGTGAGCCGTAAAGATAAACTCTTTTTTCACCGTTGTGTTCAAAAACTCTCGGTTCTCCGTCGGGAACGTGTTCCCAAAGAGGCATATAAGGGTTTGCGCCCTTGATGTATTCCTTCATATTCGCTTACATTCCTTTCAGTCTTGCGTGACGTTGATTATGTCAGGCATTATAAATAGTGATTTCATTATACACTAATATTTT
>DKWG01000013.1 GCA_002491605.1 Ruminococcus sp. UBA7158
GTAAATTATCCGAAAAGGAGGCGAGGTTTTTTGAAGGAGTTTTTCACCAGTAAAAAGTTTAAGGTTATTTTATGTATCCTTGCAGTCATGGCAGGAATAATGATATATGCCGCCGTAAATTCGTCAACGGTCATAAGCTCTGCGCTGGGAACAGTTTTTGCTCCTGTTCAAAAGGCGTCGCAGAGCATTTCATCATGGGTGACGTCCAAGCTCGATATGCTGATAAACGCCAAGGACTATTATGACGAAAATGCGTCCTTAAAGCAACAAATCGCCGAGCTGACAAAGGATATTGCCGACTATGAGGAGATAAAAAAGGAAAACGAGCACCTGCGTGAGATGGTCGGTCTGGCAAAGACAAATCCGAGCATAGAGTTTTCCGAGCCGTGCACGGTAATAGGAAGGACTGCAAACGACGTTTACGGCTCATTCTTTATCGATATGGGTCAAAAGGACGGAATTGAGTATTACGACCCTGTTGTAACAAAGGACGGACTTGTCGGCTTTGTTACAGAGGTTGAATACACCTATTCAAAGGTCACGACGATACTTTCAAATGAA
Source organism: Ruminococcus sp. UBA7158 (assembly GCA_002491605.1). Taxonomy (GTDB): domain Bacteria; phylum Bacillota; class Clostridia; order Oscillospirales; family Ruminococcaceae; genus Faeciplasma. The sequence goes on from DKWG01000013.1 coordinate 562, forward strand.
GTGTCGATAGGCGTTTACTGCGTTCAGACAGGTGAAACAGGCGTCACCGAGGGCGGATATGCCACTGCTCTTGAAAAAAAACTCAAAATGATATATATTCCGCTTGACTGTAAGCTTACTAAGGGCGACGTTATAATAACCTCCGGATATTCGGGGCTTGTTCCGAAGGGCTTGGTAGTCGGAAGTATAGGCGAGCTTGAAATAGCGCCCAACGGCTTGTCAAAGATTGCGCAGGTATACCCGAGCATAGATGCGTCAGACCTTAAAACGGTATATGTTATAGTGGACTTCGACGGAAAGGGAAAGGGCTATGAAGAATAAGGCTAAGGTCCATCTCCCCCCGCGGCTTAGAATTGCCTTAAAGTGGACGGTGTATGTGGTTTTCACATTTATAATATTTGCCTTTTCAACATCCGGAAATCCGGATAAATCCAAGGCGTTGGTTTTAATACCGTTTTGCTTGGCTGTGTCCTGCTTTGAAGCTGAAATACCCTCGACTGCCCTCGGCGCACTCGGAGGAATTTTGACGGACATAGCAAGCGGACAGCTTATCGGCTTCTGCGGCTTTTATCTTGCGCTGATATGCGGACTCAGCTCGGCAATGTTCCGTCAGTTTTTGCGCAAGAACATAATAAATTATTTTTTGGCAGTGCTTTTAACCTGCTCGATTTATCTTTACATCAGCTATTTCTTCTTCTATCGCATATGGGACTTTGAGGGTCACGAGCTGGTTATGAAAGCAAGGCTGCTGCCGAGCTATTTTAAGACGCTGGCGTGGTCGCTTGTTGTTTTTCCGCTGATTTGGCTGTCACAAAAGCTCGCCGACGGAACAAGAGAGCTTGTTATAGAGCAGCAGGACGCAAAGATCGACAGGGTTTAGGAAAAAGCGGCATTAACGATAGATTCCTTGCGGCGCTTTTGCTTCACAAGGCGAAAGATATTGAGGTTTTTCTGTGAAAAAAGTTTTTGAAGTTTTGAGAATAGTCTTTGTAATTTCAATAGTAGTAATAAGTGCCGCATTAGCCGGAATTAAGCTCATGAAGATACAGATTGTCGACGGCGATAAGTATCTTTTGATGTCGAAAAAATCCACCACGGCTGAAAAGACTGTTTTTGCCGTCAGAGGTGAGATAGTTGATTCCAAGGGCGTGCCGCTGGTTCAGAACAAGGTTTCATATGATGTTGTTTTAGAGTATTCCTTCTTCCCGAAGGATTATGAGGAACAAAACCGAGTCATTATAGAGCTTGCTCGGCTTCTGCGCAACGACGGACTTATGTGGATAGACGATACGCCCATAAGCCGCACCAAGCCGTATGAATACCTTCCGGACGCCAAGAAGTCCGATATCGGCAGAATAATATCCAAGCTTAGGCTGAACAGCTATGCTACCGCCGAAAACTGCATTGACTGGCTGATAAAAAGCTTTAAAATAAACGACGAGTATACTGACGAGGAAAAGCGCATAATTGCCGGAATAAGATATCAGATGATTTTAGCCGATTTTTCCGCAAAGACTGACTATGTGTTCATAAAAAACGTCCCGATATCGACAGCGTCTAAAATCCACGAACGAAGCCGTGAGCTGACGGGCGTTGCCGTAACAGAGGGAGCGGTAAGAGTGTACAGCTCGGGAAACGTATTTCCGCACGGAATAGGCTATGTCGGACCGATATATGCAGAGGAATACAGCGCGCTCAAGGATAAAGGCTACCTTATCAGCGACACCATAGGAAAAAGCGGAATTGAAAAGGCGATGGAAAGCGTTTTAAGGGGCAAGAACGGCAAAAAGAAGGTTACGGTCGCCTATGACGGCGCAGTTTCCGAGAGCATTACCGTCCCCGAGACTCCCGGCAACACCGTAATGCTAACTATTGACAGCGAGCTTCAAACTAAGGTTCAGACAATACTTGAAAACCACATAAGCTATCTCAGAGACGGAATTTTGACCAAGCAGGACAACGTAACCAAGGAAGAGCTTGACTTTTCAGACTGCAAGTCGGGGGCTATAGTTGTTATGAACGTCAAAACAGGCGCAGTGCTTGCAATGGCGACAGCTCCTAACTACGACATCAACCAAATGCTTGACGACTATTCGTCGGTTGTCGAGGCGGACGGCTCGCCGCTTTACAACCGTGCCACAGACGGCAAGTACCGCCCCGGCTCAGTAATGAAGACAGTTACCGCCATAGCGGCGCTGTCCGAGGGAATCATACAGCCGGAGGACACCTACAGCTGTTCAAGGCACTATAACTTTTTGGACATAATAGTCAACTGCACAGGCTCGCACGGAAATATCAACGTCACCACAGCTATCCAAAAAAGCTGCAATATATTCTTCTATCAGGTTGTTCAAAAGCTCGGACTCGATAAGCTTATAGAATACGAAAGAGCTTTCGGTCTGGGCGAGGATATGGAGCTTGAAATCAGCACGTCAAAGGGCTATTTGGCAAGTCCCGAGACATTCAGAACTCTTGGTCTTGACTGGACGGTGGGACAGGTCCTTCAGGCAGCGATAGGTCAGTCGGAGGTGGGAGTAACTCCGCTTCAGATGTGCGTTTTGGCGTCGACTATTGCCAATAACGGCACAAGGTATAAGCCGTATCTTGTCGACTCGGTTTGGGACTACAATATGACAGAGCAGCTCAGCAAAACAAAGCCCACAATTGTGGAAAGCATAGACGCAGACCCCGAAAGGGTGTTTAAGCCGGTGATAGACGGAATGATACTTGCCGCTGAAAGCTCGACCGCTCAGGTGTATTCGGCGTCGAATGAAAAGTCGGCGTTTGAAGCGCAGTTTTCAATGGCGGCGCTCCCCAAAAAAGCGGCAATAAAAACAGGTACGCCGCAGGCAGGCAACAAGGCAACACAAAATTCGACGGTAGTAGGATTCTATCCTGCCGATGATCCCGAGATCGCATTTGCCGTTGTTATAGAAAACGGTGAGTACGCTAAATATACCGTCCGTAAAATAATCGAGGCATATTACGGATATGAAACCGAGGTTGTTGACATCGGCGGCGGAAAAATGAAGAGCGTAGTTAAAATTGATTGATTTATCGTTCGGTGTTTTATCGGATTGTTGATTATTTATGTGATTTTTATATAAAACCTTTGACTTTTTCTGCGGTATGTGCTATTATAAATTATAAATCTAAAAAGGGGGATTGCCTATGAATATCGCACTAATAGCACATGATTCTAAAAAAGAGCTGATGATTCAATTCTGCATAGCTTACAGCGGAATACTATCAAAGCATAAGCTGTGTGCAACAGGAACGACCGGCAAGCAAGTATCAGAAGCCACAGGGCTGAGCATCCAACAATATCTCATAGGTTCTCAGGGAGGATGCCAGCAAATAAGCTCGAAAATATCCTGTGATGAAATCGACCTGTTAATCTTTTTCAGAGACCCTATCAACAGAAAGTCAAATGAGCCGGATGAAAGAGACATATTAAGGCTATGCGACGTTTACAACATACCGGTAGCAACAAACATTGCTACTGCCGAGGCGCTTATTATGGCTTTGGCAAGAGGAGATCTTGATTGGCGGCTTTCTTGAAGCATGTGTTAAATAATCATAAGTGAATATTCAAAAGCTATGACAAAGGAGAGTAGCATTAATCTTGGCGGCAAAGAGAACGGTGCATTTTGGTGAGAGCACCGACGTGGGATTATTTGCAAAGGACACCTTTTGTCGCTCTGCGGTGATAAAGCCGCAGCGTATTTCGGCGTTATCGAAAAAACGAGTGACCGCTTATATAACAGCGGTAACGAGGGTGGTACCACGGCGGCTGTCGTCCCTTTTACAGGAGACGTCGGTCGTTTTTATTTATATCATTTAGGAGGATTTTATGGCAATAATAGCTCAAAAGCCGAAAGGCACATTAGACTTACTCCCAGCGTCTATCCACAAGTGGCACACAGTCGAACAGATTGTTAAAGACTGTGCTCAGCAGTTTGGCTTTAAAGAAATAAGAACCCCGATGTTTGAGGACACATCGCTATATGTCCGCTCTGCAGGGGACACCTCGGACGTCGTCACAAAGGAAATGTACACAGTTTCCTCAGCGGGAGACGCAACCTTCACACTCCGCCCCGAGGGAACGGCAGGCGTTGTAAGAGCAATGCTCGAAAACGGTGTTATGAACGAGGGCTTCCCTCAGAAGGTATACTATGTTATCCCCTGCTTCCGCCACGACAAGCCGCAGGCAGGAAGATACCGTCAGTTCCACCAGTTCGGAGTTGAGATGTTCGGCTCTGCAAGCCCGTTTGCAGACGCCGATATCATCATGCTTGCAAAGTCGGTTTTAGACGGCTGCGGTCTTGAAAATATTGAGCTTAACCTTAACTCTATAGGCTGTGCCGAGTGCAGAAAGGAATACCACAAGGCACTGAAGGAATATTTCACCGCAAGAAAGGACGAGCTTTGCCAAACCTGCCTTGAACGCCTTGACAAAAACCCGATGAGACTTTTGGACTGCAAGTCGCCGATTTGCTCAGCCATTGCCAAGGATGCCCCTGTGATTTTGGATTACCTTTGCGACGACTGCCGTGCTCACTTTGAAATGCTCAAATCCATTTTGGATTCCTACGGAGTCAGCTATAAGGTAAATCCCAAGATAGTAAGAGGACTTGATTACTACACAAGGACAGTATTTGAATTTATCAGCAACGACCTCGGCGCACAGGGAACAGTCTGCGGCGGCGGAAGGTACGACGGCTTGGTTAAAGAGCTTGGCGGTCAGCCAACACCGGCACTGGGCTTTGGCATGGGTCTTGAAAGACTTATCATGACTATGGAAAACACCGGCAAGGACTTTTTAGACCCCAAAACCCCTGATATCTACTTTGCCCCGATGGGTCAAAAGGCTCAGATGCGCTCAGCACAGCTCTGCATGGAAATCCGTGACGAGGGCTACAGCGCAGAGTTTGACGTTATCGGCAGAGGCTTAAAGCCCCAGATGCGCTATGCGGATAAGATAGGCGCAAAATTTGTCTGCGTCTTGGGCGACAACGAGCTTGAAACGTCCTCCGCAAAGATAAAGAATATGCGCACAGGCAAGGAAACCCCGACTTCTCTTGAAGATTTTAAAAACACCTTCTCAACGCTCATAATAGAAGAGCTGTTCGCTTTAGAGGATGTTAACGGCGACCTTGAATCTATATTAAACGGCTTAATCGACAGTGAAGAATAATATATAAAAGGAGTAATAAGCATATGGACACAATGGGAAGCTTAAGGCGCACTCATTACTGCGCTGAGATTCCGCTTACACCCTGCGAGGTTGTTGTTTGCGGATTTGTTCAAAAGATCAGAAATTTGGGTAATCTCATTTTCATCGACTTAAGAGACAGAACAGGCATAGTTCAGCTCGCTTTCGGCGACGACACCGACCGTGAGGTGTTTGAAAAAGCGTCCGGCATTAAAAACGAATACGTTATAATGGCAAGGGGAAATGTCACCCCGAGAGAAAGCGTCAACAAGGATATCAGAACAGGTACGGTTGAGATAAGAGTATCGGAGCTTAAGATTTTATCCAAGGCTCAGACAACCCCGTTTGAGGTTTCAAACTCTGAAAAGGTCAACGATGAGCTTAAGCTCAAGTACCGCTATTTAGACCTGCGCAGCCGCAAGCTCACCGAAAACATCCTCATGCGCCACAAAATCGCTAAAGTGACAAGGGATTATTTCTATGAAAACGGCTTTATAGAGATTGAAACCCCGATGATGATTCGCTCCACTCCCGAGGGTGCAAGGGACTATTTAGTGCCGTCAAGAGTTCATGAGGGCAAGTTCTATGCGCTTCCGCAGTCTCCGCAGATTTATAAGCAGCTTTTGATGGTTGCAGGCTTTGACCGCTACATCCAGCTTGCACGCTGCTTCAGAGACGAGGACCTAAGAGCGGACCGTCAGCCGGAGTTCACACAGATTGACCTTGAGATGTCGTTTGTAGACGTTGAGGACATCTTAGAGATGGGCGAGGGCTTCATGAAGCGCTTGTTCAAAGAGGTAAAGGGACTTGATATAACAACTCCCCTGCCCAGACTCACATACGCTGACGCCATGAACCGCTACGGCTCGGACAAGCCCGACACAAGATTCGGCATGGAGATTATGAATATAACCGAAACCGTTAAGGACGTTGACTTCGTTGTGTTCAAGTCGGCTGTCGAAGCAGGCGGCTCAGTCAGGGCAATTGTAGTTAAGAACGGCGCATCTGTTTACACAAGAAAGGAAATTGACAAGCTCACCGAGCACGCCAAGGGAATAGGCGCAAAGGGCTTAGCCTATATCAGATGGGTTGACGATGTCCCCAACTGCTCGTTTGCAAAGTTCTTAAAGGAGGGCGAGCTTGACGCTATACTGAGTACGCTCAACGCCGAAAAGGGAGACGTTATCTTAATCGTTGCCGACAAGGACAAGGTCGTCTTACCGACCTTGGGCGCATTAAGACTTATCTGCGCCAAGAGAATGGACATCATCCCCAAGGATAAATACAACCTTTTGTGGATAGTTGAAATGCCATTCTTTGAATACAACGACGAGACAAACAGCTGGGACGCTATGCACCATCCCTTCACAATGCCCTTAGACGAATGCCTGCCCTACCTCGACTCCGACCCCGCAAACGTCAGGGCTAAGTGCTATGACCTTGTTATGAACGGAATAGAGCTTTGCTCAGGCTCAATGAGAATAACCGACTGCGAGCTTCAGGAGCATATGTTTAAGCTTTTGGGCATGAGCAAGGAGGAAATCGAAGCGAAGTTCGGCTTCTTAGTTGAAGCTTATAAATACGGCGCACCCCCGCACGGCGGCTTGGGTCTCGGAATAGACCGCCTTGCAATGCTTCTTTGCGGAGCGGATAACCTGAGGGATGTTTTAGCCTTCCCGAAGGTTCAGAACGCCAGCGAGCTTATGTCCGCCTGCCCCGCAGAGGTCGACGAAAAGCAGCTTAAAGATTTGCATATTGGGATTATTAATTAGAAATAATTAATTTGTCCGGCAGATATCATTATATATGATGCCTGCCGGACGGCTTTTAGATATTGACGAATTTCTTATATCATATATAATAAGAGTAAATATATTTTGCTTAAGATTTTAGGAGAAATAAATGTTAAAGATACTTTTGAGAATTCTGTTAATAATTTTTGTAGTTTTCATTCAGCTGATACTTATGGGAGCAGGATTAAGCTATCCTGATATATCAAATACCATTATAACTCTTATTTGTACAATGGTTATTCTCGACAGAATCGACTCGATAAAGAAGAAGACCCCTGAAAATGAGCCAAATGAGGATAATATGACATGGAATTCTGATCCTATTGAAACAAACACCTGCTCTGCTTCACCTGATGATAATGGCATGTCTTAACAGCAATCGCCTGCCCAGCTGAGGTCGACGAAAAGCAGCTTAAAGATTTGCATATTGGGATTATTAATGAGAAATAATTAGTGCGTCCGGCAGATGTCATTGTATATGATGTTTGCCGGACGGCTTTTTATCTTTTCGGCGTTCGGCTCACTTAACTGATATTTTTGTAACTACTATACAATAACTTGTATCTGTTTTAGTACATTTACGGTATTTACTTGACCAACATAATCTGCTTTACTAAAAATGGCAAAAGCTATAATAAAACAGCGGACTATTGACTCCAAGCTTGAAGGAGCTGACGACATATGACGAACAACCGCATTCGTATACTTTTAGCTGTCACCATTCTTTTTACAGCAGTCCTGACCCTTACAGCCTGTCAGGATAAAAAGGCAGAATATCTTCGTGTTGAAATAACTACGGAAAACCCGGATGAGGAGTTATTTGTAGCGGTACCGTATTATGAAACAGATGTCAGCACTGATATCGGCACAGACAAAATCGGCGACCATGCGCTCGAACCACTTAAGCTGACCCAAGAAGAGTGGAACGCACTTCCCGACGGCAAAGAGGTCACGATTTTTGCCGACAACACCTTCGATTGCGACTACTCCGGCTATAAGATAATCAAACACAGCTTTAAGGATTTGAGCTATTCAGTCAAAGCGCCGGTATCCTGGAATGGTTTTCGGTTCTGCCGTTATGAGACAGAATATGAACAAACGCTTAACGGAATCCCTATCTATGACGGACCTGTTCCCGTTGAGGCAGATTATAATGATGCTTTTAAATATTCAGATGCCAAGCCTGAAGAAAACTCAGCATTCTTCTTAGCTGAGTCGCCATTATACTATGCAAATGATTATGTCGGACACAGTTGGATTTCTGAAAAGTATGACCATGAAACATATGTAGACAAAAAGGGAAGAAGCATGGAGGTGTATTATTTCAACGGCTTGCCGAAATTCGCACATTATAATAATTTCTTCTGCCTGTGCATATGGTTCAACCTCAAGAGTGAGGAACAGATACCGATTGTCGTCAACATGATAAACAGCCTTGAGGTTTCGATGAGTTGGGAATCAGAATATGCTCTGCGCCAAGCTCAAAAGCTTGGATATACAATTGAAGAGCCTGACGATTCTTCAAGCGCTGTTTTGCCGGACGAGCTTGAAGAAGCCGACGCCTATTCACAGCCTCGTGAGGATCTCGGATCCCGCCCCGATGGCAAAGAGGTTACAATTTTCGCCGACAACACATTCGACTGCGACTACTCCGGCTATAAGAAGATAGGCTATGATTTCGGATATCTGCACCGTTCAATTATGGCGCCCGAGGATTGGTACGGCTACCGCTACTATCGTGATTATCCTGTGCTCGAAAATACGCTCACCGGAATTCCGATTTATGATGAACCGATGCCTGTTGATATAGATTGTGATAATCATGTTAGTATTCAATTTAAGTATGCCGACCCCAAGAGAAAATCAGTGTTCTTCTTTGCTGAGTCACCATGGCTTGACCCTCGGGATTATCTCGGAAAGCGCCAGGGGCTTTTAGTAAAATATGACCATGAAACCTATATAGATAAAAATGGCAGAAGTATGCAGGTATACTATCTCGACGGCTTGCCGGTATTCGCCTGCTACGACGATTTCTTCTCGCTCTGTATGTGCTTCAACCTTAAGAGTGAAGAGCAGATACCAATCGTTGTGAATATGATTAACAGCATTGATGTTTCAATGAGTTGGGACGGATTGTGTGCTTTATACAGGGCAAAAATGCTGGGATATTCTATTACCCTGCCTGAAAATGTTTCTTCGGAGGATTTTCATGAGCTGAGTTTTTAATACATATGTCATTTTACTTTGCAATGCTTTAACCTTCAAAAAGTGCGTTTATAATCAAAGCGCACTTTTTTCATTAATTTTCTGCAAAATGTAATAATCCTATTGACAACGGGTCATAAATAGTATATAATATCTCATGTAAAGTTTTTTAGCTTTACATTTAACTCAACATTTAGCGTTAATATGAAAAGGTGAACAGGTGATATTGTGGCTAAGGATTTAAAGTTTTCTCAACTGCTTGACATCTACGGAGGTATGCTGACTGAAAAGCAGCGTGAAATGCTCGACTTTTACTATAACGATGACCTGTCCCTTTCAGAAATTGCCGCAAACGAGGGAATATCCCGCCAGGGCGTTCGAGACAGCATAAAAAGGGGCGAGGAGTCTTTATCGGAGCTTGACTCGAAGATCGGCGTAATAAATATAGTAAATGAGTATAACAAGCTTTTAGATGATGTTAAGTCCTCATGCGATGAAATAATCTCAGACTGCCGCACATATACAACTACTAAAAGCGTTATAGAAAAGCTTGAGAAAATAAAGAAGCTTATAGGCAAGGAATGAATTGGTTTTATTTCGGCTGATTATTGCGAAAGGAAAATCGTATTAAATGGCGTTTGAAGGATTAAGCGAGAAATTAAGCGGCGTATTTAAGCGCCTTAAATCACACGGAAGGCTCACCGAAGCAGACGTTAAGGTTGCCATGAAGGAAATAAGAATGGCACTCTTGGAGGCGGATGTAAGCTATAAGGTTGTTAAGGACTTTGTGGCTAAGGTGTCCGAGAGATGCGTCGGCACAGACGTTTTAGAGAGCCTTACTCCTGCTCAGCAGGTCGTTAAAATTGTAAACGAAGAGCTTATCGCTTTAATGGGCGAGGCAAATTCAAAGATAAACTTCCCCTCGAAGCCGCCGTGCGTTATCATGATGTGCGGACTTCAGGGCTCTGGTAAAACAACCCACTCGGCAAAGCTTGCAAAGTACTTCAAGGCAATGGATAAGCGTCCCTTGCTTGTTGCACTTGATATATACCGCCCTGCCGCTATCGACCAGCTGAAAATTGTCGGCGAAAAGGCAGGAGTACCCGTATTTGAAATGGGTCAGATAGACCCGAGAAAGATAGTAAAGGCCGCCCTTGCACACGCTAAGGACCACGGCAATGACATAGTAATCCTCGACACCGCAGGACGCTTGCATATAGACGAAGAGCTTATGCAGGAGCTGCGAGACGTCAAGGAAATAGCGTCTCCTAATGAAATAATCTTAGTTGTCGACGCTATGACAGGTCAGGACGCAGTTAACGTTGCAAAGAGCTTCGATGAATCGCTAAATATCGACAGCGTGCTTTTAACAAAGCTCGACTCCGATACAAGAGGCGGTGCGGCGTTATCGGTACTTGCGGCGACAGGTAAGCCGATTAAATTTGTCGGCATGGGCGAAAAGCTTGACGAATTTGAGCCTTTCCACCCGGAAAGAATGGCGTCAAGAATACTCGGAATGGGCGACGTTTTAACGCTTATTGAAAAAGCCCAGAACGCCATAGACGAAAAGGAAGCCGAAAAGCTCGCCGATAAGCTCACAACAGGCGGCTTTGACTTCAACGACTTGTTAGACCAAATGCGTCAGATTCAGAAGATGGGCTCTATCCGCTCCATCATCAAGATGATGCCGGGCGCACAGAATATCGCCGACGACGCCATAGACGAGCGTCAGCTCCCGAGAACCGAAGCGATGATTCTTTCGATGACACCCGAGGAAAGAGCCAAGCCCTCTATCATCAATCCGAAGCGCAAAAGGCGCATCGCAGCAGGAAGCGGAATGAGGGTCGAGGACGTCAACAGACTGTTAAAGCAGTATGAGCAGATGAAGGACATGATGAAGCGCTTCGGAATGACCGGCTCGGGCAAAAACGGCAAGGGCAAGCCCAAGAGAATGCCTAAGCTGCCGCCTGAGATGATGAAGGGTCTGCCGGCGGATTTCGGAAAGAACTTCAAATAAATTGTGTTAATTAACCCTGACAAAACCAAGGTTAATATATAAAAATTCAACACCGGAGGTGAAAATACATGGCAGTTAAGATAAGACTCAGAAGAATCGGTGCAAAGAAGGCTCCCTTCTACAGAATTGTTGTTGCTGATTCCAGATACCCCAGAGACGGTCGTTTTATCGAAGAAATCGGTTACTATGATCCCTCTACCGAGCCTAATACCTTTAAGGTAGACGCAGAGAAGGCTAAGAAGTGGATATCAACCGGTGCACAGCCCACAGATACCGTTAAGGCACTCTTCAAGAAGAATAACGTGCTTTAATGCTATTTCCCATCAATCTATAGATGATATTTCTATAGATTGATGCCGACTGCTGTCGGGGTTACTTTGGGCGTTGCCTATAAGTAAATTGAAAAGTAGTATAATCATCTGAAATCCGGCATTTTTCAGCAAGGCAAATATCAATGCGGCAAGCTGTGTTGACAGTGTATTTTTTTGTCTTGCTGAGGTGCTCATGGGTGCATTTGTGCCGGAGGTAATCTTTTTTATTTAGCAAAGCATTAAGGAGCAGCAATGAAGGAACTTTTAAAAGTAATCGTATCAGAGCTTGTTGAGGACAAGGATTCCGTTGAAGTTACCTGCGACGAGCCTAATGAAGAAGGCGTTGTAGTTTATCATCTGCACGTTGCGCCGGATGATATGGGAAGAGTTATAGGCAAGCAGGGAAGAATTGCAAAGGCTATACGCACACTTATGCGTGCGGGAGCGGCAAGAATTAATCAGAAAATAATGGTCGAAATCGACTGAGTACTAAAGCCGATTCTGTTTGCGGATAAGTCGCTGCGATATGTGCCGTAAAGCGCTTAACGGTCAGCTTGTTATCCTCGACTGATTGAATTGGTTTTTATTCGCCGGAGCAGCAGCTTCGGCGTTTTTTCAATACCGAATCGGCATTTTGGGAGTAAGTGTATGAAACAGTATCTTGAGATTGGAAAAATAGTGTCCGTCCACGGACTTAAGGGCGAGGTCAAGGTGCAGCCTTGGTGCGATACGCCTGCGTATATGTGCTCATTTAAGACTTTTTATTCAAAGGACGGCTCGATGCAGTATAAAGCGGAACGCTGCCGTGCGCAGGGAAACATGGTTATACTTAAGCTTGAGGGAGTAAATACCCCTGAACAGGCGCAGCTGTGGCGGAATAAGGTCTTGTATATGAACAGGCAGGACGCTAAGTTGCCCGAAGGCTCGTATTTTATTCAGGACTTAATCGGACTTAGGGTATATGATGAGCATGAAAAATACTACGGAGCGATAACAAACGTCCTCGAAACAGGCGCAAACGACGTTTATGAGCTGAAATCGGAGGACGGAAGGTTATATTATATCCCGGCTATACCGTCTGTAGTGCTGCAAACGGATGTTGACGGCGGCAAAATGATAATCTTCCCGATGGAGGGCTTGTTCGATGAGAATTGATATCGCAACACTTTTTCCCGAGCTGTGCGAAACATGGCTCTCAGCGAGCATTGTAGGACGGGCAAGAGCTGCCGGCGTATTCACCTTAAAGTGTCACCAGATAAGAGACTACGCTTTTGACAAGCACCAGCGTGTCGACGACACGCCATACAGCGAGCGTCAGGGAATGCTTATGATGGCTGAGCCGATATGGCAGTGCTATAAGGCTGTTGCGGGAGACAGAAAGCCGCACGTTATATATATGTCCCCGAAGGGAAAGACCTTGAATCAGGCTAAATGCTTGGAGCTTTCAAAGATGGAGGACATTTTTATACTCTGCGGTCATTATGAGGGCGTCGACCAGAGGGTAATTGATAAGATTGTCGATGAGGAGATATCCTTGGGCGACTTTGTTCTGACAGGAGGAGAGCTGCCGGCGGTTGTTTTGGTGGACGGAATAGTCAGAATGCTCGATGGCACACTCGGACACGCCGAGTCCCACGAGGATGAGAGCCATTTTGACGGGCTTTTGGAATATCCGCAGTATACAAGACCCGAGGTTTGGCAGGGAATGAGCGTACCTGAGATACTGACAACAGGTCACCGTGAGAATATACTGAAGTGGAGACGCTATAAGCAGCTTGAAGAAACCTATAAAAAGCGTCCCGAGCTATTAAAAACCGCTGAACTGAGTTTGGTGGATATAGCCAATCTTTCGGAGATAACGGCGATTTTAGATGAGCATCCGCATATTTTTGACAGCGATAACGAGTAATCAATCGGTTTTTGTCGAATTATTCGCACATAAGTCATAAGTCGGATTTTCACTGAGCGCACCTTTGTATATATTGTATCTAAACGCTAAATATTATTAGTGAGGTTGCACAAATTACTCTTTTTGCTTTGTGCAAGTAGTAAGCATATAGCAGAAAATTCGGTAAAAACGCTTTTTTAGTGATAATTGTCCGTTGACTTAATGATACTAACTTTGTATACTGTGTATAGAGTTAAAGTCATCAGCATTATGTTATGTTTATATTTTGAAATGGAGAGTTATTGGTATGTTCGTTAAAGATGTAGTTGTTAAGAATCAGGTTGGTCTTCACGCACGTCCGGCAACCTTCTTCATCCAGAAGGCAAATGAATTTAAGTCTTCTATTTGGGTTGAGAAAGAGGAAAGACGTGTAAACGGAAAGAGCCTTCTGGGTGTTCTTTCATTGGGAATTATCGGCGGCACAGCAATAAGAGTTATTGCTGATGGAGCAGATGAAGAAGCAGCAGTAAACGGTCTTGTTGATTTGGTTGAAAGCGAATTTGCAGAAGAAGCAAGATAATTTTTGCACTTATATTGGTTTATTTTTACTGTCAAGTCGGCTTGGGGGAAACTCAAACCGGCTTGATTTTTTGCCGCTGTGGGTCTCTTATGCTTGCTCCAAGGGCTTTTTGACGGATACTTTACTGTTTGATATTGTATACTTTGGAATGAAGAAGGAGCGTATCAGATGAAAACACGGCTTCATTGGTAATATTGTCTAAAAAAACACAGATTTTTTTGTGGCATTCATAATTTATTAACACATTGCACGAAAAAATGTGTTACAATTTGTAATAATTGATGAGGTGCGCTTTTTCCTGATTGAAAGCAGTGTGAATGCTGCTTCGACTGCTGTGAGAGTCTGTCCGAGGTTGAGAAAAAGGTTATTTATATCGGGCTATGCAAGGATTAATACATTTTAATGCACGGCGTATAAACCGACGTATGGATTTGTCGGTTTATTCAGGAGGCTGCTGAGCAGAAAGCGAAGGGTTCATGAAAAAGAATCTGTAACCGAAGGGATCTATCGGAATTATGTTTACGGCAAGCTGTGCCCTAAGCCTGATTCCTAAGCGTTTTCAGTACCATTATTAAATGTATCAATCAGCGTTTCCTTTGTATGCAAATCGCCCCCAAATCGACTTTGAAATGAAAGGCATGGTTAGTTTTATGTCAAACAAATTGTTCCAGGGTGTTCTTCAGCAGATGCAGGATATTATTGGCTGTGAAATCGGAGTTATCGATTGCGATGCTCTGATAGTGGCGTGTAGCGACGTATCCAAAATAGGATGCATAAACGAGCTTATATCGGTAGACTTAAACGAAGCAAGTGATTATTTCATCCGCGACGGCTTCACTTATATGCCTTTCGGGGCAAAACCAAAGAGCGACTATTTTGTTTTTGTCGAAGGAACTGACGAAGCGGCATATAAATATGCTAACCTTCTTTGCATATCGCTTCATAATTTGCAGCAGTTCTACGACGAAAAGTACGACAGAAACAATTTCGTCAAGAACGTTGTTATGGACAACATTCTGCCCGGAGATATTCAGCTTAAGGCGAGAGAGCTTCATTTCAGCTCAAATGTATCAAGAGTAGTATTTTTGATAAGAATAGTTGCTGCTAATGACGTATCGGCTTTTGACGTTATCCAAAATCTCTTCCCGGATAAGGTTAAGGACTTTGTTTTCACAATAAATGAGACTGATATCGTGCTTATAAAAGAGGTTAGATCCAGCACCGAGTCGTCCGACCTTGAAAAGCTTGCATTTTCTATAGCAGATACCCTCTTGAGCGAGTTCTATACAAGGGTTAACATAGGCGTCGGAACGGTTGTAGACAACGTAAGAAACTTGGCTGTGTCGTTTAAGGAGGCTCAGATTGCCCTTGAAGTCGGAAAGGTCTTTGATACCGATAAGAGCATCATAAGCTATGAAAACTTGGGAATAGCAAGGCTTATATATCACCTGCCGACTACCTTGTGCGAGACATTTTTAAGGGAAGTATTTAAAAAGGGTTCAATAGAGTCGTTAGACCAGGAAACCTTGTTCACAATTCAGAAATTTTTCGAGAACAACTTAAACGTTTCGGAGACGTCACGAAAGCTGTTTGTCCACAGAAATACATTAGTATACAGACTTGAAAAAATCAAGAAGCTCACAGGGCTTGACTTAAGAGAGTTCGATCACGCAATTATCTTCAAGATCGCACTCATGGTTAAAAAATATCTGTCTTCAGATCCGGTTAAGTTCTGATAGCTCTTGAAATTAAGAAAACAAAGAGCAGACTTAAAAGTAAAGTTTGCTCTTTACTTATCTCAAAAAGCGGAGGCTGCGCCATCGGCGGACGGCGGCTGCCGCACAGTTTAAAAGAAAGGAGCTTTTGCTTTTAGGAAGCACTGATTAAAGCGGAACGGTTCGTTTCAAGGCGATAAAAACCGTTGTCAAGACGTATTTAAGCGCAATAATCAGCGAGTCCTTTGGTATCTGTTTTGCATGAAAATCGGTATCGTTCGTAAAAAGCATACTGCAAGCGATTTAAAATGGTTGAATTAAAAAATGTTTCATACACTTATCCGACAGGTCAGCACGCTCTTGACCACGTTAATCTGACGATTAACGACGGGGAGTTTGCCTTCGTAGTCGGAACATCGGGTGCCGGTAAGTCGACACTTATAAAGCTTTTACTTCGGGAGCTTACGGCTACTGAGGGCGAGGTCAGGGTAAACGGCTATAACCTCAATAAGCTTAAACAGAGAAAAATCCCGGATTTAAGGCGCACCATAGGCGTTGTTTTTCAGGACTTCCGACTTATACCCAACCTCACCGTTTACGATAACGTTGCGTTTGCCCTAAGGGCGATAGACGCACCTACTAAATATATACGCTCAAGGGTTCCGTATGTTATAAGCCTTGTCGGGCTTGCTGCAAAGGCAAAATCATATCCCGACGACCTTTCGGGCGGCGAGCAGCAGCGTGTTGCCCTTGCAAGAGCCTTGGTCAACGACCCTCAGCTTATAATTGCGGACGAGCCGACCGGTAACGTCGACCCGGCGAGAAGCTATGAAATAGTCGAGCTGCTCAGAGGTATTAACGCCTGCGGCACAACCGTTTTGATGGTAACTCATCAGCATGACCTTGTAAGATATTTCGGCGGACGAATAATAAATATCAACACAGGCTCTGTTATCTTTGACGAAGTTATAGGAGGGGCAGATGAGGTTTAACAGCTTTAAATATCTCGTCGGACAGGGGTTCAGAGGGATATGGTTTAATAGGGTCAACTCCTTTGCGTCACTCTGCGTTATGACAATATCGCTGGTTATGGTCGGAATGTCAGTCTTGGTGTCGACAAACATCACTAAGATGATAGGCTCAATCGAGAGACGAAATGAAGTTATAGTAATCATCAAGGACGGCGCTCCGATAAACAACGTCAACGATTTAGGAGAAAATCTCAAGAATAATGAAAACGTCTTTGAGGTCAGCTTTTATTCAAAAGACGCCGCTTGGGAGGATATGCAAAAGACAATGACAGAGGACGAAAAGTCGCTGTTCCAGTATATGAGCAAAAATCCTCTCCCCGATTCATACAGGGTAAGAGTGAGCGATATATCGATTTTATCTCAGACGGTAGCTCAAATTGAGGCTATGGACTCGGTAGATTTGGTTAAGGCGCCGAATGACTTTGCCAATCTGTTGATAAACGTCAGAAAAATATGCAACCTGCTCTTCTCGGTAGTAACAATAGCGCTTATAGTTGTGTGCTTTGTAATTATATCTAATACGACAAGAACGAGCGTTTACGCAAGGCGGCGTGAGATAAACATAATGAGGTACGTCGGCGCAAAAAAGACCTTTATAAGAATCCCCTTCTTTGTTGAGGGACTTGTTATAGGACTTATTTCCGCTGTTTTGGCATTCGGCTTTACATGGTTTGCTTATACCGAGGTGTTCAACACCCTTTCGTCAAGCTTTAACCTTTGGGCGATATTCGGAATAGCAACTCTGATACCGTTTAAGGACATTGCGCTTATAACTGCGCTTTGCTATTTGGGCTTCGGAATACTTATATCGGCGATAGGCTCTGTTATTTCGACAAGAAAGCATTTGAACGTTTAGAAGCTTGCCGACTTTAAAGAAAGGATAAGAAATTGAACTTCAAGAGCATCATAAAAAAATCCGCAATAGTCTTAACCGCCTTGACAATTTCGCTCACGTCTGTGCTGTGCACAGGCTCTGTGAGCATTCAGGCAAGCTCCGCTAAGGAACAGCTTGAGTCAAAGCTTAAGGATATAGAAAAGCAGCAGAAGGAAATAGACGCTGCCATCAAGGAGACTAAGGGCGATATCAGCCGTGAAAAGGAAAATCAGCAGAAAATCGACGAGCAGATAGTCGCTACAGAGGAATACATAAGAACCCTTACGGATCTCATAAAGGAATACGACCTTCAAATTGCAGGTCTTGAGGCTGAGATAGTCGACAGGGAAAACGATATTACCGCAACTGAAGCTCTTATCAACAATGAGCGAAACGAAATAGACAAGAACATCGCTCTTTATGAAAAAAGAATAAGGGCAATGTATCTGTCGGGAAACGATTCCGTTGCGTCGGTTTTGCTCGGCGCCGATAACTTTTTCGATATGCTCATGAAGATTGAGCTTGTTAAAAGAGTTGCCGATTACAACAATGCCCTCATTGACGACTTAATAGCGCTCAAGGAAAGCTATGAAGACGATAAGCTTGTGCTTGAAAATAAGATTAAGGACTTAGAAGCGGTTATAGCCGACGTTGAGACTAAAAAGCAGGAGGTCGCCGACAGACGTGACGAATGGGACGTCCAGCTTGAAAGCCTGAATCAGCTGTACAAGGAGAGCAAGGCACAGATAAAGGCTCTGAACGCCAAGAAGGCTGAGTATGAGCAGAACAAGGACGAGCTTGACAAAGAAGCTGAAAAGGTCGAAGAGGAGATCCAAAGAATTATCCGTGAAGCGTCCCGCTCCGAGTATATGGGTGATTTGCCCAAGGGAACATTTCTGTGGCCTGTTCCGGGATATTATAAGATTACCTCCGGCTACGGCAGCCGCTGGGGAACAACTCATAAAGGAATAGATATTTCCGGCTCGGGAATAAAGGGCGCAGAGATTACAGCCGCCAACTCAGGAGAGGTCATATTCGTTACTAACGGCTGCAAGCATAACTACGGCAAGAGCAAGTCCTGCGGCTGCGGAGGCGGATTCGGAAACTACTGTATAGTAGACCACGGCGGAGGATATGCAACGCTTTACGGCCACGCAGAGAAGATAATAGTCAAGGAAGGTCAGCACGTTACAACCGGCGATGTTTTGGGCTACGTCGGCTCGACCGGCTGGTCGACAGGATGGCACCTTCATTTTGAGGTCAGAGTTGACGGAGAAAGAAAGAATCCTGAAAAGTATAATCTCATAAAGAAATAAAAGCAGGCATAGCAATAGAGTAAAAGCTCAGAAAAGGATGCGATTTAATGAATATATGGCATGACATTTCGCCTGAAAGAATAACGCCCGAGGATTTTATGGCGGTTATTGAAATTGAGAAGGGAAGCAAGAAAAAATACGAGCTGGATAAGGAAACAGGACTTATAAGGCTTGACAGAATCCTTTATACCTCAACTCACTACCCTGCCAATTACGGCTTTATTCCCCGTACCTTGGCCGACGACGGCGACCCTTTGGACGTTTTGCTTTTGTGCAACGAGCCGATAAGTCCGCTTGTTTTGGTTGAGTGCTACCCTATCGGCGTTATTACAATGCTCGACAACGGCAAAAACGACGAAAAAATAATCGCTATACCCTTTGAAGACCCTACATACAACGCCTACAGGGGCATAGAGGCTTTGCCGAGTCATATATTTGCTGAGATGAAGCATTTCTTCTCCGTTTATAAACAGCTTGAAGGCAAGGAAACGGCGGTCAATGAGGTTATGGGTCAGAAGGAAGCACTCAGAGTAATTAAAGAGTGCATCCAGCGCTATAATGAAACGTATGCTTTTGCAGCTGCTGCCGAAGCGTGACAGCACGTTAAAAAATCATTAATTAAGCACCGCACGACAATTATTGTGCGGTGCTGCCATAATACTAATCTGACAATGTAAGCGCAGGCAAGTAAATTCGTCACAATGCGATGGATTTCGCGCTGATTTAAGGTATACTTTATGATTGTAAGTCATGGTGTCGCCGATTAAAGCGAGGCGGCGTGTTTACGGGCAACGGGCATTATCGCTGATGAGCCGAAAGGTAACAAGGCTTAAATGACTCTGCGCTTTCGCATAACGCATTAATCAGCGGTTTTCAGTATGATACAAGAGGTGAATATCTACGAATAAGAAAATATCATTGGGCTTGGCTATTTCACTCATGGCAATAGCCGCCGCAATTACCTATATAATATCCACAAGCTATTCAATGAATCTATACAATAATCTGATTGCAGACGTTCAGCAAAGAGCCGAGATGTATACAAACTTAGAGCAGATTGACACATATATAAGGTCGTATTACAGCGGCTCGATAGACGAAGCTGAGCTGAAGGAATCCTTAGCCGAAGCCTATATATCGGTTTTGGACAGTGACAAGGCGGTTTACTACAATCCGGACGAGTATTTTGTCTATAAGGAGCATTTGAGCGGAACACATTTGGGCATAGGTGTTTATGTTGAGGAGTCGGGCGGATGCCCCTGCGTTATCGACGTTTTGCCTAACAGCCCTGCCGAAAACGCAGGCATAGCCGTCGGAGAGAGCATTGTGGCTATAAACGGCGAGAGCGTTTTGGAAATGGGATATGAAAAGGCGTATTCGCTCATAACGGCAGAGGCAGGCACACAGCTGTCTTTAACTATTCGCTCAGAGGGAGTAGACAGAACAGTAAACCTTGCGACCGTTCAGATGACAGTGGCGTCGGTTTCAACCCAAACCTTTGACGGATATGCTTATATTAAGGTTGTAAACTTCTCGGAAAAGACCTATCGTCAGTTTATGGCGGCGTATTCAATGCTTTTGTCGTCTGACGACGTTAAGGGAATTATCATCGATTTAAGGAACTGCTCAGGCGTTATCTTTGAGCCGGTGTTCAATCTTTTGAACGTATTGCTGCCAAAGGGCTGCGTTCCGTATTGGCTGACAGATTCCTACGGTGCTGAGGCAAGCGCTGACCCGACCGACGGTGACAACGCCCCCGGTGTACCTGTTGCCATACTTGTAAACAGCGGTACAAACGGACCTGCCGAATTGTTTGCGGCTGCCATGAGGGACAATCTCTCTGCGTACATCATAGGCAACACAACAGGCGGAAATGCCGAGTACCTTGAAACCTTCGACCTATACGACAATACGGCTATAAGCCTGCCTACAGGCGTTCTGCGCTCTGATAAGACATCGTTTATGTCCGTCGGTGTGAAGCCCGATTTTGAGATTATCTCAGGTCAGGATTCAAATACCGCACAAGGAGAGTCGACTGACGCATATATTAAGAAGTCGATAGAGATTCTTTCTCAGGCGTCGAGGTGATACTTGCAGATAGGAATATCCGACCGGAAAGATAGTGCGTTGTATAAAAATCCGTGCAAGCTGAATTAAACAGCTTGCACGGATAATTTTTTCATTTTGATGTTGTCAAAGAAAATTAATTTCCGCCGCCTAAATCAAAATCTTCGGACTCAAGACCCCACAAGGCTAAAAGCTCATCAATATTGACTAATTCATCATCCATATCGATAACGTCCTCGTCGTCGCCCTCTTCGATCATAGAGCCTTCTACGGGCGCTTCGGTTTTAGCCTCGGTTTCACTTTTCTTGGTGGACTCGGTTTTCTTTGTTGCAGTTGTTGTGGCTTCGGTCTTGACGGTAGTGGTTTCGGGAGCCTTGGTTTCCTCGGGAGTTGTGGTTACCAAAGGAGCTTCTTCGGTTGTTGTGACCTCCTGCGGTTCACCCTCCGAGACGTCGGACACAGTTGTTGTGTCGTCTGCAGACGGAGCCTGAGCGTCGTCGGTAGCAGGTGTTGTGACATCAGAATCGTCGGTATCGGTGGGCTGAGTTACAACAGGATCCGATGAATCAGCCGAAGTGGTTGCGGCGTTGTCGTTACCGCCGCCGCAGGCTGTTAATGCTAAAAGACTTAATGATAATGCTAAGGCTAAAAGAAGTTTTTTCATATGTAAACTATCCTTTCAAATAAAAATGCAGCAAATAAGAAAACGTCGCTTATAGTGAATTTGTATTTATGCTGTGTTATTCTGTGATGTAAACAGCTTAAAGCTTATTTTGCTGTCTTACACAGATAAAACAACTTAAACGGACAAAATATTGCAAAAAACAAGCTCCGCCTTGGGTTAGTGGCGGAGCAAAAGATAATACCATCTTAAGATGAGCTTATCAGCCGTTTAACTTCTTAGCAAGCTGAGATTTCTTTCTTGCCGCTTTGTTCTTGTGAATAAGACCCTTAGAAGCAGCCTGGTCAACCTTCTTGATTGCCAAAGCAACGTCAGCCTTTTCGCAGGAATCAGCCTTCTTGATAGCAGTCTTTAAAGCACTCTTTGTCATCTTATTCTGAAGGGTTTTTGCCTGAATAACTTTAACTCTCTTCTTAGCAGACTTAATATTTGCCATTAAGACACCTCCTTAGTCAATTCATAAAATTCACTTATTTGGATAAGCTAATTGCACGACTGAGAAAGTGCAATAAGGTTAATGACTCCTTACTTATTCAACAAGTATCAAGAATAAATATATCATCTATTCTTAAAAAAAGCAATAGTTTTTCGAAAAAAATTTCAGAAAAATCGATATGTATTAGTTTTATGCTGAGAACGCTTGAGGAATCGAGGTAGAATCTGAACCGTTCGGCTGTTTTTTCAGCTGAAATGCGAAATATGGCACTACAGCAGTGATTAATACAAATCAAATCGGGAGGTACGAATGTCATTTTCACCATATAATATAAGAACAGACTTAGCGCTCGAAAGTGCGAATACCGTTGCTCATGACGAGGGCTTGCCTGACGGCATATCCGTCAATACCTTTAACAGCGGCGGGTTTACGGTTACCGAAGTCACAATTTCAAAGGAAGAAGCGTCAAAACGAATAGGCAAGGCTATGGGAAGATATCTCACCTTAGAGCCTGAAACAACACTTGAGCTTACACCTGCCAATGCCGATGAAAGTGCGAAGGCGATATCGTGCGAGCTTAATAAGCTTTTGCATGAGCCTAAAAGCATTCTTGTTGTCGGTCTGGGAAACGACAGCATTACCCCTGACAGCTTGGGACCCAGGGTGTCTGAACACATATTCGCTACAAGGCACATCCATTTTAACGCACCTGAGCTTGCGTATGACGGCTTAAAAAGCGTCAGCACTATAGCAGCAGGCGTTATGGGACAAACCGGTATAGAGACGCAGGAGCTTCTTCTGCCGCTGATTAAAAGCATATCTCCGGAGGCTGTCATTGTCGTTGACGCACTTGCCTGCTCAGACGTCAGCCACTTGGGCAGAACTATTCAGCTGACCGATACGGGAATATCCCCGGGAAGCGGAGTTATGAATGCAAGAAAGGAGCTTTCAAACGCCACCCTCGGCATACCGTGCATTGCAATAGGCGTTCCGACTGTTGCGGACGCCGGCGGAGACGGCAAAACCTTGATGGTAACACCTAAAAACATTGATAAGCTTGTATCATGTGCGGCTTCCTTAATATCGGGCGGAATAAACATGAGCCTTCATCCGAGCATGACGCTTGAAGAGCTTAGGCTTCTGACAAGCTGATATTTGGGAAAATATCTTTAAAATCTATTGACAAATCATACCTTACACGCTAAACTATTATCGAACTTTATTATTGACAGGAGGTTTTGAAGATGATATACGAGAAAGTTGTTGAGATTCTTGCCGAACAGTTTGATATTGACTCAAGTGAAATTACATCTGATACTTTGATAGTCGATGATCTGGGTGCGGATTCGTTAGATGTTGTAGATATTATGATGTCCTTAGAGGATGAGTTTACAGTTGAAGTTCCGGATGAAGCTGTTGAGGGTATAAAGACTGTCGGAGATATCGTGAAATTCGTTGAGGATAATCGATAATTTGATTCGTCTTGAAAAGATAGCGTCAAGACAGCAGACTTCCGCATAATAAACGTCCGAGAATACTCAAGCGGGGTTATAAGCCCTTTGAGCAGGCTCGGACATTTGTTTTTTTAATGATTGAACCTGCACGGTTTATTTTCTTTTTCAAAACAGTTGCATATAAGTGATTTCTGTGTTATAATAAATTTGATTTTTACTACACCGTGCATAGCACAGAAGGGATAAATTTAATGCTTCATGAAAAATCCTGCGGAGCAATTGTCTACCGCAAGTTTCATGGCAACACCGAAATCCTGCTGATTAAGCATCTCAACAGCGGGCATTGGTCTTTTCCCAAGGGTCATGTTGAAACCGGGGAAACAGAGATTCAAACCGCCCGACGTGAGATAATGGAGGAAACAGGGATAGATGTTATTATTGACTCCTCTTTTCGTGAGACGGTTTCTTACTCTCCCAAAAGAGGAACACAAAAAATAGTAGTGTATTTTCTTGCAAAGGCGAAAAACTCGGACTATATTCCGCAGGCAGATGAAATTGCCGATATAAAATGGGTGGAAATAGACAGAGCGCAAACGGTGCTGTCCTATGAAAACGACAAGAGTATTGTTGCAAAGGCAAGGGCAATTATAGCGTAGAGTAAAATGAAAAGCTGTTCAGAGTTCTTTTTTAAATGACTCTGAACAGCTTTTTACATGATGTGACTATTAAAAAATTGAAGCGTCGGCAAGGGATTTGGGGAATAATCCGTATGTCAACGCTTCAATATTTTGCAGTGAAAAATCAAGCCTCGCTTGCTGCTACGACGGCATCACTTCCCCCAGTGCCTTGTAGTAGGCGTCTAAAATCTCATTTTCCATCTGTGTTCTTGCTTCCTTTGAAATCGGGTGGACTATATCCCTGAATGCGCCCGTGTCGTCCCTTCTTGACGGCATGGCGACAAAGAGCCTGTCGTCTCCTTGAACCACCTTTATATCGTGCACAGCAAAGGAATCGTCAAAGGTGACGCTTATAATTCCCTTTAAACGCCCGTCCGGGATTAGCTTTCTAACTTTTATGCCTGTAATTGTCATAGTGAAGTGTCCTTTCTTAAATTCTGAAAATATTTTTGACGATTTTTTAAAAAAATATTCAAAAAGGTGTTTATTTTTATCTCGGAATGTAATATACTATATATAAATCAGAACATTCGTTCAAAAACTATTCAGAGAGGCGAAAATGCGTTTGCTTTGAGCGCATTATTTTGAGAAATTATGAATATAACCGAGCTTAAAGATATTTTAAAGGACAAAAAGCATATCCACTTTATCGGAATCGGCGGAAGCGGAATGTATCCGCTGGTGCAGATACTCCATGGTATGGGGTATCACATCACAGGGTCCGATAACAACGAAACAGAAACGCTTCAGGCGGTCAGGGATATGGGTATTGAGGTATTCTTGGGGCAGCGTGCCGAAAACATTGCAGGCGCTGATTTAATTGTCCACACAGCTGCTATCATGGCAGATAATCCCGAGCTTATCGCCGCTAAAAAAAGCGACGCTGTTGTTTTGGAACGCAGTGAGCTTTTGGGTCTTGTCACAAGCTGGTACAAAAACGCTGTCTGCGTTTCGGGAACTCACGGAAAGACCACAACCTCATCCATGCTCGCCCAGATTTTTTTGAACAGCGGAGCTGACTTCGGCTGCGTTTTGGGCGGAAAGCTTAAGACGTTGGGCGGTTCGGGACGGTCGGGAGACGGCGATATAATGGTCTGCGAGTCCTGCGAGTTCGTCGATACGTTCTTAAAGCTGTACCCTGACATTGCAGTTATATTAAATATCGATGAGGATCACCTCGACTACTTTAAAACCCTGGAAAATTTAAAGCGTTCGTTCACAAAGTTTGCCGAAAACGCTTCAAAGTGCCTGATTTACAACGGAGACGATAAAAACACCTTGGATGCAGTATCAAGCGTTTGCGGAAAGGACAAAATAACCTTCGGATGGGAACACAATAACGATTATTACCCTGTTATAAAGTCGACAAAGGGTCTTGCGACCTACTTTGAAATTTACTTCAAGGGCGAAAAGCTCATGGACGCCGAAATACACGTCCCGGGAAGGCACAACGTTTTAAACGCAACAGCAGCGACTGCTGCGGCAAGGTATCTCGGTATAGACGTAAATACTATAGCTGATGGCTTAGCTCTCTTTGCAGGCGCAATAAGAAGGTTTGAGCGCATTGCGGTTATAAACGACGTCACCATTGTAGACGACTATGCTCATCATCCGCAGGAGATAGCCTGCACACTTGAAGCTGCCAAGTCTCTCGATTTTAATAGAATTATAGCGGTTCACCAGCCGTTTACCTATTCAAGAACAAGCATGCTTCTTGACGACTTTGCAAAAGCCCTGAAAATCGCCGACCTGAGCATTTTAACCGAGATTATGGGCTCGAGGGAGAAAAACACCTTTAATATTCATTCAAGCGACTTGGCAAAGAAAATACCGGGCTGTGTTTTAACCCCAACGTTTGATGAATGCGTTGAATACCTAAAGGGCGAGGTCAAGCCGGGAGATTTGGTTATAACGCTTGGCTGCGGTGACATTTATAAGGTCGCAAAAAGGCT
The DNA here is from genome assembly GCA_002491605.1 of Ruminococcus sp. UBA7158. GTDB lineage: Bacteria > Bacillota > Clostridia > Oscillospirales > Ruminococcaceae > Faeciplasma. Next base: position 26,775 of record DKWG01000013.1, read on the forward strand.
TGCAGGCGAGCTTTCAAATAGCTGACGGGAAGTGCCGTCGGGAAAAGCACAAAAACTTGACGGTTCGGGCAAAGCGGTCTCTGTATAGAGCAGTGGGCTTAGCTTTGGCGAATCGTCCCGAGAAAATATAAAGGAGGGAGCCTTTGCATTGCGAAGGCGAGGAAGGTTAAAATGGCACTCAATGAAAAGGACATGGCGGTTTACGAATACGTTAAGCAAAGAGCAAGCGAGGGGTTTACTCCGTCGGTTAGGGAGATTTGTCAGGAGCTTGGCATAAAATCAACGTCAACAGCGCACAGAAGCCTTTCCAAGCTCGTTGAGGCGGGGCTTATAGAGCGTCAGGGCGAGAATTTAAACCGTGCTATAAGGCTTGCAGGAGACGTAAACAACATAAAGGTTCCGATTGTCGGAACCGTAACCGCCGGTCAGCCGATAACAGCTATTCAGGATATCGAGGGGTATCTAAGCTTTAAGAGCAATAAGCACCACGACGGCAAGCTGTTCGCGCTTAAAGTTAGGGGCGAATCGATGATAAACGCCGCTATTTTGGACGGCGACACGGTGGTTGTCGAGCAGTCGTCAACAGCTGACAACGGCGATATAGTTGTTGCGCTTGTCGACGGAAGCGACGCAACCGTCAAGAGATTCTACAAGGAAAACGGTCACTTCCGTTTGCAGCCCGAAAACGATACAATGGATCCGATTATTTTAAACGAAGTATCTATACTCGGCAAGGTTATAGCCGTTATCAGATATTTAGACGACTGAAAGGACGATTTAAAATGGAGCATTTACACGAAGAAACGCTTTCAAGCGATGTAATATTTGAAGGAAAAATACTAAGACTAAAAAAAGACACAGTCATGCTTGAAAACGGCGAGCATGCGTTCAGAGAGGTCGTTGAGCACAGCGGAGGCGTCTGCATTTTGCCTGTTACGGACGACGGTGAGATTATATTTGTTCGTCAGTTCAGGTATCCCTTTAAGGAGATTTTAACAGAGATTCCTGCAGGAAAGCGAGAAAAGGACGAAGAGCCGCTCACCTGCGGCATAAGAGAGCTGAAAGAGGAGGTCGGAGCAGTTGCCGACAAGATTACATATCTGGGTAAGCTCTATCCGACTGTTGCATATGACACCGAGGTTATCTATATGTATTTAGCCGAGGGTCTGCATTTTTCAGATCAGCACCTTGACGAGGATGAGTTTGTGGATATAGTCAAGATTCCGTTTGACAGGGCAGTTGAAATGGTGATGAGGGATGAAATACCGGATTCAAAGACTCAGATTGCAATACTCAAAGCAAAGGTACTGTTAAATAAATGAAACGTCTTAAAAAGGATTTTTATCTTAGACCGGCAACCGAGCTGAGCGTTTTACTTTTGGGAAAGCTGTTAGTGAGGAAAACGGAGCAGGGTGTTGTAAAAGCAAGGATAACCGAAACCGAATGCTATTTCGGCGAGGAGGACACAGCCTGCCATGCACACAGGGGCAAAACCGATCGCACAAGGATTTTATATGAAGAAGGCGGACTTGCCTACGTCTACCTTTGCTACGGCATACACAGCCTTTTAAATGTTGTGTCAGGCGACAAGGGACACCCCGAAGCCGTTCTTATAAGGGCAGTAGACGGGTATAACGGTCCCGGGAAGCTGACAAAGGCGCTTAGTATAACAAGAGAGCAAAACTACACAGACCTTTGCACCTCGGACGAGCTTTGGATTGAGGACGACGGGCTTGTGCCGACTGAGATTCAGCGTTCAAAAAGAGTCGGGATTGATTATGCGACTCAGGAGTACCAAGATGTGCTTTGGAATTTTAAGATGATATTATGATATGAAAAAAAGCCGCCCGATCGGACGGCTTTTTTATGTTTAATTAT
>DKWG01000031.1 GCA_002491605.1 Ruminococcus sp. UBA7158
TTTCATCAAGTTATTGCCATTGACTGCAAATATATTGTATGTTATACTTAATAAAATGTTTGAATGTATATAGTGAAAATGATTTTATGTATTTTAATAAAAAATGGAATTTTATATACTACGCGTTTAATACATTTTAGGAGCGATAGGAATAATGAATGAGAAAAAAGGGATAATCAAATCGGTGAGATGGGCACTGGTTACTTATGATACTATATTGTTTGCTGTAATAAATATTTTATTACTGGGGTTGGGCAATAAGTTTGCCGGACTTACATTTTATCATTTCCTTGCATATACAGTACTGCCGCTTGTCTGCATTTTCGCCTGTCGTTTGTTCGGCGAGGTGTATCGTCAGATTTGGAGATACGGCGGCGTTCAGAGCTACATAAGGCTTATGATCGCGGACGGCGTGGCGTTTATACTTTATCAGCTTTTAATGTTTGCCGTTCCTGTTGAGCGGCTCGCAGTGTCAAGAAGCTTGGCGATGTTCAGCATGAACCTTTTGGGCGCCTTGGCAATGCGTATGATGTATCGCTATGTTTTTAAGTGTTCGAATACTCAAACCGCATACGGAAGATTCTTAGGCTCATTGCTTCGTGTATTTTCCGGTATCAAGAAGATTGAGTCCGATGAGCATAAGATACGAATTGCTATAATCGGAGCGGGACGAGTCGGTGTCGGTCTTGCAGAGGAGCTTATTAACAATTCGCTGTCATCATATACTCCTGTTTGCTTTGTCGACTCCGGCAAGGAAAAGGTCGGCAGGGAGATTCACGGTATACCCGTTTTATCTGAGGATGAGGCGACGCTTGAAAAGCTCAGGCTTCATGATATTCAGGAAATTGTATTTGCCATCCCTCAAGTCGATGCCGATAAGTGCAAGCAGCTTTATGAGTATTATAAATCGTCAGGCTGCAAGGTAAAGGTTTACGATTTTCCGACAATGCAGACAGCAGGCGGAAAGCGCCATATGCGTGAATTTGACATAGAAGAGCTTTTGTTCAGAAAGCCGCTTGATGTTGCAGATGAAAAGACGACTGAGTACTACAAGGACAAGGTTGTATTGATAACAGGCGGCGGTGGTTCTATCGGTTCGGAGCTTTGCCGTCAGCTTGCAAAAATGCAGCCAAAGCAAATTATAATACTTGATATCTTCGAAAACGGTGTTTATGACGTTCAGCAGGAGCTTAAGCTGTCCGATAAAGACCTTGATTTAAGAGTAGAAATTGCGTCGATAACAAACAGACGTGCCATGGCGAGAGTATTTATGGAATACAAGCCGCAGATTGTTATAAACGCGGCTGCCCATAAGCACGTTCCGCTGATGGAGCATAACTGCATCGAAGCAATTGAAAATAACATTTTCGGAACGAAGATTATCGTAGAGCTTTGCGAGGAATACGGTGCTGAGCGCTTTATGATGGTTTCAACCGATAAGGCTGTCAATCCGACAAACGTTATGGGTGCTACCAAGCGTATGTGTGAGATGATTGTGCAGAGTGCAAGCACCTGCGGTCATGTTAAATACAGTGCGACAAGATTCGGAAACGTTTTAGGAAGCGCAGGCTCTGTCATTCCGCTGTTTAAAAGGCAGATTGCAAACGGCGGTCCTATTACTCTTACCGACAAGCGAATTATCCGCTTTTTCATGACAATTCCGGAGGCCTCGCAGCTTGTTTTACAGAGCGGAGCAATGGCTAAAAACGGTGAATTGTTTGTTTTGGATATGGGTAAGCCGGTCAAGATATTGGAGCTGGCGGAGAATATGATTCGCTTGTCAGGAGCGCATGATATTGATATAGTCGAGGTAGGTTTAAGACCGGGAGAAAAGCTCTATGAAGAGATCCTGGTAAAAACCGAGGAGCTTGATAAAACCGAAAACAGCTTGATATTTATCGAAAAGGATAAGGCACTTTCGGATGACGAAATAAATATTAAGCTTGATATACTCAGAAAGGCTTGTGCGACCGGAAACGACAACGTAGCCAGAGATGCGCTGAAGAGCGTTGTCCCGACATTCAGAAGCCCTGAGGAGATAAATAAAATGGTCGGAAATGAAGTTAAACAGGATGCTTACAGTGTATAAGCAGCGGCGATTATGTTAAATGAATTTGTAAAGAATTCCTTGGCTTTGGCGTTAGACTTTGTTTATCCAAATAAATGCGGGTTTTGCGGACGGGTTATACCATTTGGCAAACCCGCTTGTTCCATTTGTGAAAGAGAAGTTTTAGGTATAACCTCAGAGTGGAGCAATAAGAGGATGGATTCGGTTTTATGTGATGAGTACAAAAGCTCACAATCGTTCGGAACGTGCGTTGCCGCCACCGGTTATACAGGTGCCGTTAAGCACGGAATGATACGGCTTAAGAGGTTTTCAAGGAATACGGCAGTTGAGCTGTGCCCAATTTTAGCGGACAGGCTGCTTTGTCTTGTCGATATCAATGAAATCGATTATATCACATTTGTTCCGATATCAAAAAGGCGCAATAGACTGTCGGGATACAATCAATCAGAGATTATTGCAGGTATTCTATCCGAGCTGCTTAAGATACCGATAGCAAGCAGTGTAATAATAAAGACAAACGATAAGTCTCAGCATACGCAGCGCAGTGTTCGCAAAAGGAAAGAGCTTGCAGCAACTTCATATGCCATCTCAAATAAGCATATGGATATAAGCGGCAAAACTATTCTTTTGTGTGATGACATAGTCACAACGGGCTCAACTCTTTTCGCTTGCTCAAAGGTATTAAAGGATGCCGGCGCAAAGGACATAATATGTGCTGTTTTAGCAGCTTCTGTTAAGAGCCCTGCCGGCAAGGTAAATGCAATTTCCGAGGCAACAATTAATCAAGTTCAGTGTAACGACAAAAGCTTATGTTGAGCGAATAAAGCAATTATTAATATCTAATGGAAATTTGGAGATACTAAAAGAAAGAATATCAATAATTATAATTTTTCTTTACATATTAATATCTATGTGATATAGTTGATACAGTTAATGCGAGGAATCTGAGATAAAAAGCGGATATCGAAAATCATATTGGTTGCCTGTTTTTTTCTCTTCGGAGGGTACCTAAATGGATAAATCTAAATACAATATGAGCGAGTATGACTGCAGTATTATAAAGAAAAATATGACTGAGGCCTTAAGTATCTCTCAAAAGCTTTCTGTAGTGTTTGAGGATATAGAGGACTACGAATCTTATGACTCCGTTCAGCGTGTCATAAAGTGCTGTTACAATGTTATGTCGAGCATTATTAACATCGACGAGCTTATCAAGATGGACAGCTATTATCCGCAAAGAGTTAACCTGAGTAGAATCATTGAAGATATTGTTTCGGCTTGCCGTTCAAAGCTTCGCCATTGCGGCGTTAAAATACTTTGCGACTGCAGTGAAAATATCATTGCGATGACCGATGCCGACAGATTTGTGTCTGCCTTGATGAATTTGATTATTAACTCCGTTCAGAACACCGAAAGAGGGAACGGGGAGGTAAAGATCAAGGTTATTGTGTTGGGCGAGAATATATCCGTCTCAGTTTCTGACAACGGCTACGGATTGGATAGGGATGAGATCACAGAGTGTATAGAGTCTGATGAAGCCTGCGGTCTTAAGGTTGTATCTGAATTTTGCAAAGCTGCCGGAACTAAGCTTTTTACTGACGTCAGCGCCGACGGCGGATTGTTGGTATCGTTCAGGCTTCCTGCGGCGAGTGAAGGAGAGATTATCCTAAAGTCCCCGAAAGCATTTATATCGACAGGCTCGCTGTCCGCTGTAAGCATATATCTTTCTAAAATAGAGGATTCGGTAATAGATTAATTTGTCGAGTCCGAATAATAAAAAATGCTGACGAATAGTTAAATGTTCGTCAGCATTAATAATATATAATCGGTTCATCGGACAAACGGATTTTGACCGTTATTGTCTATCGACCTTAAGGTACAATCAGACCTTATTTATCATACTCATATTCATATTCGCCGCTTTCAAATTTTCTAAGATATATCTTTCTTGAGATGACATATGACCCGACGCAAATTGCAAACATTAAGAGCGCACCGAGCAGGGCGTAAATTTCGACATCGTTTGTAAGCTTTGAAATCCAAAAGCTTGTAAAATAGATCTCTCTCATTACGTTAGCTGCGTTTATATCCTTTACATAGCTTATAAGAAAAGCAGGGAGGCAATAAACAGCGCAGGTTATCAGCATGGTTATGGCGACAAGGAAAGGATTGTATCTTCCGTATGCTGTGTGTCTTTTGGCGTCATCACGAAACAGAGCTATAAGAAGGAGTATAGGAACAAACCAGGAGATAAGGCTGAGAGTTTCGGGGTTGTCGTAAAGTGCAAGTCTGGGTATAAATGTTCCGACCACACCTAAAATCGCAGTTCTTCCGATTATAACACCGAAGATGTTTATAAGCCAAAACAGACCGAATCTTGCGAGTGAATACAGCATATCTTTAAGAGAATCTCTTTCCATAATGAACCTCCGTAATTAATGGTTCACTGATTAACCTTAGACGATCGGTTAGTTGCGGCAATCGAATGTATTAATCGTGTTTATTATATATATTATCTATGCTTTTTGTAAAATGTCAATAGTAAATGAGGATATTTTATCCGTTCTTTTATCGAAATGATAAAATATGCTATTATAATCGCATCCGGCTATGCGAAGACTTATATAAGTCGACCCCGAAAAAATACAAGCTGCGTTTTGTTATGAGTCTTTATCGTCTTTATGCAATTGCACTGCGGTGCTGCCGACTTTGGTCAGCAGCACCGCAGTTGCTTTTAAGATTTATTTGTGACAGATCAGCATCCGCAGCCGCAGTTGTTGTTATTATCGCAGCCGTTGTTGCATCCGCATCCGCAGCCACAGCCGAAGCCGTTGCCGTTGAAAGCGAAGAGGATGATGAGGATGAGTATGATGATCCACCAGTAGGATCCGCCGAAGCAAGATGAGCAATTCATTAGATTATCTCCTTGAATGTATATTTGAAGTAAGCTGCGCTGTTTTTATCAGCGGCTCAAGCTTCATAGTACAGTTTATGAACTTCCCCAAAAAGTGTTACTCACATTTATTTCAGCCGTTGTCAGTCTCGCTTCGCCGTCAGCGCTTCTTCGAGTTATAGTTTTATACGCACGAGCCGATGAAAAAACATTTTTGCAGCCGCTTGTCTATATTTTCATTGAGTATCGGTATAAATCATAGAATGTAATGTAGCAATAATTCTTTGACAGGAGTATATAAGCTTATATAACTGTCAAAGCTTAGTAGTGTAAACCCAGCAGTATATTTGACTCAACCCATCAAATTGATTTGTAAGAAAACGTGGAGCGTTATCGCATACAACAAAAATATTAACATATTACGCAAATCCATAAACTATGAAAGCGAGGACAATTTATGCTTGAATTTAACCGTATTTATGGGAACGAGAATTTTACGGAGAGTGCGCTGTCGGCAATAAGAAAATCGCTTGCCGCAGCTTCGGATATGGGGCATACCTACGTCGGAACGGAACATATTCTTTTAGGGCTTTTGAGCGAGGAAACAGGTGCGGCGTCTGCCATACTGGAACGCTTCGGCGTCTGCTACAGCTCTGTATATTCAAAGATGTGCGAAATGATAGGAACAGGCGAACGTTTGACTGTCAGCTCGTCAATGTTTACTCCGGCAGTAAAAAGATGTATTCGCCTCGCTAAAAAGACTGCCTGCGACATTTCAAATACCAAGGTGGGAACCGAGCATATTCTTTATGCCGTTTTAAACCAGCAAAACTCAACTGCAAGGGGAATATTATATGACCTCAACTGCAACATCTCAAAGCTGTTTAACAGCTGCACAGAAGCGGTTGAGAAAAGCACCTTGGCAGGAGACATCAAGGAATCGCCAAAGCCGGTCAACCTGGAAAAGTACGGCTTTGATATGGTCGCAAAAGCAAAAAAGGACGGCTTTGACCCCTGCATAATGCGTGAAAACGAGATTGAGAGGTTAATATCCGTACTCTTAAGGCGGCAGAAAAATAACGCCTGCCTGGTCGGCGAGGCCGGAGTCGGAAAAACGGCTATAGTAGAAGCACTTGCAGAGAGAATAGCTTCAAAGCGTGTGCCGTCTCTGCTGCAGGATATACGTCTTTATTCCGTGAGCCTTACCCAGCTTCTGGCAGGGGCGAAATACAGAGGTGACTTTGAGGAGCGTTTAAAGGCGTGTATAGACGAAGCGAGCGTATCTAAAGACATAATAATGTTTATCGATGAAATCCATATGCTGATAGGTGCAGGCGCAGCCGAGGGAGCTATAGACGCCGCAAATATATTAAAGCCGATGCTCGCAAGGGGAGAGATACGAGTTATAGGAGCTACGACATTTGACGAATACAGAAAGACCATCGAAAAGGATAAGGCGTTAGACAGGCGTTTTTGCACCATAAAGGTCGACGAACCCAATACCTCAGCCGCAGAAGCCATGCTCATGCAGATAAAGGGCAGGTATTCTCAGCACCATAGAGTGGATATAACTGACGAAGCAGTAAAAGCCGCCGTGTCGCTTTCTCAAAGGTTTTTGACCGACAGATACCTGCCTGATAAGGCAATTGACGTTTTGGACGAAGCCTGCTCCTATGTCAAGCTTAAGGCAGATAAGGAAAGCTCAGAGTCTATGCAGCTTTCCGACAGCTTCAACAGCTATGTCAGCGGCAAAATATCAAAGGAAAAGTATTTTGCCGAGCTTTCACGCCATGCTTTTCCCGACGAAAACCGCCCGAAGGTGACGGAAGAGGATGTTATGTATGCGATATCGCTTCAATCGAGTGTCCCTAAGGCTTGCGATGTCATAGGCGACATTCCAAGGATAAAGAATAGCCTTCTGTCGAAGGTGGTCGGTCAGGACGAGGCGGTTTTGAGCGTTGTAAATGCGCTTAAACGCTCCTGCTCCGGACTCAGAGACCCAAACAAGCCGATAGTCTCGCTGATGTTTTCAGGACCTACCGGCGTCGGAAAAACATCGCTTGCCAATGCTGTAGGTGAAGCGTTGTTCTCTTCAAGTGAGCAAGTGATACGATTTGATATGTCGGAATTTTGCGAGAGTCACTCGGTTTCAAGGCTTATCGGCTCTCCTCCGGGATACATCGGCTTTGACAACGGCGGCGAGCTGACAGAGAGCGTTAGGAAGAAGCCGTACAGTGTCGTGCTGTTTGACGAGCTCGAAAAGGCTCACCGTGACGTTTTGGCGATTCTTCTGCAAATCTTAGACAACGGCTTCCTGACAGACACCTCCGGCAGGAAGGTATCGTTTAAAAACACTATAATAGTAATGACAACTAACGCTGTCGCAAGGGAAGCGTCAACCTGCGGCTTTGCAAGTGACACCGGTGTCAATGAACCGAGAGCGGCGCTGACGAAAAGCTTTTCGTCTGAGCTTATGAACAGAATCGACGCAGTTTGCGCATTTCACAGCCTTTCACTTGATTCCTGCAAGAGCATTGCTATGGGTTATTTAAATGATATAAGACGCAGAGCGCAGAGCGCAGGCGTAAGCGTCAGCTTTTCAGACGAGGTGATACAGTATGTCGTTGAGCTTTCAAACACTAAGCAGTTCGGCGCAAGGGAGATAAAAAGAGTTATAACAAGGGAAGTAGAGGATAGATTGGCTGATTTCATGCTTGAAAAGAGCGAAAGAGAAATTTTATGCGTTGTTTCCAAAAACTCTGTCGTATTTAAGAGCAGTCAGGCGATATCGGCGTGAGTATTCAATAAATGAAACAGCTGCGGCATTGCACATATTTTGTGAATGCCGCAGCTGTTAATAGTTTGCCGTTCAATTGAGAGCTTCAAAAGCCTGCTTGAGATTGTATGCGCCTACAATTTCCATTGTCGTCTTTATTCTCAGGCTTCGCAAAGCGTGTTTTGGGATGATACATTTTCTGAAGCCCAAGCGCTCTGCCTCCTGAATCCTTTGGTCGAGATGAGCTACGCTTCTTAATTCGCCGCCCAAGCCAAGCTCGGCGAAGGCTATAACGTCCTCGCTTATCGGCTTGTCTTTTAACGATGAGTACAGCGCCATTGCGACTGCTAAATCGCAGGCAGGCTCCATGAGCCTAAGACCGCCGACTATATTCGTGTAGACGTCCAGATTGCCGAAATAATATCCCATTCTCTTTTCCAACACCGCTATAATAAGCAGCAGACGGTTGTAGTCGAAGCCGGTTGCAATTCTTCTCGGCGCCTGCATATTGCTCTTGGTGACGAGCGCCTGAACCTCTGCCAATATCGGACGTGAGCCTTCCATTGCGCAGGCTACGCAGCAGCCCGAAACTCCGGTCGGTCTGCCGGAAAGAAGCATTTCCGACGGATTTTCAACCTCGCACAGCCCACTGTCCAGCATTTCAAACACGCCGATTTCGTTAGTAGAACCGAAACGGTTTTTAGCAGCTCTTAAAATCCTATAAGAGAGATTTCGCTCTCCTTCAAAGTACAAAACAGCGTCGACAATGTGTTCCATTACCTTAGGACCTGCAATAGCTCCGTCCTTGTTGACGTGTCCGACTATGAAGAAGGGGATTTCTTCGTTCTTAGCTGTCCTCATAAAAAGACCTGTGCACTCCCTGACCTGAGTAATAGAGCCGGGGGTTGAGTTTATTTCCTTTACGGACATTGTCTGTATTGAGTCTATGATGACGATATCGGGCTTGTTTGCGCTGACTGTTTCGCAAATCGAGCCGGCGTCCGATTCGGCTAAAAGATAAAGATTCTCGCTCTTAACTCCGAGCCTGTCTGCTCTTAACTTTATCTGCCTTACCGATTCCTCGCCCGAAACATAGAGTATTTCCTTGCTTTGACCTAAATACTCGCATATTTGAAGCAAAAGAGTTGACTTTCCGATGCCGGGCTCGCCGCCGAGCAGCACAATAGAGCCTTTTACAAGTCCGCCTCCCAGAACTCTGTCCAGCTCTGAGATGCCGGTTATGTATCTTGTTTCGTCGCATTTTGAGTTCGCCTCGGATAGGGGAATTATTTTTTCGGCAAGGTCGACGCCTGAACGTGTTGACGAGATGTTTGCCTTTGTCTGCGGCACAATTTCAATCTCCTCAAGCGAATTCCAAGCTCCGCAGCTTTGACACTTGCCGTTCCATCTCGGAGTCTGCGCTCCGCATTCACGGCAGACGTATGCACTTTTAACCTTTGGCATAGTATTTTAACTTCCTTTTGATTAGCTTTAAATGTTGTTTATGCTCAGCATATACTCACAGATTCCGGCGAAAATTGCAAATGCCACTTGGCTTTGATACTCCTCGCTCTCGAGCTTGTCGGCTTCGGCTTGATTTGAAAGGAAACCGCACTCAGCCATAACAGCCGGACACTTTGCAAAGTGAAGAAGATATATTTCGTCTCCGACAGGCTTGATCTCACGTTCGTTTTCCGGCTGAAGTCTTGAAGCAAAGCTCCTTTGCAGAATTGAAGCAAGACGTTCACTGTCGGCGCTGCCCTCGGGGTAGAACATCTGAGCACCGTAGTACTTTGAGTCGGTAAATTGATTTTGGTGAATAGAGACGAAAACGGCGTTTTCAGTCGAGTTTATAATCTTAAGTCTGTTTTCCATGTCGGACTTTTTTTGCTTTCCGAGTCCTGTTATTCCTATGTCGTGAATCGACTTGTCGGTGTCCCTTGTGACTACAGTGTCAAAGCCTGCGCAATTGAGCATCTGGCGAAGCTTTAACATAATACTCAGGTTGATGTCCTTTTCCTCTGCGCCGTTTATACTGACGCATCCGCTGTCGATTCCGCCGTGACCTGCGTCTAATATAACTATCGGGAGAGCAGACTGAGCGTCAGTCGGGATGACGGGGATCGGCTCTTTAGCTGTGCTTATAAATCCGAATACCAAAAGGTAGGCGCACAAAAGCACAATAAGTGCGCCTACACGATTTACCCAAAGCTTTTTTAACATATTAAAGACCTCCGAAATCTGTTTTGTACAAACTTATGAGGTTGTCTTATGAAATATGCCTTTAGCATGGGATAAGTTCAGCGATGCACTATCTTCTGTTGCCGTACAAAAATCTTTCCTTGACGTCTATCTTGTCATAGCCGATTTTAAAGGAGATGTATGTTGTAGCGACGAAAATAAGCGGCAGTATAGTGATTATAACCATGCCGACAGCAGGCACGTCCTTTGCGGCGACTGCTACAGATTCGACAACGCCGTTGACGTTTACCGCCTTGTTCGGAGCGAAAAGATATGTTATCGGCATGAAATAAAATGTAAGAGTTTTATATATGGGGTAAAAATCATAGCTTATAACGCCGAATTTTGACAAATAAAGTATGACAACATATATATAATTTATAGCAGTCGGCACAAGTCCGAGCCATATGCCGAAATTAGAGTTGACAACGTTTTGATTGCGCTCGTCGATGCTTCTCATGCGTGTTGCAAGCTTAAGTGAAAAGTCGCCGTAGATGCAGATGCAGGCGCCTATAGAGCATATTCCGAATACTAAGCACATGGCAGGACCCATTTTTTGATATGTCATCGGGAAGAAGAATACTATAACAAATGATGCCAGCCAGCACACGAATAAAAACAGTCCCGATTTTAAAAGCTGTAACGGTTTATTCATAATTAAAAAGTTCCTTTCTGATTAGATATACTGATTATATACCATTCCTCAAAAAAACACAACTCATTTTTACATATGAAAGCTTATATGAGGGTGATTTTGAGCGTTTATTAAAATATGTGCCCGGTAAGACGTATTAATCGTATGCTTTGCGGAAAACTATTGAAGGCTTATTAATTTGGTCTGAAAGGAAGAAGCAATATGTCTAAAAAGGATAAGGTAAAAATTTATCGTCCGAAGAATGAAATTGTCTCGGAGTGGGAGACAAATGTCATAGTCGACAATTTTACAGACGACAACGGAAGAGTTTACAACCGTTCAGAGGAAAACATTCTGCTTTCTAAAAAGGAAGTCGACGACAATCACAAATGATATGACAGTTACACTTGATGTTTTATAATCGCACTGATTTGCCGAAAACTGCTCTTAATTTTCTTGCAAACTTCACCTGATAGTAGTATAATGTAAAAGAATATTTTATGAACACAGCTTTATGAATCGGAATAAAATGATATATAATCTTTTATTTCGAGGAGGAGCTGTAATGACTAAAATAATGTGCTTAGAGCTGATAATAACATTTGCGATAGTGATTGGAACTCTTTTTGCAATTGCTATAATCAGGTTCTTGATCAAAAAGGCAGACTGCCGCACCCTAAAGCCGCCGCTGGAGCTGAGACTTTATTACGACTCCGACAGCGAGTGCTTTGAAGTCCTTCTTCAAAGGCTCATAAACAGCGGTGCTGTCAGGCAGTATGACGTCAGCATATCTGTTGTCGACCTTGAAAAGAGCAAGGACAGCGAGATGTGGCTCAGAAAGCTTGAGAAAAAGCTCGGGTGCAGGATGGAAATACTATAAGGAAATGAAGGTGGCGAAAACGGCAGTCGAGACTAAAATGACGACGATAAGCGGCACAGTTGACAGTGTGACCTACAGAAACGACGACAACGGCTTTGCGGTCGCCGTTCTTGACTATGAGGGTTCGCCGCTGACAATTGTCGGGTCGATGGGAAATGTCGAGGAGGGGGAGGAGCTTGAGCTTACAGGCTCCTTCGGAACCCACCCCAAGTTCGGCAATCAGTTTAAGGTTGAGGCGTGCGTCAGACGGCTTCCCGTTAAAGCCGCGGCAATACAAAGATATCTTGCAGGCGGAGTTGTTAAAGGAATAGGACCCGTTATTGCAAGAAAACTGGTTAAAGCCTTCGGAGACGAAACGCTTGAGATTCTTGAAAGGCAGCCGGAAAGATTGAGCGAGGTGGACGGAATAACACCTACCAAGGCTCAAGCCTTTTCTGATGAGTTCAACAGAGTTATGGGCTTTCGATCAATTTTAAGCTACTTCGCAAGCTGCAATATTCCGGCTGTATACGGCGTCAGGACATGGCGCAAATACGGTGTAAAGGCACTGGACTTGATAGATGAGAATCCGTATATTCTTTGTTCGGTCGGCATAGAGCTGTCTTTTGTGAGGGCGGAGGAGATTGCCCGAGAAAAAGGAGTACCGCCTGACAGCTACAACAGAATTTCCGCCGGAATAAGATATATCCTGACCGAAAACTCATTTGCAGGTCATACCTGTCTTCCCAAGGACAGGCTTGTTGAAACGGCTGTTAAGCTTCTTAAAACAGATTCTGACATCATAGAAAGAACCGTGACTCAGGATGTATCCGATGAGATTTTGTACATATATATAAAAGATGAGCGACCGTATGTTATGCTCAAAGAGTATTTTACCGCTGAGGATTATATTTCACGCCGTCTTGCGATAATGAATTCCTTGGCATATGACACAGGCATCAATTACGACGAGGTTATCGATATAGCCGAGGAAGAAAACAATATTGTCTACGAGGAAAAGCAGCGTGCGGCGATAAATGCGGCTTTGTCAAAGGGCTTCATGGTTCTCACCGGAGGTCCAGGAACAGGTAAAACAACAACTCTCAACGCTATTATTTCACTTTTGGAGCAGCAGGGCTTAAAGGTTATGATATGCGCCCCTACCGGACGTGCGGCTAAAAGAGTATCCGACCTTACCGGCTATGACGCAAAGACAATTCACCGCCTTTTGGGCGTCAAGCCGGGTTCTGATGAGTATTTGGCGTTTGAACACAATGAAAACAATCCTCTCGACTGTGACGCCGTTGTAATAGACGAAATGTCGATGGTCGACACGCTGCTGTTTGAATCCCTTTTGAGGGCGTTGAGCATCAACTGCAAGCTCATAATGGTGGGGGACAGCGATCAGCTTCCTTCTGTGGGCGCAGGAAACGTTTTGCACGACATTATTAAGAGCAGGACAGTTCCGGTTATAGCCCTGACAGAGGTGTTCAGGCAGGCTCAGACCAGTGCAATAATTACCAACGCACATAAAATCGTCAGGGGCGAAATGCCTGACTTGAAGGAGACGACAAAGGATTTCTTCTTCATGCAAAGGCTCGATTTTGAATCGTGCGCAGCGCTGACAGTCGATCTGTGCCTGAACAGGCTTCCGAAGGCTTTCGGATATTCGCCGACTGCGGATATTCAGATTCTTTCTCCGACGAGAAAGGGACCTTTAGGAACCGTTGAGCTTAACAAGCGATTGCAGGCTGAGATTAATCCTGCTCACAGGGACAAGTCTGAGATAAAAACCCTGACGTACACCTTTAGAGTAGGCGACAAGGTCATGCAGATTAAAAATGACTACGACCTCGAATGGACAAAGGACGATGAAAAGGGCACGGGAATATTCAACGGAGACATCGGCATTATCCTAAAGCTGAACAGGATTTTGGGGACTATGGAGATTGATTTTGAAGGGCGCATCTGCTCCTACGGCACACAAAGCTTAGACAACCTTGAGCTTGCATATGCCGCAACAGTGCATAAAAGTCAGGGCAGCGAGTTTGATGCCGTTATCATTCCCGTTCTCGGCGGATACGATATGCTGTACTTCAGAAATCTTTTGTACACAGCCGTCACAAGAGCTAAAAAGCTTCTGGTAATCGTCGGCTCAGCAAAACGGCTTGAATTTATGATTAACAACAACAGAAAAATGAATCGCTATACCTGCCTTTGCTCTATGATGCGTGAAGACAGCTTTTCACGGGACGAAATGCCTGCCGAGACAAGTGAAATTATTTGAGCAGAGCGGTAAAAATGAAAGGAGTGAGCTTTAAATGTCAAGACTTGACCTTGGTATTGACTTGGGAACGGCTAATATAATAATAACCACAGGCGGAGTCGCTGTTTTGAACGAACCTACTGTCATAGCATATAATAAGCTCACTAAGGAGGTTGCGGCGTTCGGAGAAAAGGCGTATAGAATGATCGGTCGAACGCCTGAACATATAGCCGTCATAAGACCGCTGAAGGACGGAGTTATATCTAATAACGACATGGCTCAGGAGCTTATAAGGCTCTGCATTTTAAAGGTCATCGGCAAGAGGCTTATAAACCCACGAATTGTAATGTGCGTGCCGTCGGGAATAACTGAGGTTGAGCGGCGTGCAGTGGTAGAAAGCGCAGTTTCTGCCGGTGCAAGAACAGTTTATCTTATAGACGAGCCTGTCGCCGCACTTATAGGCGCAGGTGCTGACATCTTAAAGCCTTTCGGGCAGATGGTAGTTGACATAGGCGGAGGAACCTGCGACGTTGCCGTGACATCGCTCGGAGGTGTGGTAGCTGCAAGGAGCATAAAATGCGCAGGAAACGTCCTCGACGCAGCAATAATACGTTACTATTCGGAAAATTACAAGCTTTTGATAGGCGAGCGTTCGGCAGAGGAGCTTAAGATTAAGTATGCAAATATCTTCTGGCCGTCAAATGAAGCGGCAGGAGTGGTTATGGGACGAAGCCTTATCAACGGTATGCCGGGAAAAGCAAGCGTCAGTGAGCTTGACATATGCCGTGCAATAGGAGACGACATTGATAAGATAGTCGAAACGGTAAAATCGTGTTTTGAGGACGTGCCGCCCGAGCTTATCGGCGACGTTATGCAAAACGGAATAATAATGACAGGCGGATGCTCGCAGATTAGGGGACTGGACTTATACATAGCCCGCGAAACAGGAGTGAGCTGCCATGTCGCACAAGATCCGCTCGGCTGCATAGCCAGGGGGACCTATCGTGCCTTTAAGCTTGAGGACGAGCTGAGAAACGGTTTTGAAAAAATATCTGTTTTTAAAAGAACGTTTTAATTGCTGAATATTAATGGATTTTTCTGCCAATTATCCTCACAGATATATTTTTGCAGAGGAGAAAGCAATGAAAAAGCTCACTATATCCATACTGATAGCCTTAGTCCTGACATTTGTAATCAGCTCGGTTTCAAATGCCGCCGATGTTTGCGGTCTTACTGACAAGCTCATAAGGCTTCACGTTATAGCAAATTCCGATTCGGAAAGCGATCAGAATATCAAGCTTGCCGTCAGGGATGAAGTATTGTGTAAAGTATCCGAGCTTTGCAGCGATGTCGGCTCAAAGGATGAAGCTGAAAAGATTATTCTTTCGCATATAGATGAAATTGAAAGCGCAGCCAATGATGCTCTTAAGGAGACGGGATATAAAGCCGAGTGCAGGTATGAAACCGTCGATATAGATAAAAGGGTATACGACGATTTTACCCTTCCTGCCGGGGTATATGATGCGCTGTGCGTCAGGATAGGAAAAGCCGAGGGGGAGAACTGGTGGTGCGTGGTGTACCCTTCGCTGTGTGTCTCCTGCGCTGTTTCCATAGATGACTGCGGAGTTTTCAGTGAAGACGAGCTGACAATTGTCAAGCAGCCGGAGAAGGTTAAGTACAAGCTTTACTGCTTTGAGCTGTTCAGAAAGCTGAAATCATACTTAAACGATTTGCCAAAGCTCAGAACTAATAAATAAAGCCTTGAAAGGAGAAATGTAATGCTCAATATAGTTTTAGGCAGCTCGCCTGAAGAAAAGCTGCAAATGTACGCTGCTGAAATAAAGCTACATATTGATGCCGGCGAGTCGGTTTTGGCTATAGTGCCGGATCAGTTCTCCTTTGAATTTGACAAGTCGCTTTACAACATACTCGGAGCAAAGGATTTTAACTGCGTTAAGGTTATATCCTTTAAAAAGCTGTCAGAAGAGCTGATTTTGGGATGTGAGAGCAGAGTCGGCACATTGATGAAGAGCGAAGAAAAAATCGCCGTTATATATCTTGCAATCAAGAACGTAAGAGCTGAGAAAAAACTCAAAGCGTTATCTCATTCGCTTGATAAGCCGGCTTTTATCAGCGAGCTGTCAGGCATTTTTGATTCAATACAGCGCTCCGGCTTGAGTCCTGAGATTCTTGAAGAAGCCGCTGAAAGAATACCCGGAACTGCCGGTGAAAAGCTTTGCGATATTGCAAGAATTTATTCGGAGTATCTATCCGAGCTTTCAAAAAGAGGGCTAAGAGATGAAAGCTCGACGGTTTCCTTCGGCGCAGGGCTTGCCGATGCCTCTGAGTATTTTAAAAATAAACATATCTATATTGACAGGTTCGACAGCTATTCGGCGGACGAGCTGTCAATCATCAATTTGTGCATACGAGACGCAAAGAGCGTCAGCATATCGCTGACACTGCCGTATGACCTCAAGCCCACGCCGACATCGCCGTATTCAGTTTGCTTTGAAACTCAGAACAGGCTTGTTTCGCTTGCGGCTGTAAACAATAAGCGCGTGAAGTATATAAACTGCCCGTCAAAGACTGTAAAGCCACATAGCTTACTGGGCATTGAGAGAAGCCTTCTCGGAGGTATGGACGCTCTGAATCGGGACGACGGAAGCGTCAGGATACTTTCATGCTCGTCCGTTTATGAAGAAGCTGACTTTGCAGCTGCGAAAATCCGTGAGTATGTTTCAAGGGGACTGTGTACATATAACGATATCGGTGTCATAACCCACGACATACAAAGGTATCAGTCTGCACTTGAGTCTTCCTTTGAAAGGTATGACATTCCGTATTTTCTGGACAGCAAGCAAAAGGCGTCTGATATGTCCTTTACGCTGTATGTGCTTGCAGTTTTAGACGCTGTAGCTTCAAGAAGGTTAGACACCGAGAGAATAATGAAGTTTGTTCGCTCAGCCTTTTCGGAATTTGACGACACCGAGATATCACTTATCGAGGACTACTGCGTTCGCTGGAATGTAGTAGGGGATATGTGGCTCGAGGAGTTCAGCGTCGGCGGAACAAAGGAGGAGCTTGAAGCTTTAAACGACATCAGGCAAAGAATTATTTTGCCGCTCGAAAGGCTTCGCCAGTCTGCAAAAAACGCATCGGCAAGGGATATCGCCGTTGCCGTTAATGAATACATAAAGGAATGCGGCTTGGCTCAGAGGTCAAAGCAGATTATCGACGACTGTGCGCAGGACAGCCTTCGTCTTGAGTCTGCAAGGCTGTTCAAGCAGCTTTGGAACTGCCTGATGAACTGCGTAGCCGCAATATTTAACACTGTCGGCGAGGAAAAGCTGACGGTTAAGGAGTTCGCCGAGCTTTTAAAGCTTATGCTTTCAAACAGCGGCGTATCAAGCCCACCTCAAAGGCTTTCAAGTGTTGTCGTTTACGACATCGGAAGGTCTGTTATTTCCGCCCCGAAAATAGCGTTCGTTTTAGGTGCAAACGACGGCTTGTTCCCGTGCGACCGCAAAAAAACCGGCATTTTCAGCGGCAAGGACCACGAGCTGTTTAACAGCGAGGGCGTAGGCTTTGAGGCGAGCGATTTGCAAAGAATGGAAGCCGAACGCTTTGACTGCTTCAGAGCGCTGACCTGTGCTGACGAAAAGCTTTATATACTTTATTCACTTTCTGATGTGAGCGGAAAAACACAAAGACCGTCTCATATCGTCACTAAGCTTTCAAAATATTTAGGCATTGCCCCTGTAAAGGCTGATAGCTTTCCGATAGCTTTTTATGCCTCCACCCCCAAGGCTGCGTACTACAGACTGCTGATATCAAATAACCGCCCTGCCGACGAGCTTGCGTCCCTGCGCCTTGCCTTAGAGCAGCTGCCTGAATACAAAGCCAAGCTTGAAGCGGTATCAGCGGCAGCCAAGGGAAGAGCGCACAGTCTGTCCGGCAGCGTAGCTAAGCGGCTTTTTGCCCCTGCGGATATAAATGTGACCGCAAGCCGAATAGACGTATACAACAAGTGCGCATTTAAGTATTTCGTTAAATACGGCTTGGGCATAGAAAAAATAGCTCCTTTGTCAATAGATCCGGCAAACAGGGGAAGTATCATGCACTTTGTTTTTCAATGTGTGCTTGAATACTTCGGTGAGAGCTTTGATACTGTTGACGCCGACAGGCTTGACACTGCTGTGTCACAGCTTTTAGAAAAATACGAAGCCGAGTTTTTAGGCGGTGCGTTCGGAAAAAGCGAAAAATTCAAGGCAGATTACGCCCGACTCAAGGACGCCTGTATAGAAATACTTTTAAACATACAGTCTGAATACAGAGTATCAAAATTCCGACCTGTCAGGTTTGAATATAACCTCTCAAAGCAAAACGGCGAGAGCATTCTAAGTATACCTATAAACAGCGAGCTTAATATAAATATAAGAGGTATTATTGACAGGGTTGACGTCTGCTGTGATGAGAGCGGAAGGCAGCTTATAAGGATTGTCGATTACAAAACAGGTTCAAAGGAGCTTAAATTTGAAGACATCTACAACGGACTCAATCTTCAAATGCTTTTGTATATGACGGCTTTGACTGACGGCGCAGGCTCTGATTTTAAAAGCTTCGTCCCTGCCGGTGTTCTTTATATGAAGGCCGGATTCTTAGAATGTGCCGACGACTATTCGCCTATTTCCGAGGAAGCGCAGGAACGCTTTAAAAAGTCTGCGGCGCAGCTCAAACGCAGCGGTCTTGTCGTAGACGATAGCTTTGCAGTCGATGCTATGGACTGTGAAGTGTCAGGGCTTTACGCTCCGGTCACAAGGAAAAAGGACGGGTCATATACTGCCCGTTCGTCAGTCATATCAAGCAAGGAATTTAAACGCCTTCAGGAGTTCTCGATTAATAAAGTTAAAGAGTTCGGCATGGGGCTTATTTTAGGCAGAATTGAAGCAAACCCCTGCGGAAGAGACAACGAGCATTTGGAGTGCGCTTACTGCGATTATGCAAGCGTCTGCGCAAGGCAAAAGTATATCTACAGGCAGCTCGGCAAGGACGATGCAAATAAGCTTGCCGAGCTTTTGAAGGAGGAGGTGTGATATGAGCGTGGTTATAAAAAACTCAGTCGGTCCCAACTGGACTGACGAGCAGCTTGCTGCAATCAATGCTTATTCACACCCTGTAATAGTTTCAGCAGCCGCAGGAAGCGGAAAAACTGCCGTCTTGGTTGAAAGAACTATAAGGCTTTTATGTGATGAAAGCCTTAATATCCCTGCTGATTCACTCTTGGCGGTGACATTTACAAACGACGCCGCTTCTCAAATGAGAGAAAAACTCTCCGACGCTTTCGAAAAAAAGGCAATAGAGAATCCCGACAGCGTTTGGATTCAAAAACAGCAGTCGCTTCTGCGCTTGGCAGGAATATGTACGATAAATTCCTTTTGCTTTGATATGGTCAGATCAAACCTTGATTCCACCGATTTTCAAAGCGGCGTTAGGATTATGGACGACAATGAGTCAAAGATGATTACAGACCGTGCTCTGACGGATGTTTTTGAGAACGCATATGAGACTCGCCCTGACGTTATGGAGCGATTGATAAATGATTTTTGCCGTGAAAACGACAATGCCCTCAGAGCCATGGTGCTAAAGCTTTATGACTTTTTGCGTTCTTTGCCGTTCAGAAAGCAGTGGTGTGACTCGGTAATTGAGTCGTTTAATGACGGCAGTCGGCTTGAAATGATATTAAGCGGTTTAAAGGAGTGCGCTGTAAGCGGAGCGTCATCGCTCACGGCAGCGTCTAACAGACTCAGAAGCATTATTCGTGAGCTGAAGTATCACAGCGAAGCAAAGGAAGTGCTCGAAATAAACTGCGACTACTGCGAGCTGTTAGCTGCATATGCAAAAGAGCGCAGCTTCGCCGACTGCAAAGCGCTTTTTGCCAATCCGGCGTGGCTGAGCTTGGCAGGTGCAAGACAAAAGGCGGACGAGAAGAAACGCTCGACCAAGGAAGAAAACGATTTATATGAATCGGCTAAGAGCCTTTTTGACCACATTAAGGCTTTGGCAAAGGAGATAGGCGAGTATTTTAAATATTCCGAGGAGCAGTGCCTGTCCGACTGCGATAAAACTGTTCAAAGCTTTAAAGACATACTTTTGCTGACCGATGAGCTTTTTGATGAGGTAAAGAGGATAAAGATAGAGAAAAACGCCCTTGATTTTTCCGACACCGAGCTTATAACAGTCGAATTGCTCGCTTACCCTGAGTCGGACGGCACACTTATGCGCACTGCGCTTGCAAAGGAGATTGTGTCCTCCGGACGGTATAAGCTTATTCTCATCGATGAGTTTCAGGACGTCAACAACCTTCAGGAGGTAATATTCAAGGCTATATCCGACTCGGACGATATGAGCGCAATAGGCTCAAACCTCTTTGCAGTCGGAGACGTAAAGCAGGCAATTTATCGTTTCAGGCAGGCAAATCCCATGATTTTCATGAATACAAGGCTCCAAGGACAAAATCCGAACAGCCCTGTTCGTGAGATTCTGCTGACTAAAAATTTCCGAAGCCGCAAGAGCGTGCTTGACTTTGCGAATTACCTGTTTTCATCTCTGATGTCAAAGGAGGTAGGCGAGGTTGATTATACAGAGTCAGAGGCATTAGTAAACGGCGCTGAGTTTGAAGGCGAGGACTCTTTGTGTGAAATCATTGCCGTCAATACTCAGGGCGACGCTGAAAACGGCATTGTTTTAGGCGAATATGACGCCGTTGCGGCAAAAATACGCAAGATGATAGACGATAAGGTGACTGTCAGCGACAAAAACGGTCGCAGACCATGCCGCCCGGGAGACTTTTGCGTTCTGACAAGAAATAATATTCCGGCTGACGATATTGCGCCAAGCTTTGAAAGGCTGGGGCTGAAGATTCAATCGAGCGGAGTTTCGGGTTATTTAAGGTCAAGGGAGATATCACTTCTTATTAACCTTTTGTCTGTGACGGTTAATCCTATGCGTGATATTGCCATGGCGAGCGTTATGCTGTCACCGATACTGAACTTTTCAGACGACGAGCTTGCCCTTGTTAAGCTTCACAACCGTAAAAATCGTTTGTATAAAAATATTTTGGAGCTTTTACAGGACTCGCAGGAGGTTTTACTGAGAGAAAAGTGCAGGGACGCAGTTGCCTTGATAAAAGAGCTGAGGGCTTTATCCTCAGGTCTTACTCTGACAAGGCTTATTAAAAAGATTTACGATATAACCGACATATTCTCAATGGCGGCTGCTTATGAAGACGGCGCAAAAAAGTGCGCAAATCTTTATCTGATGCTTGATTATGCAAGAAGCTATGAGGAATCGTCCAAAGACGGCTTGCCGGGCTTTTTGCGGTACATAGATTACATTCAGGATAAAGGCGGCGATTTCGCCGAAGCGCTGACTATTACCGAGTCAGATGACGCCGTGTGCTTTAAGACGATACATAAATCCAAGGGTCTTGAGTATCCGTTTGTTTTCGTTTGTCAGCTTTCCAAGAGGTTTAATAAGCGTGACTTATACGGCAGAATGGTGATAAGCTCAACTGCCGGGGTAGGGCTTAGCTATCTTGACTATAAAACTCTTACAAAGCGTTCTACTGTGTTTGCCGATTATGTTTACCGTCAAAACCTTCTGGAAATGCTTTCGGAAGAGCTAAGACTCTTATATGTCGCTGTTACAAGAGCTAAGGAGGGGCTTTATATTGTCATGGACATTGGCCCCTCAGCTATACAAAGAGCCCAGGAGTTTTCATATGAAATAGACTCGCATATTGTGCCGCATTCGCTGGTTCAAAAGGCATCATGTATGCAGGACTGGATGTTAATGGCGATGCTCAAGCATCCGCAGTTCTCTGTAGTCCGTGATGAGCTTGCAATACCGCCGTATGCAGAGCCTTCGGGTTATCCTCAGATTAATGTAAGCCGGTCTGTTTTAAAGGGGGACTTTGTAAACGAGGATGAATCGGCGCAAACGGTCGAGCCGGATCTGCGTCTTGCAAACAAAATATTAAAAAGCTTTGATTTTTCAAACGACTTAAGGCTCACACAGAGCGAAGCGAAAATGTCGGTATCCGAGCTTGTCCATGACGACCCGATAAACTTCTTCCCAAAGGTTCCGAGGCTTATGGATGCAGTAGCCGATATATCGGCGGCACAAAAGGGAACACTCATGCACAGGTTTATGCAGCTGTGCGACTATGAGTCGGCAAGTGCAAGCGTCTCGGAAGAAGTGAACAGACTTAAGGAGTCCGGCGCATTTACCGAGCAGGAAGCAAGCTTACTCAATATAGACGGACTCAAGCGATTCTTTGACAGCGAGCTGTATAAAAGGATGTCAAAGAGCAAAAATGTCATGCGTGAAAAGAGCTTTATCGTCAAGTTTTCGGATATAGACGCTGATGAGTCGCTCAACGAGCAATATGCAGGGACAGATGGTATGATGCAGGGAATAGCGGACTGCATTTTCGAAGAGGACGACGGGTATGTACTTCTTGACTACAAAACCGATAGAGTGAACTCGGTTTTAGAGCTGAACGAGAGGTATTCGGCACAGCTTATGCTGTATAAAGCGGCGTTTGACATCATATTGGATAAGCCGGTTATTAAGAGCTATATTTATTCGCTTTCGCTTTCTGAGGCTGTGGAGGTTGAGGTTTAGCGAGGGTGTTAGATAGGGTGTATTGGTTTGAACAGCTCGGCTATCGGTTGGGGTGAAAGTTCCGGTGCTATGAATCGTGACACTTGCGGTCTTGATGTGAACGACTTTGAAACGCAGAACGAATTTAATGCTGCCGTTGATGTAAAAAGGCAAAAGCAGCGTGAAGCGCGGGAGCAGGAACGAAAGCAAAATCAGGCCGAACACCAAAGAAAAGCCGCCGATATTACCGATGATAAGAATATCTATACCATTTGCGGTGTATCTTTCCCTCACGCATCCCACCCGTACTATTACAGAGCGGAAGATATGTCTTTGAAGATCGGAGATACAGTTATTGTTCCGGTCGGAGACAAAGAAGCGGAAGGGACAATTATTTCCATTGGGCAATATATGCGGCAAGCCGCTCCGTTTCCCGTCGACAAGATGAAAACGATAATATATAAACTGTAGGGGAGTCAAAGCTATTCGCAGCAGAATGGCATTATCGGACGTGTTAAAAGGAGTAGGGAACTGAAAAGCACCGCTGCGGAAACGCAACCGGAAGAAAACAACATAGGTATTAAGTTTTTAATAAAAGGATTAACTCATTTTTTGACAGGCAGGTCATATCTATTGATAACACAGAGATTTTCTTAAAAAATTTGCTTTTTTCTGCGTTATCAATAGATA
>DKWG01000017.1:0-9022 GCA_002491605.1 Ruminococcus sp. UBA7158
CTTATCATTTTAGCACATACATATGCAGTATAAAATTATTATAATGATTGAAGCGAGGATTTAAAAAATATGAATATTCTTCTGACGTGTCCTTAAACCTTGGCAGTCGACACGATTTTATAGTGAACGAATGCAAAAAACTCACCCTCTGCTGCATTCAGGGTGAGTTTTCGACTTGGCTTTTTTTGATTATGCCTTATTTATTAGTTGAGTTCTTGGAATTAGACGATTTGCTTTTAGCGTCCTTGGCACTGTCGTCATTTTTGTTAGACGAGTTGTTTTTAGATGAGTTTTTAGAATCACCGGACTTATCGGTCATGTCAGTGGGCATTGTTGGCTCGGTGGGAAGTGTGGTAACGTCCATTCCTAAGTCGCTCATCAAATCGTCGGCAGATTCCGGCAAAAGGGTATTGGCGCTGCCTGTGTTAACGTTGTTATTGTTGACGCCGCCGTTGTTTATGCCTGTTCCCGGATTGCCGGAAAGCCCTGTGCCGTTCATTCCTGTGAGGCTGTCGGATGTTCCGATTCCCATAGTTCCGGATGAAGGGGGAGTTGTTACAACGGGTGTGTTTATGGTAGTAGCAGTACCCGGTCTTCTTATGTCGTCACCGCAGCCGGCAAGTAAAGAAAGTGAAATAGCCGCCGCAGCCGACATTAAAAGTAGTTTTTTCATTATTGTTTTTCCTTTCAAATAAATAGCTCGAGCTATAGGCTCACCGCTATTATGTCCGAAAAAAGAGTGATTATTCTTTTTGACGTTTAACATTTATGCTGATGTCAAATTCTTTCGGTGCAAGGAAAAACAATATTAAATGTACAGCGTAAGCTATCAGGAGCAAAGCTTAACGTCGATGTCGAGCGAAAAATCTCCGGCGAAGCAGGAGTTCATATCCATAACATATTCAACAGATATCTTTCCTCCGTTTTCGTCTATGTCGGCAGAAACGCTTTTTCCCAGCACGCCTATAGTTAAGTCTCCGAACGGTGTGCCGTACATACAGTAGTTCTTCTTTCCTGTTTCTACTAAAAGCTCTGTATTTGCAGTGCCTGAGCGCTGCATTTCAAGCCTTTGACCGTTTTCGATTCTCACAACAGTTGAAGAGCCTTCGAATCCGGTCGCATCCGTTTCGGTGTATGTAAGCTCGCAGCCGTTGCACAAATATGTATATCCGCCCTCTGTTACTATCTGGGTTGTATCGACGTCGTCTCCGTCTTTTCTTACGCTTGTAATGGTTATTACCGCATTATTCATGAATTTTTGCACATCCCTTTTACAATTTTCTTACATAGACGCATTATTCACTGTCAAGTGTGCAGGTTTTAATCTCCATCGGAGTGATGCCGTCGAGGAAATGCTCGGCGTTTTTACAAAACAGCTCGGCGGAATCTGTACAGTATAAAGTTATGCTGCCCTTTTCCTGACGTCGGCTCAAAAGCTCGTTTTCAGCCAGCACCGCTTTAGCGTATCTTCCTGCTTCGCCGCCTGATGAGATTAGCTTTACGCCGCTTCCCATAATATCGGCAATGACGTCGGATATAATGGGATAATGTGTGCAGCCGAGAATGAGAGTGTCTATCCCGGCTTCCTTTAAAGGCGTCAAGTATTCCTTGGCGATTTCAACGCAGGGTATGCAGTCTCTTTGCGTGTAGCCGTTTTCAACTAACGGTACAAACATCGGGCACGCCTTTTGGTAAACCTCAGCCCCCGGAAGTATAGATTGTATCAGGCTTTTATAGCTTTGACTTCTTACCGTGGCGTCAGTACCTATGACTCCGATTTTTTTATTTTTCGTGGCACTCACGGCAGCCTGAGCCGCAGGACGGATAACGCCCGTGTAAAAGAATCCGTTAAGGCAGTCTCCGTCTGAATAGGACGGCATGGTGCTGAGCACAGATGAAACCGTTCCGCAGGCGGCTATTATCATTTTTATATTGAAGCTCTTTAAAAATCTGAAATTCTGAGCGGCGTATTTTTGTATGGTTTGAGGACTTCTTGTTCCGTACGGAACTCGTGCTGTGTCGCCCAAATAAATAATATTCTCATTAGGCAAAAGCTTGATAAGCTCCTTGACAGCCGTAAGCCCTCCGATACCCGAGTCAAAAACGCCTATGGCGCTGTTTTCGTTGTAATTCATAGAATTGTCGCTCCGTAGCTATTAGTTGATATATTATTTTATTCCGAATCAGTCGGTATAATTCATCCGAGAAGGTCAGTCGTCTAAAATGCTCTTTGAAGGGCTGTTGTTGAACTCATTTTTTGCTGCGATTCTTTTAGACTCAATGCTCCAGAAGTGAATCATTGCCAATACTATAGAAAGTAACAATACGACGATCTCGGGAAGATAGCGCAGCTCAAAGGACGGTTTAAAGACTATCTCGGTTTCGATGGCACGGTCTATCATTTCCGATGCCTGATTCAGATAAAAAATCGAACCGACAACGCAAAAAGGCAGCTGCAATATATACATTCGAAAATACATCAATACTATAGATATAAAAATCAATATCGAGCCGGTAAGCATTCCTGTTGCAAGATGTGAATATTCCGGCATCCTTATGTAAAAATTAAATATTGTTGCCCCTGACCATAAAAAGCATGACCAGACGAAAATCAGCGTTATTAAAAC
The DNA here is from genome assembly GCA_002491605.1 of Ruminococcus sp. UBA7158. Classification (GTDB taxonomy): domain Bacteria; phylum Bacillota; class Clostridia; order Oscillospirales; family Ruminococcaceae; genus Faeciplasma. The sequence goes on from DKWG01000017.1 coordinate 2,628, forward strand.
CTTTGCTGCGATTGTGAGCTTATTGTCGGTGTACCTCAAGTTTTTCATATAAAATTCCTCTTAGAAAACAGATTAAATTATGCTGTGCAGTTCGCTGCAGCGAAGCAATTCAAGAGTATGTCACTCGGCTTCGGCGGAATTGCTCTTGATTTCAAATCTTAAAAAAGCGGTACTGCGGTATGTCAGCATACCTTTGTCACGAACGGATATTTCCTTATATTCATTCGGCGAAACCCTTAGCTCAAGCTCGCCGTCATCTGTCTCAAAGGTGATAAAATACACGGTCTTATCTTTTTTCTTTTTGCCTTCGAAGACCTCGGTACGCTTTGAAACGGCGGTGGCATTACAGGTGTTTATAACCTCGCCGCTTTTCTTGGAAAGGCTGATATAGCTTTTTACGATTACGCAGATAAACAGTGCCAAGAGTGCAAAAAATAAAAGGATAGCAAAAACATCCGCCGCATTTGGCATAGGAAAAACCTCTTTTCATCAAGTATGCCGATTATAGATTTACAAATGAGCTTCGTGCCGATGAAAATATTATACACAATAAAGATAAAACATTCAAGACCAAATTCTAATAATGCTTATTATTGATGAAAATAAAAAAGTATCATTCCCAATGAAAATAATACTTGCAATGAATCATGTTTATTTTGACGTCTTGTGTTAAGAATACACTTGAAAACACATTTAGAAAGGAACAGTTTGTGAAATGAACAAGCTAACAAAATGCTTAGCGGCGGTATTTTTAACACTGTCGATGGCACTTATGGGGATAGTAAGCTATTACAGCGAGGCGTTGCCGGACGAGTTTTTAGTGAACGGCGCCGGTATGCCGAGGCTTATGTGCTTATTTAATATAGAAGTGACTCCGGCCGATGCTGCGGTAGAAGCAAGTACAAAGGACTCAGACGAGCTTGAGGCTGAGGTAAAGCTTTTCGGAGTAATACCGATTAAAGAGGCAAAGATAACGCACACCGAAGCTCCGGTTTTGATTCCGGGCGGAACACCCGTCGGAATAAAGCTTTTAACTGACGGAGTGATGGTTGTAAGAGTTCAGGACGTTGCAGACGGCATATGTCCTGCAAGAGATGCAAATTTATGCGAGGGGGACAATATAATCAGCGCAAACGGTGAAAAGCTGACGTCTTCCTCAAGGCTTTCAGACATAATTCAGTCGTCAAACGGCGAAAAGATTGAGTTAGAGGTTCAAAGAGACTCAAGAAGCTTCAAAACCGTTTTAACGCCGATGTTTTCAGAACGAGAGGGCACATATAAAGGAGGTCTTTGGATTAGGGACAGCTCCGCAGGAGTCGGAACGCTTACCTTTATTGACCCCAAAACAGGCTGCTACGGCGCATTGGGTCATCCTATTTCCGACTGCGACACGCTGAGGACTCTGCCGCTCGGCTCGGGCGAGATAGTCGACGTCACAATAACAGGCTATGAGCGCGGCGAAAGGGGATGTCCTGGCGAGCTTTTCGGCACATTTGTGTCAGGACTTGCATCGGGCAGCATTGTCAGAAACTGTGATCAGGGTATATTCGGAATCATGACTTATTCCTCGAGAAACAACGCAATTCCGATTGCTTTTAAGTCCGAGGTTAAAACCGGACCTGCAAAAATCATCACAACCATTCAAGGCTCCAAGCCGCAGGAGTTCGACGTCGAAATTGAAAAGGTAACGCTCAGCTCCGGTGCTAAGACCAAAAACATAGTCATCAGGGTAACCGATACCGAGCTTCTTGACAGCACGGGCGGAATAGTGCAGGGAATGTCGGGAAGTCCAATAATTCAGGACGGCAAGCTTGTCGGAGCCGTTACTCACGTTTTTGTAAGCGACCCGACAAGGGGATACGGCATATTCATTGAAAATATGCTTGAATCGGCTGAGGATGTCGTGCAGGAAAAGATTGCGGCATAGTGAGTCTGTGTCCAAGCGTTAAAGATGACAGATACAGGCTATGCTGTGGTAATTGATATAAAATAAAAGCGCATCGGGTTAAATCGGTGCGCTGTTTGCGTTTTGGCTATGCTTTATCGGGGATTTGTATTATATATTTTTGCGGATTTACGCAAAAATATATAATGGCGATTGACTTATGATTGTTAAAGTAATATAATAATAGTGTAGATAAATGCGTATATCCGCAATTTTATATAATAGAATCGAGGAAAACACTATGGAGATTAAAAGGCAGATATATTTAGACAAGCTGATTTCTAAGAAGCACAACGGATTGATAAAGGTGATAACAGGCTTGCGCAGGTGCGGAAAGTCATATCTTTTATTCAACATTCTTAAAGAGCATTTACTCAGCAGCGGTGTTGATGAGTCACATATCATTGAAATGCCGTTTGATTCCTACGAAAACAAACAATACCGCAATCCTGAGATTTTATATCCTTATCTTAAAAGCCTGATTAAAGATAACGGAATGTATTACATTCTTTTGGATGAAGTTCAGATGTTGGACGACTTTGAGTCGGTACTGAACGGGCTGTCAAGAATAAAAAATGTTGATTTATATGTCACCGGAAGCAACGCTAAGTTTTTATCAAAGGACATTATAACCGAGTTCCGCGGTCGCGGCGACGAGGTGCATATGTATCCCTTGAGCTTTTCTGAGTTTATGTCAGTGTTCGATGGTACAAAGCAGGACGGCTGGAATGAATACACAGTTTATGGCGGGCTTCCGATGATTCTCGGCTTCAAAACACCGGATCAGAAAGCCGACTTTTTGAAAATGCTTTTTGACGAAACCTATATTTCCGATATTGTCGGAAGAAACAAAGTCAGAAATAAAAATGAGCTTGAAGAAATCCTCGATGTGTTATCGTCGTTAATAGGCTCACTCACCAACCCAAGCAAGCTGTCAGCAGTGTTTCAGAGCGTCAAGAAAAAAACAATCAGCCCGATTACCATCAAAAAGTACATCGGCTACTTCAGCGATTCATTCTTGATTGACTGTGCTATGCGATATGATGTGAAGGGAAATAAATATATAGACACACCGTTAAAATATTATTTCACCGATATGGGGCTTCGGAATGCGAGACTTAATTTCCGCCAGCTTGAAGAAACTCATACCATGGAAAATGTCATTTTCAATGAGCTGAAAATCCGTGGATATAATGTAGATATCGGCATTGTTACGTCCAATGAGAAGAATAGTCAAGGTGTAAATGTAAGAAAACAGCTTGAAATTGATTTTGTGTGCAATAAAGGTTCAAAGCGATATTATATTCAATCAGTTTATGCTATGCCTACAGAGGAAAAAATGAAGCAGGAACAGCGTTCGCTCCTGCTTACAGATGATTATTTCAAAAAAGTGATTATTACAAAAGACTCTGCAGGTCCTTGGTACAATGAGAAGGGAATTCTGGTGATGAATATCTTCGATTTTTTACTTAATCCGAACAGTCTTGATTATTGATAACTGTTTTTCCCCACCAAAATCCCAACCACCCAAACCTGAGCCTTTTTCGGCAGCACGGATAAAAGCTTAAGCCCTAAATTTGTGTGAATCTGATACACGGCTTTTGGGTGCTTTTTACAGAGTATTTTATCAACAAGGCGTGCAAAACGCTTCGGGTCGGCAGGCTTGCCTGTGAACGCCGCCATTATTTGTGCAAATCGCTCGGACTGTCCGCCGAAAAGTGCGCTTCTTTCCGCCATCTCCTTCATGGACGGTATGCTGCCCTTTTCAAGCGGTGTGGCAAATGCCCCTGGACGTATGGTTATAACCTTGTGTCCCAGCAGACCTGCTTCCTGCCTTAATGCCTGAGAGTAGCAGTCAAGCGCGGTTTTAGTTATTGAGTATATGCTGTTGAAGGGCAGCGGGTCGAGCGGAGCTACCTCGCTGGAGGTAATTATGATCTTTCCGTCTTTATTGAGGATGGGGAAGAAAACCTTGTTCACCCGTATTGCGCCCAGAAGATTGACGTCAATCATTTTTAATAGGCGTTCCTCGCTGATTTCAAGCAAATTGTCCATGTGGAAAATTCCTGCGACGTTTATAATCGCGTCAAGAGTGATGTTTTCGGAACGCAGACTGTTCAGCACGGCAGTGAGGCTGTCGATATCGGTTATGTCGGCTTTATAGGGGATAATACCGTTTTTCGGCTCGCACGGCTTTATATCCAAAGCGAAAACGGTGTGACCGGCAGACGCCATATGCTCGGCGGCAGCTTGTCCCAATCCGCTTGAAGCTCCTGTTATAAGTATATTCATATTACACCTCGGTTGAATTAATCCCTTTTCATATAAAGCAAAGGATATGGATTTCCCTGTTCGTCTGATTCGGTTCTTTTATAAACCTTGAAGCCCATATGTTCATAGAAGCCCTTTGAAAGGGGATTTTGTTCATTGACAGCAAGCTCATTGATTGAATAGTTTTCAATACCGTATTGCAGCAATTGTTTTCCTATTCCCTGTCCTCTGCTGTCATTTGAAATAAAAAGCATTTCAAGCATTTTGTCCGCAATTCCCATGAAGCCCACCGGATTTCCGTTTTCATCTTCCGCTACTGCCAAAATAGGAACGCTGTTCAAGGCTTGCGGAACGTATTGCTTTATGCTGCTTATTTCATCATCTGATAAAAACAAATGAGTAGCTTTAACGGAGCTTTCCCATACTTTTAATAGCTGCTCAACTAATATTGTGTCTCTTTCTTTTACTTCTGCTATTTTCATATTGTTTTCCTATCTACGAAAGCTTTGATTTGCAAATTGATTGCAGCACAAGGCGGCTGTCACCGCATTAAAGAATTATAGCTGCTTGTGGCTGTCACAGCTTGATTATATACCGATATTAGTGTATAATCAAGCCTGATGTGTATTGTCGGGGTATATTTTTGTCGGATTTTTTGCCGCTTATGAAAAACATCAAAAAGTCGGCGAATAACGTTGAGTTTTTCGGCGAATTATATATAAAATATTCCTTGACTTTTGGACGGTCTTGGAGTATACTCAGATAGTATGTGAGACTATGGATTTGTATGGTCTGACTTATATATCTTTTAGGAAAGGAGAGAAAATATGCCAACCTTTAACCAGTTAGTTCGCAAGGGAAGAGACATTTCGACTGATAAGTCAACAGCACCTGCACTTCAGAAGAGCTACAACTCCAAGAAGAAGATTGCTATCGACCAGTCATGCCCCCAGAAGAGAGGCGTTTGCACAGCTGTAAAGACTGCCACACCTAAGAAGCCTAACTCTGCTATGAGAAAGATCGCAAGAGTTCGTCTTACAAACGGAACAGAAGTTACAGCCTACATCCCCGGAATCGGACATAACCTGCAGGAGCATAGCGTCGTTTTAATCAGAGGCGGAAGAGTTAAGGACCTCCCCGGTGTGCGTTACCACATCATCAGAGGAACACTTGATGCTCAGGGCGTTGCAAAGAGAATGCAGGCTAGATCCAAGTACGGCGCAAAGAGACCGAAGGCAGCTAAGAAGTAAGAGCTTATCTGAACAAAAGGTCAAGGAAATTTTAGCTAAATCCACCACAGCCATGTGGGGTTAATATATATAATTAGCCTCTATTGGACTGACGGGGTCACCGTAAGATTTATTCTTTCGGGAGAAAACGAGTACCCATGATATCATTATATGAAGGAGGGAAGCGAAGTGCCAAGAAGAGGTAATATTGCAAAGCGTGATGTTTTGCAGGATCCTATCTACAACTCAAAGCTCGTCACCAGACTTATCAACAGCATCATGCTCGACGGTAAGAAGGGCGTAGCTCAGAAGATTGTATACGGTGCATTCGAAATTGTTGAAACCAAGTCAGGCAAGCCCGCTCTCGAAGCTTTCGAGCAGGCAATGGAAAACATTATGCCTAACTTAGAGGTTAAGGCTCGCCGTGTAGGCGGTTCAACCTACCAGGTACCTATGGAAGTACGTCCCGCAAGACGTCAGACATTGGGCCTTAGATGGTTGACAAAGTATGCTCGTGACAGACACGAGAAGACTATGAAGGAAAGACTTGCAGGAGAAATCCTCGATGCTATGAACGGCAACGGCGGAGCTTGCAAGAAGCGTGAAGACACCCATAAGATGGCTGACGCTAACAAGGCGTTTGCTCATTTCCGTTGGTAATCACGTCATAAGAGATTTGATACTGATATTTCCTTTATTCCAAAAGGGAATAAAGGCAGTGAAGCGATTGCGAAGGATTTGAGTCCTTTAAGTGTTGCTTCAAAGTAAGAAATGAGGTAAATAATGGCAAGAGATGTATCTTTGTCAATGACTCGTAACATTGGTATCATGGCTCACATCGACGCCGGAAAGACTACGACAACAGAGCGTATTCTTTTCTACACCGGTATCAACCACAAGCTGGGTGAAACTCACGACGGTTCGGCTACGATGGACTGGATGGAGCAGGA
>DKWG01000017.1:9317-11424 GCA_002491605.1 Ruminococcus sp. UBA7158
ATGGACTGGATGGAGCAGGAGCAGGAGAGAGGTATCACAATTACCTCTGCTGCAACAACTGCATACTGGAAGGGCCATAGAATTAATATCATTGACACCCCCGGTCACGTTGACTTTACCGTTGAGGTTGAGAGATCTTTAAGAGTTCTCGACGGTGCGGTAACAGTTTTGTGTGCTAAGGGCGGCGTTGAGCCTCAGACTGAGACTGTTTGGAGACAGGGCGACAAGTATAAGGTTCCCCGTATGATCTATGTAAACAAGATGGACATTATGGGTGCAGACTTCTACCGTGTTCTGAAGATGATCCATCAGCGTCTCAAGGCAAATGCTGTTCCGATTCAGCTTCCTATCGGAAGCGAGACCTTCTTCAAGGGAATCATTGATCTTCTTGAAATGAAGGCTTATATGTATTATGATGACCTCGGAAAGGATATCAGAGTTGAGGATATCCCCGAGAATATGCTTGAGGACGCAGAGCTTTACCGTTCACAGCTCGTTGAATCGGTTGCTGAGCTTAACGACGACCTCATGGAAAAATACCTCGACGGTGCAGAGCTCACAATAGATGAGCTCAAGACAGGAATCAGAAAGGCAACAATTGCCGGCAAGATGGTACCTGTTATCTGCGGTACTTCTTATAAGAACAAGGGCGTTCAGAAGCTCTTAGACGCTGTTGTAGATTATATGCCCGCTCCTACCGATATCGAGGACATCAAGGGTATTAACCCCGACACAGGAGAGGAAGAGTCCAGACCCTCCGACGATAACGCTCCGTTTGCAGCTCTTGCATTCAAGATTGCTACAGACCCGTTTGTCGGTAAGCTTTGCTTCTTCAGAGTTTACTCCGGTACTCTTAATGCCGGCGAAACAGTTTTAAACTGCAATAAGGACACAAATGAAAGAATGGGACGTGTTCTTCAGATGCACTCCAACCACCGTAAGGATATCGAAACCTGCTATGCCGGTGATATCTACGCAGTTGTAGGCGTTAAGAACACAACAACCGGTGATACTCTTTGTGATCCCAAGCATCCTATAATCCTTGAATCCATGGAATTTGCTGACCCTGTTATCCAGCTCGCTATCGAGCCTAAGACTAAGGCAGGTCAGGAAAAGATGGGTATAGCTCTTTCTAAGCTTGCTGAGGAAGACCCCACCTTCAAGACATGGACAGACGAGGAAACCGGTCAGACAATTATCGCCGGAATGGGCGAGCTTCACCTTGAAATCATCGTAGACAGACTTTTGCGTGAGTTTAAGGTTGAGGCTAACGTCGGCGCTCCTCAGGTTGCCTATAAGGAAACTGTCAGAAAGCTTGCCGATGTTGACAACAAGTACGCTCGTCAGTCAGGTGGTAAGGGTCAGTACGGTCACGTTAAGATCAAGCTCGAGCCTAACGAGTCCGGTAAGGGCTATGAGTTTATCAACTCTATCGTCGGCGGTGCTATTCCTAAGGAATACATCCCCGCAGTTGATAAGGGTATTCAGGGCGCAATGAAGGCAGGCGTTTTGGCAGGATATCCTGTTGTAGACGTTAAGGTAACTCTTTACGATGGATCTTACCATGAGGTCGACTCATCTGAAATGGCGTTCAGCATTGCCGGTTCAATGGCATTCAAGGAAGCTATGAGAAAGGCAGACCCTGTTATCTTAGAGCCTATCATGAAGGTTGCCTGCATCACTCCTGAGGAGTATATGGGAACCGCTATAGGCGACCTCAACTCCCGCCGCGGACAAATCCTCGGTCAGGAAGTTAACAACGGCGTCGCTCAGGTTGACGCACTTGTTCCGCTTTCCGAAATGTTCGGTTACTCCAACGACCTCCGTTCCAAGACACAGGGCAGAGGACAGTACACAATGGAGCCTCACAGCTACACTGAAGTACCTAAGTCGGTTGCTGAGAACATCATGAACGCAAGAAAGCGTCAGGACTAATTGAAAAACAGCGGTTTGCAGACTGTTTTTGAGAATATTTTTAATAAAATATATGCAGACCGCTTGCATTTTAAACGATTATCTGTTAATATTAAAGTATTAAATCCGATTTTAAAGGGAGGAAATTCCAATGGCAAAGCAGAAATTTGAAAGAACTAAGCCGCACGTTAAC
>DKWG01000001.1 GCA_002491605.1 Ruminococcus sp. UBA7158
TCATATCTATTGATAACGCAGAGCTTTTTCTAAAAAAATTGCCGATAGCTCTTGATATTTTTCTTGCGATTCTATATAATAACTATGGCTGGGATATTATTCTTGGTTTTAATGAGTATTTTTTAAAAAGGAGATATATTTTTATGGCAGGATTAAACAAAGTCAGCGTTGATGATATCAACGTAAAGGGCAAAAAGGTTTTAGTCAGAGTTGATTTCAACGTTCCGCTTAAGGACGGCAAAATCACAAACGACAACAGAATCACCGCAGCTCTCCCCACAATCAATAAGTTAGTTGCAGACGGCGGCAAGGTTGTTCTTTGCTCACATTTGGGCAAGCCGAAGAACGGTCCTGAGGATAAGTTCTCACTCGCTCCCGCAGCTGCAAGACTTGCAGAATTGGTTGACGCCAAGGTTACATTCGCTAAGGACGACACAGTTGTCGGCGAGAACGCCAAGAAGGCTGTTGCTGAAATGAACGAGGGCGAAATCGTTGTTTTGGAGAACACAAGATTCAGAGGCGCAGACGAAACCAAGAACGGCGAGGGTTTTTCAAAGGAGCTTGCCGATTTGGTTGACAACGAAGTATTCGTTATGGATGCTTTCGGCTCTGCTCACCGTGCTCATGCTTCAACCGCAGGCGTTACAAAGTTCGTTAAGGAAACAGCAGTAGGATACCTCATGCAGAAGGAAATCACCTACCTCGGCAACGCAGTTGAGAACCCTGTTCGTCCCTTCGTTGCTATTTTGGGCGGCGCTAAGGTTGCAGATAAGCTCAACGTTATTTCTAACCTCCTTGAAAAGTGCGACACACTTATCATCGGCGGCGGCATGGCTTATACCTTCCAGAAGGCTAAGGGCTATGAAATAGGCACATCACTTGTAGACGATGAAAAGCTCGACTACTGCCGTGAGATGATCGAAAAGGCTGAAAAGCTCGGCAAGAAGCTTCTTTTGCCTGTTGATACAACTATCGCTAAGGCATTCCCCGACCCGATCGACGCTGAAATCGAGGTTGAGGTTGTAGACGCTGACAAGATTCCTGCCGACTGCATGGGTCTTGACATCGGAACAAAGACAGCTGAGCTGTTTGCTGACGCTGTTAAGTCTGCTAAGACTGTTGTTTGGAACGGTCCTATGGGCGTTTTCGAGAACCCCATCTTGGCTAAGGGAACATTGGCAGTAGCTCAGGCTATGGCTGATACCGACGCTACAACCGTTATCGGCGGCGGCGACTCAGCGGCAGCAGTTATCAACCTCGGCTTTGCTGATAAGATGACTCATATCTCCACCGGCGGCGGAGCAAGCCTTGAATACTTAGAGGGCAAGGTTTTGCCGGGTATTGATGTTATCGCAGACAGATAATTGATTTATTGAATACTATTTATGTAACCAAGCGGGGCTTACCCTGTTTGGTTACAGCCATATTTTAATGAAAGGAAATTTTTTGAAATGAAGAAAGACATCCGCCGTGCGGTAATCGCAGGCAACTGGAAAATGAACAAGACACGCCCCGAGGCAAAGGCTCTTATAGAGGAGCTTAAGCCGTTGGCTGCAAACGCAGGCTGCGAGGTTGTTATATGCGTTCCGTTTACAAATCTTGAGACAGCTGTTACACTTACCGAGGGCACAAACGTCAAGGTAGGCGCTCAGAACTGCCACTTCGCAAAGTCCGGCGCATACACAGGCGAAATATCTGCTGATATGCTCACCGAGATGGGCGTTGAGTATGTTGTCTTGGGTCACAGCGAGAGAAGACAGTACTTCGGCGAAACCGATGAAACCGTCAACAAGAGAACAAAAGCAGCTTTAGAGGCAGGTCTTAAGCCTATTGTCTGCGTCGGCGAGCTTTTGTGGGAGCGTGAGTGCGGCATAACCGAAGAGGTTATTGCCCGTCAGATCAAGCTTGATTTCTTCTCGGTATCAGCTGAGGACCTTAAAAAGTGCATAATCGCTTACGAGCCTGTTTGGGCTATCGGAACAGGTAAGACAGCAACCGCCGACCAGGCTGAAGAGGTTTGCGCATTCATAAGAGCAACCTTGGCTAAGCTTTACGGTGAGGAGACTGCCGAGGCTGTTACCATTCAGTACGGCGGCTCTATGAACGCCGGCAATGCCGCTGAGCTTTTGTCCAAGACAAATGTAGACGGCGGACTTATCGGCGGAGCATCGCTTAAGGCTCCCGATTTCGCAACAATAATCAACGCCGCAACAAACGGCTGATTAAAATTTAACAGTATTCTCGAAAGGAACGGTTAATTTAATGTCAAAACCAATAGTTTTAATAGTTATGGACGGCGTTGGCTTTTCTAAAACAGGTCTTGGTGACGCTGTAACCTTGGCTAACACTCCTACTCTTGATAAGCTCTTTAAAGAACGCCCCTATACTAAGCTCAAGGCACATGGCTCGGCGGTTGGTCTTCCGTCCGACGACGATATGGGTAACTCCGAGGTCGGACATAATGCTTTAGGCTGCGGTCAGATTTATTCTCAGGGCGCTAAGCTTGTAAACGAGTCCATTGAGTCGGGCAAGATGTTTTCATCCGCTACTTGGAATGAGCTTGTCGACAACTGCAAGGTGCATTCGTCAACCCTTCACTTCATAGGTCTTTTGTCTGACGGAAACGTCCATTCTAATATATCTCACTTAAAGCAGATGATAATTAAGGCTAAGGAAATGGGAGTTAAGAAGGTAAGATGTCACATTCTTTTGGACGGTCGTGATGTTCCTGCAACATCAGCTTTAACCTATATTGACGACCTTGAAGCTCTTCTTGCAAGCCTCAACGACGCTGAGTTTGATGCCAAGATTGCATCCGGCGGCGGAAGAATGAAGGTCACTATGGACCGTTACATGGCAAATTGGGACATGGTAAAGCTCGGCTGGGACACTCATGTAAACGGCTTGGGACGTCAGTTTGCAAAGGCTTCCGAGGCTGTTGAAGCCTACAGAGCTGAGCTTGGCGTTATCGACCAGGATCTTCCGGCATTCGTTATCGCTGAAAACGGCGAGCCTGTCGGAAAAATAGTAGACAACGATTCTGTTATCCTCTTTAACTTCAGAGGAGACAGAGCTATTGAAATGTCAATGGCATTTGACCAGAAGGACTTCAACGCCTTTGACAGGGGAACAGTTCCGAATGTCATCTATGCCGGAATGCTTCAGTACGACGGCGATTTAAAGCTTCCCGAGAGATTCTTGGTAAATCCTCCCGAGATTAAGAACACACTTTCCGAGCTGTTGGTTGAAAACGGCTTGAGACAGTATGCAGTGTCCGAAACTCAGAAGTACGGTCACGTCACCTATTTCTGGAACGGCAACAAGTCGGAAAAGTTCTCCGAGGAGCTTGAAACCTTCAAGGAGATTCCGTCTGATAAGGTTTCGTTTGACGAACGCCCGTGGATGAAGTCTGCTGAGGTAACAGACGATGTTATTGAAGCAATGAGAAGCGGCAAGTATGATTTTATCCGCTGCAACTATCCCAACGGCGACATGGTCGGACATACAGGAAGCCTTGACGCCACAATCATAGGTGTTGAGTCGGTTGATTTGGGCCTTGCAAGGGTATTAAAGGTTGCCGATGAGATTGGCGCAACAGTTTTGATAACCGCCGACCACGGCAACGCTGATGAGATGCTTGAAAAGAACAAGAAGGGCGAGCTTCAGGTCAGAACTGCTCACTCGCTCAATAAGGTTCCGTTCATTATCTACGATAACGATACAACCTATACCATCAAGGACGGCGAGTTCGGTCTTGCAAACGTTGCCCCGACAGTTGCAAAGCTGTTTGGTTTAACGGCTCCTGCTTGCTGGGAAGAAAGCATGATCTGATAAAACATTAATGACACATTATAGGCGCAGGCTTAGAAAATACAGTCTGCGCCGTGTTTTAATAATTGAAAAGGAATTAGTTTATGAGAAAGGTAAGAATAGTTTCTCTTATTTGTGCGCTGGCGCTGATTTTTAGTCTTCTATGCTCCTGTACTTCAGATAATAAGGGTGCACACAAACTGTCGCCTGAAAACGGAAAAAATGTCATAACCGCTAATAACCCATTGATGTGGTCTGACGTTCCAGACCCGGATATTATAAGAGTTGAAGACACCTATTATATGGTCAGCACAACTATGTTCTTCACTCCGGGTGTCCCGATAATGAAGTCGACTGACCTTGTAACTTGGGAGCTGATAGGATATGTCTATGACATCTTAGAAAAGGACATGAAGACCGATCTTTACGGCGATAACCACGCCTACAGCCAAGGCTCATGGGCGGCAAGCATTCGCTACCATGACGGAATGTTTTATGTGTTGTTCTGCGCATGGGATCAGGGAAAGACATATATCTACAAGACCAAGGACATAGAAAACCCCGATTGGGAGAGAATTGTCTTTGAACAGGTGTTCCACGACGCATCGCTTTTCTTTGACGACGACGGAACGCCCTACATCATCTCGGGCGTCGGAGATGTTTGGATAACCGAGCTTGAAAAGGATTGCTCAAAGAAGAAAGCCGGCGGCGTTGACCAAAAGCTTTTGAATACAGGTATTGTCGACGGTCTGGGCGGCGCAGAGGGCGCACACTTCTATAAGATTGACGGAACATATTACCTTACCATGATAAGCTATGCAACGGCTGAGCCGGGCATTGCAAGGTGTGAGCTTTGCTTTAAGAGCGATAAGCTTTTAGGCAAGTATGAGGGCAAAAAGGTCTTGTGCGACTCCATGGGCTACTATGGAAACGGCGTTGCTCAGGGCGGAATTGTCGACACTCCCGAGGGCGATTGGTATGCGCTTTTGTTCCAGGATCACGGCTCTGTGGGCAGAGTACCCGTTTTACAGCCCGTTACATGGGAAAACGGCTGGCCTATGATGGGCGAAAACGGCAAGGCAGTTAAGACAGTCGACGTACTGTCCGATAAATCCGAGTGGAAAGAAACAACCCTCATGGCAAACGATGAGTTTGACTATGCCGAAAACAAGCTCTCGGTCTACTGGCAGTTCAACCACAACCCCGATAACGACAACTGGAGCGTTACCGACAGACCCGGATGGTACCGAATCACCACATCAAGGGTTGATAAGGATATGTTCCATGCGAGAAACTCTTTGACACAAAGAGTTGAAGGACCGTCCTCAACGACAGAGGTTTTATTGGATGCGTCAGGGCTTAAAGCAGGGGATTATGCAGGTATTTGTGCTTTCCAGACAAACGCAGGCTTTGTCGGCGTCAGGGCTGACGACAGCGGCAAGAAGTATGTCTATTTCGCCAAGCAGAACAGAAAAGAAGGCTCGTTCGAAATCGTCAATGAAGATGAGCTCACAGCGGACAGCATCTGCTTAAAGATTGAATATGAGTTCTCCACAGTCGACGAAAACGGCAATATTTCAACCGAGGACAAGGCAAAGTTTTATTATTCTCTGGACGGTGAAAACTGGGTCAAGCTTTCAAAGGGCTTTGCTATGAACTATGATTTAGACCTATTCACCGGCTACAGAACCGCTCTATACTGCTACTCAACAAAGGAAGCAGGCGGTCACGCAGATTTTGATTACTATCATGTGACAAAGGCGGAATACTGATTTTTAAGATAATATAAGTCCCTAAAGGCAAAAAATGCTTTTAGGGACTTTATCGGTTATATTAGTTTAGTTCGCCTACACAGTATCCGTTTTCAACCGAAACTATCCTTACATTTAAAATCTCACGCCAAAGACTTTTTTCAGTCCTTTTAACCTTGACAAGCGTGTACGACGGTGTATGACCCTGATGCCATTCATTGTTCTGTTCACGTTCAAATAAAACGCTGACCGTTTTTCCGACAAGCGACTGCAAATAAAAACGTTCGCTCTCCTTAACTGCGTCAGTCATGACTCTTGCACGCATTATACGAATATCCTGCGGCACTTGGTCACTTCTTTTTGCTGCCGGCGTTCCCTCACGCTGTGAATACGGGAATATATGCGCAGCGGAAAAGCCGGCTCTTTTCACAAATGCTAAAGACTCTGAAAAGTCCTCATCGGTTTCACCCGGGAATCCTGTCATGACGTCTGTGGTGACGGCGCAATCGGGAAAACGTTGTCTCAGCGAGCTTACAAGGCTTAGGTATTCTGCGGTGCTGTATTTGCGCCGCATATCTTTCAGCGTTTTGTCACAGCCCGATTGAAGCGAAAGGTGAAAGTGCGGACAAAGCTTGGATTCTTTAGACAAACGGCTGATTAAGTCGTCAGTGAGCATTTCAGGCTCTATCGAGCCAAGTCGGATTCTATCGGCTGATGACAGTGCGGCTGCGTGAACAGCGTCGCTCAGGTCGATATGCCGATTGACATCCGAGCTGTTTGAATACACGAAATCGTCGCCGTAGCAGCTGAGGTTTATCCCTACTAAAACAAGCTCTTTGTGTCCGGCAAGGCTCAGCGCTTTTGCTTCATTTTCAATGTCGCAAAGCGGCTTGGAGCGTGAGCGTCCACGGGCATAGGGGATTATGCAGTAGCTGCAAAAGCGGTCACAGCCATCCTGAATCTTTATTATCGCTCTGGTCTTATCTTTGCGTTCCGGCAGCGACATACTTTCAATCGATTCGCCCTTTTCGTGGGGGAAAATGCTTACAAGCTTTTGCCTGTTCGATAGGTAATTGTCGATAAGACTCGGAATGAGCGTTTTGTTGTTTTCGCCTGCGATGATGTCGGCTTCTTTAATTAGTGATAAATCCTTATGAGCCTGCGGATAGCAGCCGCATACAACAGTTACCGCCAAGGGATTTTCACGCTTAATTCTTCTTAAAAGCTGCATGAGCTTGGAATCCGCTGATTCCGTAACAGTACAGGTGTTTATTATAACAATATCCGCCGACCTTTGGTCATAAACTCTTGTGTGACCTCGTTGAAGCATAACAGCAGCTATGCAGTCGGTTTCATATTGGTTTACTTTACAGCCGAAGGTGTGAAAATATACAGTCAAATAATCAAATCCTCTCGAGAATCATGCTATATTTATAAAAAGTGTAGCATATTTTTGTCCGATTGTAAATTGGTCTTGACAATAATTATTTATCTGCTATACTGTTATTAATTGATTGAATCGCTTTAGCAGGGTTCTGTTGTTTACCGGAGAATCCTTAAAACACCTGTGATTTATTATGAAAGGAATGGTCAGTTATTATGAAAAGCTTAAAGGTTAAACTCTCAACTATTAATGACGTCAAGGAGTTTGTCAACACAGTAACTATGTGTGATTATGACGTAGACCTCGTTTCCGGAAGATATTCTATCGACGCTAAGTCTATCATGGGTATTTTCAGCTTGGATCTTGAAAAGCCGGTTGAGCTTCAGGCTCACGTTGACAACTGCGATGAATTAGTTGAAAAGCTTGCTAAGTTTATTGTTGAGTAATTTTTGATTCAAAAGCGGACCGGCTCGAATGATGAGTCGGTCTTTTTTTGTTTGACTTAAATGTGTATTAAGGAAAGAATGTGATTAAAACGGATATTAAAATACCTGTTAACGCCGAGCTGAGAAAATGCTTCCCCTGCGACGGCGAAGACATATACAAAATGCTCTTAACTATCCCTGCGGATGAGAACGGGTTTATAAATGATGTTTTCGGCAAAACCTTTGATGAGTACAAGCTCTTTTTGCAAAAGCAATACGAATCCTCTATGCAGGTCGGTCTTTCGGACGGCTGGAAGGTTCCGCAGACGACATATTGGCTTTATGTCGACGGTGTGCCTGTGGGAATATCAAAGGTCAGACATTTTTTGACCGACGCATTGCTCAAACAAGGCGGAAATATTGGTTATGCCATTGCACCTCAGTATCGTGGCATGGGTTATGGGAATCTTCTTTTAAGGATGACACTTATGGAATGCGCAGCTATGGGTCTGAAACAGGTTTTGGTAACCGTTCATAGCAGTAACATTCCATCAATAAAAACTGCTTTGGCCAACGGCGGAAAGATAGAAAAAGAGGAGAACGGACGAAAGTATATTTGGATAGATGTTCCTAAAAGCTGAGCAACTTAATGCTCCAATATTTATAATCATAAATTGTCCAATAAAAGCAGCCTGCACAAGAAACATTAAAGATTCTTGTGCAGGCTGCTTGTTTAATCATTCAGCGATGAGACTATAGCTTATTTAATCTCAAGCCTTCTTGATTCCGGCTTAGTTTCCTTAATCTTAGGAAGAGTGAGCTTTAAAACGCCATCAGTGAATTCGGCATCGATTTCATCGGTGTTGATACCGGATGTATCAAAGCTTCTCTGATAAGAGCCGTAGGTGCGCTCGCAGCGGACGAAGTTGTGCTTCTTATCTGTCTCCTCATACTCTGAATGGCGCTCTGCGGTAATGGTCAAAACATTATCGGTCAATTCAAGCTTGATATCTTCTTTTTTAACGCCAGGCAAGTCAGCTTCAAGCACGAAGTGGTCGCCAACATCCTTGATATCTGTTGAGAAAGCTGCTTTGGTTACAGCAGGGCTGTTATTTCCAAAGAATGCACGCTCAAGCTCGTCAAGCTCTCTGAACGGATCGAAAGCGGAAAGTGAATTGTTTCTTCTTACATATGGTGCTAACATGATTTTTACCTCCAAATTTGTCTTTTATTTATTATGTGTTTTGGTTGATGATTTATGAGGTATGCGAAGAAAGTAAATACTAATTAATAGGTGTTTAGTATGTTATTTTCTATTGAAGGCTTCTCGTTTCCTTCAACAATTATGAGTATAGACCTGCTTTGTGATGATTTTGTGTGAAAACAGTGAGGTTATTGAGAAATTTAGCACTCACATATAATGAGTGCTAACACTTTCGAATTGTGAGTGCTAAGGCTTGACTGCATAATCGGCTGATAATCATTAACACGGTTTCATGTAAAAGAATAAAAGCACCACCTTTTTAAAAGTGATGCTTTTATGATTAATGAATATCATAAGGAAATCAAATTTATTTTCCCATTCTCTTCTTAACCTCATCAAACGAAACGCCGAACTTAGCGTAGATAGTCTTTGCGTAGCCGAACTCCTGCGGCTCGTCTCTGACTATTCGGTACAGACGCTTGTTGTCGTTGGTGATATCAACGGTGGTGACAAGGCTTACAAGCTTGGTGTCGCCCTCAACTGTTTCGTTAAGATGGTTAAGGCTTCTTGCAAGCTCTAAAAGGTGGGTGGCGTAAACGCCTCTTACTCCGACAAGGCGGAATATCTTAGTCAGTTCGGTGGCGATGTAAACGCATTCTGTCGGCGTTGTGGACTGTATCGACTCGTTTAAAAGAAGCATACTGTGTCGTGTCGCAGTGTCGAGAGTTTCTTTAAACTGCTTGCACTCCTGAGTGAAGCGAGAGGTGTTCAAGCCGACTTCTTCCTCCTTGGGGAAGTGAGTGTATATAAAGTCGACGGGGCTTATCTCACAGGACGAGCAGGGAACATATATACCCGCCTGAGCCAAGACCTGAATTATACCGACCGCTCTTGTATAGGTTGTTTTACCGCCGTTGTTGGCGCCGGTCAGAACGAAGAAACGTCCGTCGTCGTCCATGGTGCAGTCATTTGTTATGATTTTGCCCTTTAAGCTGCCCATCGGGTCTGACGATACCATCTGAATGTAAAACGAAAGGTCGAATGAATCCTTGGCGATAAGCTTTCTGTCGTCCATCGGCAGATACTTAGGTCTGCACATTTCAAGACCTCTTGCTTTAACGGCGTCAATAAGGCGCTTAGCACCGATATAAAAGCTCATCTGGCTTTCAAAGGTCAGAATATCCTCTGTGCTCTTTTTGAAGTACGCCCTGATTGCACGGTCCAAGTGGGTGATATATTCGGAGTTGATTTCTTTAAGCTCTCTGAAAAGCGGTGCTTCAAGGTCGTTTGTGCCGCCGTTTTCATTGTACAAAGAATGGGTTTTGCCGATTGCCCTTGACGCGTCGCCATCGAGGTGCTTAAATATCCAGTCAAACCTGCCCTTTTTCTTTATAGCGTCAGTTGAGACAGACAAAAGCATTGCCTCAACAGGTCTCATCATGTCGTCAAAGTTGATACCGACAGTAACGCTCTTGACTCCCTTTGCCAAGACCTTAAGGCATTCGTCTGTTTCACGCTTAACTTCATCAAAATATTCGGAATTATAAACAGAAGCAAAGTATTCAACCAAGCCCTTAAGCGCTGCTGATTTGAACTTGCTCTGGAATTTCTGACAGAACTCATGGCAGTTTGTTATACACTCGATAAAGGTCTTCAGTGAGTTGAGTCGAGTGTTTAGGGCATAAAAGCTGTCTGCAAGACCTAACTTTTGAATGTTGACGTGTTCATTTACATACAGCTTGTGGACGTTTTCATAGAGCACAGCTTCAAGCTGAGGCACGGTTAAAAAGTCCTCTAAGATATCCAAGCGGTAGTTGAGGACATCGGCGTCTGTCGATAGCTGAGTTAGAATTCTGAGTGCGTTGACCGAATTTTCGGGACAAATCAGCCTTGAAAGCATATCAAGCTCAAGGTTTGTAACATAGTCCTGAGGAAGCTTTGCTATTTCCGTTGCTCTGTCGAGGTGTTCTCTCTTTTTTGTTTCCGAAGGGTATAATAAATCAACTAAGTGTATGCTTTCTTCTTGAGTTTCAATTTGTTGAGCCATGGCAAGTCCTTTCAAAATGCTTTGCGTAGTATTAGGATTTTATCCAAATAAAATTGTATCACAGCATCATACAAAAATCAATAACAAATTATGAATTGATTTGTTGATTTTTTATGCAAAACGGTTAACATGGTGCTCAGCCGAACACAGCCATTGCAAGCGTTCCGACTGTCATGAGAATCAAACCGAAAAGAGCTTTTTTCGACAGCTTTTCTTTAAATACAACATACGAAAAGCCTACGGTTATGAGCAGACTCATTTTATCAATAGGCACAACAACGCTTACCACTCCGTTTTGTATAGCATAGTAGTAGCAAAGCCATGACGCTCCGGTGGCTATTCCCGATAGTGCAATGAAAATCAGCTCCCTGCCGTCAAGCTCTTTTAGCTTTGCGGTTTTGCCCTTTGCAATCACAACGAGCCACGACATTGCCAGCACTACTGCCGTTCTTATAGCCGTTCCGAGGTTGGATTCAATTCCTTCTATTCCGATTTTAGCGAGAATAGACGTCAGAGCTGCGAATACAGCCGAGCCTATTGCATAGAGTATGTATGTATTTTTGGACGCTTTGGCGTCGGCTTTTGTATCCTTTTTCTCGACCATAAGCAATATGCCTGTGCCGAGCAAGGCCGTGCTGATGAGCTTTGCGGCGAGATTTTCGGTTTCATGAAAAAGTATGACAGCGAGCAGCACCGTCAAAACAGTGCTTGATTTATCTATCGGGACGACCTTATTGACGTCTCCGATTGACAGGGCTTTGAAGTAGCACATCCACGAAGCACCGGTAGCAGCTCCGGACAGTATCAAAAATACAAGTGTTTTCGTGCTGATTTGAGATATTGTATTGTACGAGCCTACAATGAAAACCATTATCCAAGAAAACAGCAGCACTACTATAGTTCTCAGCGCAGTAGCTATATCGGAATCTGTCTTTTTTATACCGCATTTTGCGAGAATTGATGTTACCCCGGCGAAAAATGCCGACAGTACAGCAGCCGCAATCCACATAGTTTTTCCTCCCGGAAAGCAATATTTTGCATATTGTCAGTAATACATTAAAGTAAGCGACGGACTGAGCTTTTAAGTGCCCTGTGCGCTCAGCCGTTATCAATGTACAGTATAATACATAGATAATGACATTGCAAGATTTTTTCAGACAGCATGGGACACAGCGGATTCGGTGCGGCTTTTAGTCGCTGATGATTTTGCGTATATTATTAAGAGAAAAAACATCACAAATAACCCTGTATGACATATAAATCTTCTTATTTAACGTACTGATAGTAATGGCAAAGAAAAAATCAAATTATTACCCTTCTCACGCTTGACAAATTAAAATTGCATGATATAATGAACATATGAACAGTAATTCATATGTTCATTAAAAAATAAAAATGAAAGCAGGTCATATTATGATAGAGAATAAAAACGACGAATGCGTATGTGAAAGCTGTCCTCATCACCTTGAATGCGGCGGAAAGAATGTAGAGCTTGTTAAAAGGCTGTCGAGTACTATAATATCAGAGGAAGAAGCTTATTATGTAAGCGAGCTTTTTAAGTCTATCAGCGATCTAACCCGTGTTAGAATTTTGTTTTCACTTCTGGGCGGCGATATGTGCGTATGCGACATTGCCGAGCTTGTCGGTGTGACACAGTCGGGAGTTTCGCATCAGCTTAGAGTTTTAAAGCAGGCAGGGCTTGTTAAGTACCGCCGAGAGGGTAAGTCTATATACTATTCAATTGCAGACGATCATGTTGCAACAATTCTCGCAATGGGACTTGAGCATATTTCAGAGTGATAAAGTCGGCGAAAGGGGGAGAATTTTATGACACAACATAATATATCGGCTGAGTGCGCAGAAAAAGAACACACGCAGAGCGCACACAAGCACGATTCAGGCAGCTGCTGCCACAACCACGAAGGCTCGTGCGAGCATTGTCATGAACATAATCACGAACACGGTCATGACCATGGTCACGACCATTCTCACGGCGGTGAAGTAAAAGAAGAGCTTATAAAGCTGATTCCTGCTGCAATACTATTTGCCGTGTCGCTTATTTTGGATGAGGCAAGTATATTTTCAATAGTTATTTGCCTATTGGCATATATAATAGTCGGATTCGAAACGCTGAAGGAAGCCGCAGTCGAGCTTATAAAATATAAGAGCATCGGCGAATGCTTTTTGATGGGAATAGCGTCGATAGGTGCGATTGCCATAGGAGAGTATAGGGAAGCGGCGGCGGTAATGCTTTTTTACTCTGTCGGAGAGCTTTTGGAGGGCATAGCGTCGGCTCGTTCAAGGAAAAGCATAACGGCATTGCTTGATTTGAAGCCTGACACTGTAAATGTTGTCCGCAGCGGAAAAACCATCAAGCTTTCTCCCGACGAGGTAGCGGTAGGTGAAACAATAACGGTTTCCGCCGGAGAAAGAATAGCCTTAGACGGCGAAATAATCTCGGGTCAGACAGATGTTGACAATTCAGCGCTCACAGGAGAGTCTTTGCCGATCAGCCTCGGAGTCGGTGACAAGGTATACGGAGGTTCAATAAATCTCAGCGGCACTGTTTTAATAAGAACTGATAAGGTTTACTCGCAGTCGTCCGGTGCTAAGATTCTGGAGCTTGTTGAGAATGCCCAGGAAAAGAAGGCTAAAACAGAACGCTTTATTTCTCGGTTTGCAAGGGTATATACATTAGTCGTAGTTATACTGTCATTAGCTGTAGCTTTCATACCGCCGATTTTCATGGGATTTACTCAAACCTTCTCGCAGTGGCTGTATAGGGGACTTGTTGTGCTTGTCGCTTCGTGTCCCTGCGCATTGGTAATATCCGTACCGCTCACCTTCTTTGCCGGCGTCGGCTGTGCGTCAAAGAAGGGAATACTCATCAAGGGCACGGGCTGTATCGAGCAGCTTTCAAGGGTTGAAACGGTCGCCTTTGATAAAACAGGAACGCTCACTAAGGGAACCTTAAGGGTCGACGAGGTTTTCGGCTCTGAGGACACGTTAAGACTGTGCGCAATATGTGAACGCCAATCAAGCCATCCTATTGCAAGAGCGGTTATGTCTGCATACGAGCAAGGCTTCGGCGAATTGACAGAGACTGCCGAAAGCATAACCGAAAAGTCCGGCAAGGGCATTGTTGCGCTGATTAACGGAAAGACGGTTTTGTGCGGAAATAAGTCTCTTCTTTCGGAAAACGGAATAGAAAATCTTCCCGACGCCGACGGCAAGACGGCAGTTTATCTCGGCTGCGGCAGTGAGTTTTTGGGATATATAACGCTTTCCGACGAGGTAAGGGCAGATTCATATGATACTGTAAATGAGCTTAAGCGACTGGGCGTGGAAAAAACAGTCATGCTCACGGGTGACAGTGCAGCTGCGGCGAAAATGATTGCAGATACCGTCGGCGTAGACACTTATAAGCACTCGCTTTCACCGTCTCAAAAGGTTGATGAGCTTTCAAAGCTTATTGATGATACGAAGAATACAACCGTTTATATAGGTGACGGTATAAACGATTCTCCTGTTATAGCGCTTGCAGACGTCGGCTTTGCCATGGGAGGCTTGGGCAGTGACGCCGCAATAGAGTCGGCAGACGTTGTCATATTAGATGATAATATTGCCAAGCTGCCTTTAGCACTGAGAATATCTAAAAAGACAACAAAAATAGCCATGCAAAACATAGCGTTCGCCCTTTTGGCAAAGCTTGTCATAGTCATACTCGGCATAGCAGGTATGAGCGGAATGTGGCTTGCTGTTTTTGCAGACGTCGGTGTTACGATTCTGGCGATTATCAATTCACTCAGGGCGTTTTATTTTAAACGGTAGGATTGGCTGTACTCAGAAATTGCACCGATTGTGATTTATATTATATCATCGGGCTTATATCGGAAAGAATAAATACAATTGCAAGCGGAGAAAACGGTCGGGCTTGCGGCGAGGGCTTTGTCATGCGCTTGCCGCAAGCCTTCTTCTTGCGGTTTGTTGATATCAATGCTATAATAGCCGTAAACGGCTATTATAATCATCTAAACGCGCCGTTTTCTCGCCGCTGAAGCGGCAACCGAAAACGATGCGCAATTGCAGCATGACGCTTCGCTTCCATGCTGCAATAGCCGTGAAATGGCTATTATAATTATCTAAATGCGCCGTTTTCTCGCCGCTGAAGCGGCAACCGAAAACGATGCGCAATTACTGCATGACGCTTTGCTGCTATGCAGTAATAGCCGTAAACGGCTGTTATAATTATTTAAATGCGTTTCTTTGTCGCTGTTGGTGCGGCGATTGATATAGGAGGCTTTTTATGACGTCATACAAAAGATTTAAGGAATCGGGAATAGATCTTTCCTGTCTTGGCTTGGAGCCCGGCGATACTTACGGCGGTTACTTTTGTACTCCTAAGGGCGCAGAGGTCATCGGATGGGCAGGCGTGGACGGCATTCATTTTTGCTTTGTTAAAGGATTTGGGGAGATGGTGTTTGCCGTCAGCCCTGATAATGAGCCGGGAGAGTATGTTCACCCATTGGCTCGGAGCTTTGAGGACTTTTTGCGTCTCATTCTTTCTTGCGGCTTAGATGCGGCAGAGCAATCGTGGATGTGGAATCGCAGCGAGTTTGATTCATTTTTGGAGACATATCCGCCCGAGCCTGAACAAAGGATTGTGTTGGACGCCCTGCAAGAAAAGCTTTCTCTTGTCCCGATGGATGACCCTTACGGGTACATAAAAGATGTGCAGTCAACGTTTGATTACAGCAGGCTTTCTTACCCGAAAGAATACTATGAGGTTTTGCCGATAGCCTTGCAGTCTCAGGAGTTTCAGGAGCGTCCGGATTGGAAGGTGTATTTTGACGTCGGCTTCAGCAGTCGCCATAGAGGTCATGATAAGCCGGGCGAAGAGATTTCCTTGGACACTGCCTTCAATTGGGGCAACAATGCGTGGTGCATTCCTGCGGTGTATTCCTGCGGCAGAGGGCTGGTGGTCGATATTTGTGCAAAGATTGACCCGGTCATCCTTCGGATGTTCATGGATAAATTGCAGAATAGCGAAAAGACCGACAGAGAGCTTAATCCTTATGAACAGGAATGCTTAAAGCCTGAGAACCCGATGGATATAGATTTTTCTCCAAGGCTGACTGTGAACAAAAAGGAATTGCGAAGCTATAGCGGATGCGGTGCCTGCTGGATTCCGGTGTCCTGCCGCTCCGATGAGTTCACGGGCGAATACTCTCATGATGACTTAGAAAATCTTTGGTTCATGGAGCATTACGACCTTGACCCCGGGTATGGGTGGCTGCTTCGCAGATATTCGTTTCCTTGGGTCACAAAAACTAAGCCGAAAATTAAATCCGTTTCGTTGACCTTGAAGCGGCATCCGACTCGCATTTTGGGTCAAAGGTTTTCCGTATCGGGTGAGGGCGACAGTGTGTCATTTATACACCCTGTCAGCGGCGAGAAGCACATTATTCGTGTTGCGGAGTATGAACCGCAAGAGATTAATATGCCCTGCTTGGGGGACGGCATGGAATATCCGTCTCATTGCATTGCTATGTCCTTTTCGGTGGAGCCTGAGCTGCCCCGAGATTCGTTTTCGGTGCATGACTGCGGTCAGGGGGACAGTCCGAGATGCAAAGCGAATTCTATGAAAGAATCTGACGCATTAGCTCTTATCGGCGGTGCGGACGGGCCCACTGCTGCGAGCGCAGTCGGTATTATCGGAGGTGCAGACGGTCCGACTGCTATAGTCTTATCCGCAGACGAAAGAAGCGAAGCTCATGCAGCCTGTTCTTCCCTATACTTTAAGCTTCCTGAGCGAATTGAATGGCAGATGACGTTCAGCCATAAGACTGTTGATGATATTGAATTAGCCTTGGCTTTGCCGAAGGGTCAGCGCAATTAATCAGCTATCAGCGATTCATATAAGTATATTTGCACTGCAACGTGCTTGTTGATTTTGTTCGGTGAATATGGTATGATACCGTTGACGGCTGTTACAATGAATTGAACATACCAAAAAGGAGAAGTCAGCATGGAATGGAAAGAACTCAAAATATACACTAATCACTTCGGCGTAGAACCCCTTTCAAACGCACTTATAGCAAACGGAATACAGGGCTTTGTTATCAACGACCCGGAGGATATAAAGGAATTTGAGCGCAATAAAAATGCTTCCTGGGATTATATCGGCGAGGAGGTATATGAGCTTTGCGGCTCGGATACATATTTAACAGTTTACGTTGCCGAGGACGATATTGACGGCGCAGCGGCTGTTCGGGCAAGCGTTGAAATGATAAGAGGACAGGGCGATTTCGGCAGTCTTGAAATTAAATGCGGAAGCATAAAGGAAGAGGACTGGGCGAACAACTGGAAGCAGTATTTTAAACCGCTTGATATCGGCAAAAGACTGACAATAAAGCCGTCGTGGGAGGATGTCCCGGATGACAGCGGACGTGTTATACTTGAAATTGACCCGGAAACGAGCTTCGGAACGGGACGGCATCATACAACAAGGCTCTGCTTAGAGCTGCTAGAGGACAATGTGTCACAAGAAGATACAGTTTGCGACCTCGGCTGCGGAAGCGGAATAATATCCATTGCGGCTATGCTGTACGGTGCAAAGAGTGCCGTAGCGGTAGATATTTCGCAGGACGCCATGAAGATCTCTAAAAACAACGCCCTTAAAAACGGAATTCCCGATGATAAGTACACCTCCTACTGCGGAGACGTTATAACAGACCCTGCCATGCGTGAAAAGATAGGTAAGGGCTATTCACTTGTCACTGCAAATATTGTTGCCGATGTGCTGATAGCTATGGGCGATGTTTTCAGGGATATTACTAAACCCGGGGGAACGCTTATTTTGTCGGGAATAATCACAGATAGGGTTGATGAGGTATTTGAATGTGTAAAGTCTAAGGGATTTACACTTATTGAGGCAAGAGAATGCGAAATGTGGAACGCAGCAGTGTTTAAAAAGGCTTGACGATAGCTTACAGTGCAGAATAAATCGGCGTGCAGGTGTAAAAACCCTGTGTGCCGATTTTGCATTTTTAAATAGGAAACGGAATAAGCTTGTATAAAGTATATAATCGCAGGGCGGTTATAAAAAATGACTTTTGGGGGCTTATTTATGAAAAAGCTTTCGGCTTTGTTCGCCGTTTTTCTTATAATTGTTGTTTACGCAGCAGCTGCATTTGCCGATGGTGAGGATTATTCGGATACAGCCGAAGCCATGGCGGCACAGGTTGACAGTATACCGTATTCGTATGTTTTGATGGAAGGCTCAACCGGAACGCTTTTGTATTCCGACAACGGCAACGCCGAGTTCAGACCGTTTCACTCTGCAAAGCTTATGACTCTGCTGTTGATGTGCGAGGCAATAGACGCCGGGACAATGAGTCTTGACGACACCGTAACAGTTTCCAAGCACGCAAATTCTCAGCAGGGCTCGCAGATTTGGCTGGATGTCGGCGAAAAGATCAAGCTTTCTGAGCTGGTTGCCGCTGTCACCGTGGGAAACGCCAATGATGCGTGCGTTGCGATTGCAGAGGCAGTTGCAGGCACGGAGGAGAGCTTTGTCAGCCTGATGAATTTAAGGGCAAATGAGCTTGGAATGCTGAAAACCTTCTATGCCGACTCAACAGGAGTTGCCGACGGCTCGGTGACAACAGCCTGCGACACGGCGGTTTTAGCGTCGGCGCTTTCTCATTACGACTTTTTAAATGAGTACTTTACAACATGGATGACAACCGTCCGAGGCGGAAAGGCTGAGCTTGTCTCGCAAAACCGCCTTGTCAGGTCGTACGAAGGAATAACAGGTATGAAGGCTTATTATCACCGTGACTGCTTAAACTGCCTTGTGGCAAGTGCAAAGCGCGACGGTCTGACCATGATATGTGTCATATTCGGCGATCCCGATGAGTTCGAGCGCTTTTCGACCGCCAAGCAGAAGATGACAGTAGGGTTTTCGGCGTATACCTTGTACACCCCGAAGAGAAGAGATATTTTACCCGAACCGGTTGCGGTTAAGGACGGAGTAAAAGGCTGCGTTGACTCTGTTGCCGGTCAAATAGGAAGCTTTATAGTGAGGTCGGGAAGAGTTGACGATATTGAGATAAAATACGAGTATTTCGAGGATGTTAAGGCTCCGGTGAGGGTTGGCGATGTTGTCGGAAGAGCGATATTTATGCTCGACGATGAGGAAATATATAAAGTAGACCTTGAAGCGAGCGAGCAGGTAAAAAAGATGAACATATTTTATGCAATCGGCAAGCTGATTAAGCTCATGTTTTCCTGATTGAGCGTTATGTGATTTATCGGCGCAGTTACGTTCAGCAAACCCCGACACCGATTTCGGCTATTTATCACAAATAGCTGAAATTTGCAAGATATATTTTCAATATTTTTCACTAAAATTTCTTGCAATGTCGGCGGATTTGTGGTACAATAAACGTAACCTGATATCGGAATATTTATCAAATAAATTTTGGATTGTGCTTTACGGTGCTTTTTCGATGTCAGAAAGTTAAAACGTTTTCGGTTCGGCGCATCGATTCAGGGACGTTTAATACTTAGGAGAGGAATGGACAGGATATGTCGATAAAATTAGTAACAAAATACTGCGATAAGTTCGTCAGAGAGCATGAGCTTGAAGCAGTCAGAGCGCAGATTACTGCCGCTCACAACACACTTGCCCAAAGAAACGGCTTGGGTAATGATTTTTTAGGCTGGGTTGATCTTCCCGTAAACTACGACAAGGAAGAGTTTGAAAGAATAAAGGCAGCGGCTGAAAGAATCAAGCAAAAGTGTGATATACTCATAGTTATCGGTATAGGCGGTTCGTATTTAGGCGCAAGAGCTGCTATTGAGCTTTTAAAAAGCCCTTATTATAACAACTTAAAGAAGGATACCCCCGATATCTATTTTGTCGGAAACAACATAAGCCCCACATATTTGAATGAGATACTTTCAATATGCGAAGGCAGGGATATATGCGTAAACGTTATATCAAAGTCCGGAACAACCACCGAGCCTGCTTTGGCATTCAGAATCTTTAAGAAGCTCTTAGAGGACAAGTACGGCAAGGAAGAAGCAAAAACAAGAATATTTGCAACCACTGATAAGGCAAGGGGAACTCTTAAGGAGCTTTCGGATTCCGAGGGCTATGAGACCTTCGTTATTGCTGACGACGTCGGAGGAAGATATTCTGTTTTGACCGCAGTCGGACTTTTGCCTATTGCAGTCGCCGGCTGTGACATCGATAAGATTATGCAGGGTGCTGCCGACGCAAGGCAGGCTTATGCCAACGACGACCTCAACGACTGTCAGAAATATGCTGCACTCAGAAATATTTTATATCGCAAGGGCAAATCGGTTGAAATGCTTGTGTGCTACGACCCGAGCTTTACTATGATGAACGAATGGTTCAAGCAGCTGTTCGGCGAGAGCGAAGGAAAGGACAACAAGGGCATATTCCCTGCAAGCGCTATATTCTCAACAGACCTTCATTCAATGGGTCAGTTCGTTCAGGACGGCTCAAGGGTTATGTTCGAAACGGTTGTAGATATAAAGCAGCCTAAGCAGGACTTGTTCTTAGAGGACGATGCCGAGAATTTAGACGGCTTGAACTTCCTTACCAATCAGAATATGTCTGTTGTCAACCGCAAGGCGATGGAGGGAACAGTCTTAGCTCACACAGAGGGCGGAGTTCCTAACATCATCATCGAAGTTGAAAAGCTGGATGAATATAATTTCGGCGAAATGGTATACTTCTTTGAAAAGGCGTGCGCACTGTCAGGATATATGCTCGGAGTTAATCCGTTCAACCAGCCCGGTGTTGAAAGCTATAAAAAGAATATGTTTGCACTTTTGGGCAAACCGGGATATGAATCTCAAAAAGCAGAGCTTGAAGCTAAGCTTGGCTATTGATTTTTAAATTGATTTGAGTTATAATGCAATTAAATTATAACCCGACGGCAAATTCGCATTAAAAACTAATGAAAGGAATGCCCGTATATATAATATGGGCAGCCCTTGCAGGTCAAGGGCAGGTAATTATTATGATTAAGCTTATAACCGGTAAAAAAGGCTCAGGCAAAACAAAGGTTTTAGTCGACCTCATCAAGGACGCAGCTAAGAGCACACAGGGAAACATAGTTTGCATCGAAAAGTCAATGCAGCTTACTTATGACATTCCGCACAGCGTTCGCCTTGTGGATGTAGACTGCTACAATATCGACAGCTATGACAAGTTCTATGGCTTCCTCATGGGAACTCTTGCAGCTAACTATGATATTTCCGAAATATTTGTCGACGGTATACTCAAGATGTGCGGCAGAAACTATGAAGATTTGGCTAACCTCTTCGGCGCTATCGAAAAGGTTACAAACGATGTTGAAATAGTATTCACCGTTTCTGAGGACAAGGAAAACCTTCCCGAGAGCGTAACTAAGTATATCAAGTAACGCTGAAAAGCGCTCGGCAGGCGGTGTAATTGCCGCAGACAAAATATAATGCCATCAAATTTTTAAAAAGTATTGACATTTAAAAACCGCTAAAGTATAATACTATGTGATATTCTGAGGTGTAATGTGTTATTGAAACTTAGACAGCTCTTCGACAGAGAGGGCGATAAAAAGGATATATATCTTGATATCCCCAATGATGAGTTAGGAGAATTATCAGGTGTGGGCACATTCTTAACACCTATCTCGCTTAGAGGCGACATAAAGAATCGCGCCGGAATAGTCGAAACGGACTGTGTTCTCAGCGTGACGCTTCGCCGCATATGCGACAGATGTCTTAACGAGTTCAATAGAGAGTATAATATCCCCGTAAAGCATACCCTTATCAGGGGTGCTGACGGAGCAGACGGCTTCGAGCCTGCTGTTTTAGACGACAATGAGTATATTGTCTGTGATAACGATACTCTTGATGTGAATGAGTTGGCAATTCAGGATTTGTTGTTATCGTTGCCTACAAAAACGTTGTGCCGTGAGGACTGCAAGGGGTTGTGCCCTGTATGCGGACAAGATTTAAATCTCGGCGGCTGCGATTGTAACGTTTAGCCTAAAATAACACTTTGACAACAATTACCCGTTAAAGAGGAGGTGCTGAAAATGGCAGTACCGAAGAGAAAAGTCTCCAAGGCAAGAAGAGACAAAAGACGCTCAAACGTATGGAAGCTCGATGCTCCCGCACTTTCGAGATGCTCTAACTGCGGCTCTTTGACTTCCCCCCATAAAGTATGCTCAAACTGCGGCTACTACAAGGGTGTAGAGGTTATCAAGATCAAGAAAGAAGCTTAGTCTTCTTCCAAAACGAAAAAGCTTAGTATTCTTCGTTTTTAACAAAGAAGGAGCAATCCTTCTTTGTTTTTTTGTAATTAAATTTAAGGATAGGCAGGTTTGTGCATTTTATGTATTGCGCTGATTAAGCAAGCATAAGAATCGGTGCATAAAATGCCTGTCCGAGATATATAAAGCTAAGGAGGCAATATGTCATTACCGGTTGTTGCTGTTGTGGGACGCCCTAACGTCGGAAAATCGACACTTTTTAATAAGCTTATAGGCAAAAGACTGTCTATAGTCGAGGATACCCCGGGCGTCACGAGAGACAGGATTTATGCTAAATGCGAATGGCTGGGCAGGGAGTTTATGCTTGTTGATACAGGCGGAATCGAGCCCATGTCAAACGATACAATTTTGGTGCAGATGCGCCGTCAGGCAGAGATAGCAATTGATAAAGCGCAGGTTATCATACTCGTTACCGACATTCGCTCAGGCGTGACGGCAAACGACTATGAAGTTGCCTCTATGCTTCAAAAATCCGGCAAGCCTATAGTTTTAGCAGTCAATAAATGCGATAGGCTGGGTGCGCCTGAGCCCGAGTTTTATGAGTTTTATAATCTCGGACTGGGCGATCCGGTTGAGATTTCATCTGTTCATGGCTACGGTACGGGCGATCTTTTGGATAAGGTCTTAGAAAATATCCCCGTACAGACAGAGGAAGCGGATGAGGATATTATCAGAGTTGCAGTTATAGGAAAGCCTAACGTCGGCAAATCGTCGATTATCAACTGCATAGCCGGCGAGGAGAGGGCGATAGTTTCGGATATCGCAGGAACCACCCGTGACGCCACTGACACCATCATTGAAAATGAGTGGGGAAAGTATGTGTTTGTCGATACCGCCGGAATACGCAAGAAGTCAAAGATTTATGAAAACATCGAGCACTACAGCGTTTTGCGCTCATATATGGCTGTCGACGACGCAGATGTCGCCGTAATCGTTATAGACGCAACCGTCGGCTTTACCGAGCAGGATTCAAAGGTTGCCGGTTATGCTCATGAGCAGGGCAAGGGCTGTATTGTTGCAATAAACAAGTGGGACGCTGTTGAAAAAGACACTAACACCATGAATGAATTTACCAAGAAGCTCAAAGAAAATCTTGGCTTTATGGAGTATGTTCCGTTTGTCTTTATCTCGGCTAAAACAGGTCAGCGTGTCGGCAAGCTCTTTGAGCTTATAAACTTGGCACATATGAACAACTCGCTGAGAATTTCAACGGGTAAGCTCAACGAAATACTTGCATATGCCACCAACAGAGTTCAGCCGCCGTCTGACAAGGGAAAGCGCTTGAAGATTTACTATATGACACAGCCGTCGACAAATCCGCCGAGCTTTGTTGCGTTCGTCAATTCTATTGAGCTGTTCCATTTTTCATACAGACGTTATCTTGAAAATCAAATAAGAGAGTACTACGGCGGCTTGGAAGGCACGCCGATAAGGTTCATTGTTCGTGAAAGAGACAATCAGGATACTTAAAAAACGCATCCGAGGAATCGCTGACGTTTATCAAACGATTTCTTAATCATCATTTGGAGTTAATATCATACAATTCGGAGGAGATTTCTACGTCGTATATATTATCACTGACAATATGCGCAATTGTTTCATACATCATCGGAAGCTTGAATTCTGCGATTATAGTCGTTTTTTTGATGAAGCGAAAGGATATCAGAGAATACGGCAGCAAAAATGCAGGCTTGACTAATGTTTATCGCTGCTTCGGCACAGCCTGCGCCGCCGTGACGCTTGCTATGGACCTTTTAAAGGGCTTTATAGTTGTCTTCGGAACAAAGGGCGTGCTTTTTGCAAGCGGACTGTTTTCTAAGTATGATTATGATGAGGTATTTGCCTGCTTAATCGTTTCTGCCTGCGCTGTTTTAGGACACGTTTTTCCCGTTTTTTATCGCTTCAAGGGCGGAAAGGGAATACTCATCGCCTCAATGTGCACCTTAGCTATTGAGCCTATCGCATTTTTGTGCGGCTTGACCGTTATGGCGGTTATGACTGCTGTAACAAGATACATTTCCGTCGGCTCAATATGCTGCTGTATCGGATATCCCTTTTTCTTCATTTTGGCTGATTGGCTGAAGGACGGTATAACCGAAAAGACCTATATCCATGCGGCTATAGCGGCTTTAATGGGGATATTCTGCATAGTAAGGCATGCGCCCAATATAGTAAGGCTTGCTCACCATGAGGAAAATAAATTCTCGTTTAAAAAGGACGGAGGAAGTAAGTAGTGCAGAGTCAAATGAAAAAAATAGCTATTTTAGGCTCAGGAGGCTGGGGCTTGGCGCTTGCCTGCGTTTGCGCACGGCTCGGTCACGAGGTGACAGTCTGGAGCGCTTTTAAAGATGAAATTGATACCATCAAGCGAACCGGCGAGCTGAGGGCAAAGCTTCCCGGCGTTCAGATACCGAAGGAAGTCAAGCTCACCGACGACATATCCGAGTCTGCCGGCAAGGATATAGTACTCGTCGGAATACCCTCAAAGTTTGTAAGAAGCGTTTGCCTTCAGGCAAAGCCCTATATTGATAAGTCGTCTATAATTTTAAGCTCAGCAAAGGGAATTGAGGACGGAAGCCTCAAGAGAATGAGCGAGATAGTTTCTGAGGTTTTCCCGGAAAATATCATTGCCGTGCTGTCAGGACCGTCTCACGCAGAGGAGCTCGGACGCGGAATGCCGACAGCTGTTTCCGTTGCGTCTGTCGATTTAGACGCCGCAAGGCTTATTCAGCATACATTTTCGGATGACGTCTTAAGACTTTATGTCAACTCTGATGTAATCGGCTGTGAGATAGGCGGAGCGGTTAAAAATGTCATCGCACTTTGCTGCGGAGTTATTGAGGGCTTGGGCTACGGCGACAACACCAAGGCCGCCCTTATGACAAGGGGGCTGAGCGAAATTACACGCTTAGGTGTTGCTATGGGTGCAAAGGCAGACACGTTTTTCGGTCTTGCAGGAATGGGCGATTTAGTCGTCACCTGTACAAGTATGCACTCAAGAAACTACCGCGCCGGAATACTTATAGGTCAGGGAACAAAGCCTGAAACAGCGGTGCAGATGATCGGAACCGTCGAAGGCTATGCCTGTGCCGAGGCGACAAAAAAGCTTTCAGAAAAGTACGGAGTCGATATGCCGATTATAAACGAAATCAACGCCATACTGTTCGGCGGAAAGTCGCCTAAAAGTGCGATAAGCTCACTTATGCTCAGACCGCATTCGTTCGAATAAAAACCATGCCAATGTTTTTTGAAGAGTTTTAAAAAATCTATTTACATTTTCGAGTCAATATTGTATTATAATTTTAGATAATTTTAAAATAATTGCGAAAGGAACGCTCACCGAGCGACCGGAGGATGTTCGGCTCGCTTTGCGGCGTGGTTGGGGTGTATGGAGCCTAAGTATAAAAGAATCTTGTTAAAGCTGAGCGGAGAGGCTTTGGCAGGCAAAAACAAAACAGGTCTTGATTTTGATACTATTAATGATATTTGCAAGAGCATAAAGAAATGCTACGATGCAGGCGTTCAGGTTGCTATAGTTGTCGGCGGCGGAAACTTTTGGAGGGGACGCTCCAGCGGTGCCATGGACAGAACCAGAGCCGACCACATCGGAATGCTTGCAACGTCTATGAACGCATTGGCAGTTGCCGACTCTCTTGAGGCTTTGGGCGCTGAGGTCAGAGTTCAAACTGCGATTGAAATGCGTCAGATTGCAGAGCCGTATATAAGAAACCGTGCTGTAAGGCACCTTGAAAAGGGAAGAATAGTTATATTCGGCTGCGGAACAGGAAGCCCGTTCTTCTCAACAGATACCGCATCATCCTTAAGAGCTGCCGAAATCGAGGCAGATGTAATGCTGAAGGCTACAATGGTCGACGGTGTTTACGACAAGGACCCGCACAAGTTTGCCGATGCGGTTAAGTATGACACACTGGATTTGGATGAAGTTATTGTTAAGCACTTAGCTGTTATGGACTCAACCTCTGCCGCTATGTGCAAAGACAACGACATACCGATAATTGTTTTCAATTTAGCAAGACCCGATAACATCTATGATGCTTGCATGGGCAAGAACGTCGGAACATTAGTTAAATAGCAGAAAGGAATGGCAATACTATGAAGGATGTACTCAACAACTCAAAGACAAAAATGGAAAAGACTCTTAGCGTCTTAGGCTCTGATTTTGCCGCAATAAGAGCGGGAAGAGCAAATCCGGCAGTACTGGACAGAATAGCTGTAGATTACTACGGCACACCTACACCTATTAACCAGATGGCTGCTGTATCCGTACAGGATGCAAGAGTATTGGTTATTCAGCCTTGGGATAAGTCGTCGCTGAAATCTATAGAGAAGGCAATACAGGCTTCCGACCTTGGCATTAACCCTTCTAATGACGGATCGGTTATAAGACTGACCTTCCCTCAGCTCAACGAGGAGAGACGTAAGGAGCTTTCAAAGGATATCAAAAAGCTCGGCGAGGATTCAAAGGTTGCCATCAGGTCGATAAGACGTGACGCTAACGATAAGATTAAGGCAATGAAAAAGGACGGCGACATAACAGAGGACGACGTTAAGCAGTTCGACAAGGATATCCAGAAGCTCACAGATAAATATATCGGCTTAATCGACGATGCAGTCGCAGTTAAGGAAAAGGAAATTCTTTCGGTATAACGTAAAAAAATTATCGGTCAATGTATTTTCTTTAATCAGTGACTTTTAACAGATTTGAACAAGCAGTTTCATCGAATGATGAGACTGTTTGTCATAATACAAATTCAAAAGGATGTGAATGATGTGGCCGGTTCATCTGCCGAGCTTAAAATACCGACTCACATAGCCTTTGTTATGGACGGAAACGGACGATGGGCAAAAAAACGCTTTATGCCGAGAAATTACGGACACAGCGAGGGTGCAAGGTCGTTGAAGACAGTGATAAGAAGCCTTGCGGAGCTTGGCGTGAAATATGCGACCTTTTATGCTTTTTCAACCGAAAACTGGAATCGTCCTCAGGAAGAGGTAGACGGACTTATGCAGTTATTCGATGAGCAGCTTGATTCGCTCAAGGAGTATGAAAAAGAAAATATTCGTCTTCTCTTTATCGGAGACAGGACAAGGCTTGCACCCGGGCTTATTGAAAAAATGGCTGAATGCGAGAGCAAAAGCGCCGACAGAACGGGACTGAATGTTATTATCGCCGTCAATTACGGCGGTCAGGACGAGATAGTGCGTGCTGTAAGAAAGGTTGCCGAGCTTGCCGGTGAAGGATATATTAAGCCGCAGGATATTTCCGGGAAATTTTTTGAGTCGCTTTTGGATACAAACGGTATATCCCCGGTGGACTTGATGGTCAGAACCGGAGGAGAAAAGAGGCTTTCAAACTTCTTGATCTGGCAGAATGCCTATGCCGAGTTTTATTTTTGCGATACTTTATGGCCGGATTTCGGCAAAAAGGAGCTTATTAAGGCTATAGAGGACTACACAAGCCGTGACAGGCGGTTCGGAAAGGTCAGCGTATCAAAAGCTGATGCTTAATGCTGACAATGAAAAGGAAAGGACTTCATAATGAAAACAAGAATTATTTCGGGAGCTGTTGCAATAGTCTTGCTTGCAGGCGTTCTGTATTTTCACGATACACTTATTTTCAACACCTGCATTTCACTGATAGCTGCTTTAATGGTATATGAGCTTTTTAAAGCCCTGAAGCTCGGCAAGGAGTTCGTTTTGGAGTCTGCGAGCCTTGCTTTGGTAATTGTTCTGCCGATTTTGGCTGATTTTTTAAATATAAGGGACAACTTGAGCATATACTTCATCATAGCCTTTGCGTATGCGGTCATATATGCTTTGTCGCTTCTTGTCGGTCACAAGAGCGTCGACATGGGCGACGGTTCTCTTGCGGCATTTTATACGGTTATTATCGCCGCTGCCATGACGTCGCTTGTTCTGATTGAGGGCTGCGGCGACGGACTCGGAGTATGGCATTTGGTATTGACGTTTCTCGGCGCTTGGTTTGCCGATACAGGCGCTTACTTTGCAGGAACATTTTTCGGCAAGCACAAGCTTTGCCCTGAAATAAGTCCCAAGAAAACGGTTGAGGGACTTATCGGAGGAATTGTTTCAAACGCATTGGTATTCATGCTTGTCGGCTTTATGATTTTCAAGTTTACCGATTCTGCCGATCCCAACTATCTACTTCTTGCACTCATGGGCGTTGTATGCGCCGTTTTGGGACTTATAGGCGACCTTTTGGCGTCTTTGGTAAAGCGCCGTCAGGGGATTAAGGATTACGGCAACATAATGCCCGGTCACGGTGGAGCTTTGGACAGGTTCGACAGCGTCATGTTTGTAGCACCGTTCATGGCGTTTTGCCTGCTGTGCCTGAATGTTTTATAATGCCGACAGCCAAGATCAATGTGTAAAGCAAGTGACGAGGTCAGTATTGACTCAGGCTTTCGGACTGCGTATCAATCTTATAGATTGATGTGAAAATAGTATGAATTACGGAGGCGGTCATAAAATGAAAAATATATCGCTTCTTGGCTCAACAGGTTCTATCGGAACTCAAGCCATAGACGTTATAAAGCGCAACAATTTGGGCGTTTCGGCTCTTGCGGCTAAGTCAAATGTCAAGGCTCTGGCTGAGCAGGCAATTGAGCTAAGACCAAAGCTTTGCGTTATATTTGATAAAGACAAAGAGGACGAATTGAAATATTCGCTCAAAAACACAGATATATCCGTTGCGAGCGGAATGGACGGCTTGTGCGAAGCGGCGTCTATTGATTCAGCCGATATTGTTTTAAACTCGGTCGTTGGGATGGTCGGACTCGAGCCTACGCTTGCAGCTATTGAATCAGGCAAGGATTTAGCTCTTGCAAACAAGGAAACGCTGGTCGCCGGAGGTATGCTCGTTACCGAAGTCGCAAGAAAAACAGGGATAAGGATATATCCGGTAGACAGCGAACACAGCGCAATTTTTCAGTCGCTTCATGCAGGAGAACGCAAGGATTTGAGAAAAATTATACTGACAGCCTCCGGCGGACCCTTTTACGGAAGGACAAGAAAAGAGCTGGAAGCCGTCACTGCAGCCGACGCTTTGAAGCACCCCAACTGGGACATGGGAGCAAAGATTACTATTGACTCGGCGACATTGATGAACAAGGGTCTTGAGTTCATAGAGGCAATGTGGCTTTTCGGCGTTTCACCGGATCAAATAGAGATAGTGGTTCACCGTGAAAGCGTTATCCATTCAGCTGTTGAATTTTGTGATGGTTCGGTTATAGCTCAGATGGGCGTTCCTGATATGAGAATACCTATTCAGTATGCCTTGCTGTATCCGAGCAGACCCGAATCAGGTGTAAAGCGTCTTGGCCTTACCGATTACGGTACGCTCAGCTTCTCAAAGCCTGACATCGATACCTTTGAATGTCTGAAAATCTGCATAAATGCGGCTCAAAAGGCTGATACTACAGCACCGGCTATTGCCAATGCCGCCAATGAAGCGGCGGTTGCAAGGTTTTTAAAGGGTGAAATAGGCTTTTTGGATATAGCTAAGCTTGTTGGAGATGCCGTTAAGTCAATCGGCATTTGCAAAGTAAACAGTCTTGACGATATACTTTCAGCCGATGCTGCCGCAAGAAAATTCGTAACGGATACGGCGGACTGCTGAGTCATAGGTTCGACGCTTTTTGACGGCGTTTATATGAGAAAGGAATGATATTTTGACCTTTTTGTACATTTTAATTGCGATATTGATTTTCGGAGTTATCATAATTATTCATGAGCTCGGTCATTTTACGGCTGCAAAGCTCAGCGGAATAAGGGTGAATGAGTTTGCTATAGGCATGGGTCCGAAGCTTATTTCTTTCGGCAAGGGCGAAACTAAGTATTCTCTTCGTGCGCTTCCAATAGGAGGCTTTGTCTCAATGGAGGGAGAGGACGAAAGCAGCGACGATCCGGCGGCCTTTAGAAATCAGCCGGTTTGGAAAAGGCTGATTGTTGTTTTGGCAGGAGCGTTCATGAACCTTGTTTTGGGGTTTGTAATATTAGTCATAGTCACAGCTTCGTCAGAGGCTATAACCTCTACTACCGTAGCCGACTTTTATACTGATGACGCAAGCTCTCATGTGAGCGGACTGGAAGCCGGCGATAAGATTGTAAGAGTCAACGGTATGCGTGTGTATACCGATACAGATATATCGTACCAGTTCCAGACAGACGAAGACATGGTATTTGATATGACAGTAATAAGAAACGGTCAGCAGGTAACACTTCCTGCGGTTAAATTTGATTCAACTGTTTTAGAGGACGGTTCGCGCGCGCTTCACATCGACTTTCGGGTTGTGGGCGAAAAAGTGACTGCAGGTTCGGTTTTGAGCTACTCTGTCGGTAAGTTTGTCTCGGTTTCGAGAATGATTTGGCTTTCGCTTAAGGATTTAGTAATGGGCAGGTATTCAATCAACGATTTGTCAGGACCTGTCGGAATTGTCGGGGCAATAGGCGATGTTGTCGGTTCAACCGAACACGGCATAGCCTTTGCGGATATGATAGCAAATCTTTTATCGTTTGTTGTGTTTATAACTATCAATGTAGGCGTATTTAACCTTTTGCCTATACCTGCTTTAGACGGTTCGAGAGCTGTATTCTTGATTATTGAGGGCATAAGGCACAAGCCGATTAAGCCTGAACATGAGGGAATGGTTCATTTAGTAGGAATGGCAGCTTTGATGCTTTTGATGATTATAGTGACAGTCAGCGACGTCATAAAGCTGTTCTGACATACAAAGGGGACTTTTAAGTATGATTAAACCTGTAAGGATAAAAGACTTAACGCTCAACGGCGAGCGCATATATGTTCAATCAATGCTCAATACTCCTGCAAGCGATATCAAGGCGAGCGTCAATCAGGCTGTTGCCCTTGAAAAAGCCGGCTGTGAGATAATCCGTGCTTCTATACCGAACGAAGCGGCGCTTGAGCTTATTCCTGCTATTAAGGAAAAGGTGAGCGTGCCTCTTGTTGCGGACATTCATTATGATTATCGCTTAGCTATCGCCTCCTGCGAGAGGGGGATAGATAAAATCAGAATAAACCCGGGCAATATAGGTGATGAGCAAAAGGTTAAGGCTGTTGCAGACTGCTGTAAATCGCACGGAGTTCCGATAAGAATAGGCGTTAACTCGGGTTCTTTAGAAAAGGATATCTTGGCCGAATACGGCTCGGTCACATCCGAAGCGCTGTGTGAGAGTGCAATGCGCCATATTAAGCTTTTGGAGAAGTATGATTTTGACGATATAGTCGTTTCGATAAAGTCCTCAGACGTTCAAAAAAATATTGCCGCATACCGCTTGATGCGCCAAATGTGCAAATATCCCTTGCACTTAGGCGTCACCGAAGCGGGTACATATAATATGGGACTCATAAAGTCCTCAATAGGAATAGGCTCTTTGCTTGCCGACGGAATCGGCGAAACAATAAGAGTTTCTTTGACAGACGACCCTGTTAAAGAGGTTGAGGCAGGTATTTCCATTCTGAAGGCGTTAAACCTCAGGGGAGGAGTAAGACTTGTTTCCTGCCCGACCTGCGGAAGAACGAAAATAGACCTAATCTCACTTGCAAAGCGAGTTGAAGACGCTGTTAAAAATGTGGACAAGGATATAACCGTTGCCGTTATGGGATGCGTGGTAAACGGCCCGGGTGAAGCGAAAGAGGCCGACATAGGTCTTGCCGGCGGAGACGGCTGTGCGGTTATATTCAAAAAGGATAAAATAATAGGAAAATTCAGCGAGGAGAACGCTTTCAATGCTCTTCTTGCCGAAATAAATAAGCTTTAAAGGATTATGAATGACGGCTGAAGCGTTGCTTTGCGGGAAAGGAGAAGTCGTTAATATGGCGATTAAAACTGTTGCGGAATTTTTCGGCGCATATCAGGGTATGGACATTCCGAAGTCTGTTATGAGCGGAGAAATTCAAAGATTTGCTTTTTCCGCAGACCATACGTCTATGGCGGTGTCGATAGAATTTAAAAGCTTAGTAAAATTTTCTGAGCTGAAAAGCTTTGCCGAGGGCTTAAAAGCTGTTTTCGAAATCAGCAGCGCTTATATTGTTCAAAGATATCCGAGCGAATTGTTTTGCGCAGAGGCAATGCCTGACGTTATAGAGCAACTTAAAACGGTTGCATCTGTCAACGGCTTTTTTGACAACGCAGAATACTCTGTAAAAGACGACGTGCTCACAATCAGTCTTGCAAACGGCGGAGAGTCGTTTTTGAGAAGATCGGGCGCGGTTGACGCTCTTGCGAGGATAATAGCGAAGAGCTTTTCTAAAAATGTCAGCATAGAGTTTACAGGTAATCTTAAGATAGACAGCGAGGAGCATGAAAACCAGCGATTTATAGAGCTCAGTAAGCTTGCTCCGCCGCCCGTGCCTTCAAGTGCCAATTCCCCCAAAACCGCTCCTGCCGATTTGGGCGGCTACAGCATTAGCCTGCCGTTAGACGACATTTTGCCTGACGCTACTATTGTAATGGGCAAGGCTGTAACCGGTGTCGGCGAGATAGCAAGGCTTATTGATATTCAGGAAGCCGGAGCTAAGGTTACAATAGTCGGAGATGTTGTGAGCGTCGACTCAAGAAGCTCAAAGGATTCAAAAAGGCTCATCATTACAATTGCGGTGACAGATTATACAAGCTCTATAGCCGTCAAGATAATCGAGCTTACACAAAAGGGAGAGGCAATTCTTGAAAGTATAAAGCCGGGCAAAACAGTTGTTATAAACGGCGAGGTTGTTTTTGATACCTATGATAATGAAATAAATATCAAGCCCAAGGATATAAGCTTGGTCAAGCGAAAGAAAAAGATCGACGATGCACCTGTTAAGCGAGTCGAGCTTCACTGCCATACCAATATGTCAGTTATGGACGGAATGACGCCGTCAAACGAGATAGTCCGCCAGGCATATGACTGGGGCATGACAGCGCTGGCAATAACCGATCACGGCGTTTGTCAGGGCTTCCCGGA
This sequence comes from Ruminococcus sp. UBA7158, assembly GCA_002491605.1. Taxonomy (GTDB): domain Bacteria; phylum Bacillota; class Clostridia; order Oscillospirales; family Ruminococcaceae; genus Faeciplasma. The sequence goes on from DKWG01000001.1 coordinate 32,983, forward strand.
CGCTATGTACGAGGTCGACAAGATAAGAAAGGGCGGCGGAGAATTTAAGGTCATATATGGCTTAGAGGCTTATCAGGTCAACGACGACACAAGCATTGTGTTCGGGTCTGACCAAAGAAGCATTACAGACGAGTTCATAGTTTTCGACCTTGAGACGACAGGTCTTTCGGCTGCCGCTGAAAAAATCATTGAAATCGGCGCAGTCAGAGTTAAAAACTTAGAGGTTGTCGACAGAATGGACATATTCGTCAACCCCGAAAAGCCGATACCTGCAAGGATCATAGAGCTTACAGGTATAACAGATTCTATGGTTAAGGACGCCGTTTATGAAAAAGAATCGCTCGGGCAGTTTATGAGCTTCTGCGGCGAAAACCCCGTTCTTATTGCCCACAACGCTTCCTTCGATACGTCGTTTATCAAAGCCGCTGCGAAAAGGCAGGGCGTTGAGTTTAAATTTACATATATAGATACCGTTGCAATGTCAAGAGCAATGCTGCCCGGTCTCGGCAAATTCACCTTAGACAGCGTTGCAAAAAACCTCGGAATAGGGGAGTTCAACCATCACAGAGCCTGCGATGACGCCGAGGTAAACGCTGAGATATTCATAAGGCTTTCAAGAAGGCTTTTAGATGACGATGAAAACCTGACAGTCGACAGACTGAACTCGACCCTTTCAAAGGCTGATATATCAAAGCTGCCATCCTTCCATCAGATAATAATAGCAAAGAACAAGGTAGGACTTAAAAACCTTTATAAGCTTGTTTCCTACTCAAATTTAAAGTATTATCACAAGCACCCCAGAATTCCGAAGTCAGAGCTTATTAAGCACCGTGAGGGCTTGATAGTCGGCTCTGCCTGTGAAGCAGGAGAGCTTTTCCGAGCAGTATTTCAGGGCAAACCGTGGGACGACCTGTTGGAAATCGCACGTTTTTATGATTATCTTGAAATCCAGCCTCTCGGGAATAATTCATTTATGCTTAGAGACGGAAGCGTTTCAAGCGAGGAACAGCTGAAAGACTTCAACCGAACCATAGTCAGGCTCGGCGAGGAGCTTGGAATACCTGTTGTTGCAACGGGAGACGTTCATTTCCTGAACGAAAGAGACGGAATTTTCAGAAGCATTTTAACATCTGTTATGTATGAGGATTCAGACGTTCAGGCTCCGCTTTACTTAAAGACTACAAACGAAATGCTCGAGGAGTTTTCCTATCTCGGAGAGGAAAAAGCTTACGAGGTTGTCGTAACCAATTCAAATTTAATTGCCGATATGACCGACCCCGAGCTTAGAGCCTTCCCCAAGGGAACGTTTACCCCGCACATCGACGGAGCTGACGAGGAGCTGACAGAGATATGCTGGCGCCGCGCAAAGGAGATATACGGCGACCCGATCCCGGAAATTGTCTCGGCAAGGCTCGATAAAGAGCTTACATCGATTATAAAGCATGGCTTTGCGGTTTTGTATGTTATTGCAAAGCGACTTGTTGCCAACTCGGTTGAGCATGGATATCAGGTGGGATCTCGTGGATCTGTCGGCTCGTCGTTTGTCGCTTCGATGTCCGGTATATCCGAGGTCAATCCGCTTGTGCCGCACTATGTCTGCAAAAAGTGCAAGTATTCCGAGTTCTTCACCAACGGCGAATACGGCTCAGGCTTTGACCTTCCGCCGAAGAAATGCCCGAACTGCGGAGAAGATTTGAGGGGCGATGGTCACGATATACCGTTTGAAACGTTTTTGGGCTTTAACGGTGATAAGTCCCCTGATATTGACCTTAACTTCTCGGGCGACTATCAGTCGTCTGCACATAAATACACGGAAGAACTTTTCGGCGCTGACAATGTTTTTAAAGCCGGAACAATTTCAACCGTCGCCGACAAGACGGCATACGGCTACGTTATGAAGTACTTAGACGAAAGAGGGAGAAAGGTTCACTCGGCTGAGGTAAACCGTCTGACAAAGGGCTGCACGGGTATCAAGCGCACAACGGGTCAGCACCCGGGCGGAATGGTCGTTATCCCGAGTGAATACGAGGTGTATGACTTCACGCCTGTTCAGCACCCCGCCGAAAAGGTTGATTCCGATATTGTAACGACTCACTTCGACTTCAACTCGCTTCACGACACAATACTAAAGCTTGACGAGCTGGGTCATGATGTGCCGACACTGTATAAATACTTAGAAGACATGACAGGCACAGATATAACCCAGACCCCGATGAGCGACCCTGCGGTTTACTCACTGTTTACCTCTCCTGAGGCCTTAGGAGTAACTCCTGAGGATATAGACAGCCAGACGGGAACATTGGGTATACCTGAGATGGGAACTCCTTTTGTAAGGGGAATGCTTCTTGAATGTAAGCCGACTAAGTTTTCCGACCTCTTGCAGATATCCGGACTTTCTCACGGCACGGACGTTTGGCTGGGAAACGCATCCGAGCTTATCAAAAACGGCACCTGCACAATCGACCAGGTTATAGGAACGCGTGACAGTATAATGACATATCTTATCTACCACGGAGTAGACCCGAGCCTGTCGTTTAAAATAATGGAAATAGTCCGTAAGGGAAATGCGCCTAAGCTATTGACAGATGAGATGAAGCAGACAATGCGTGAACACGACGTCCCGGAATGGTATATTGAAAGCTGTTTGAAGATTAAATATATGTTCCCAAAGGCTCACGCTGCGGCATATGTAACCGCCGCTATAAGGCTTGCTTGGTATAAGGTTCACCATCCTTTGGAGTTTTACGCTGCGCTGTTTACAGTAAGAGGCGAGGACTTCGACGCAGAGACAGCCGTAAGAGGTAAGCTTGCAGCGAGGTATAAAATAGATGAGTACCGCCAAAAGGGCAACGACCGCTCCGACAAGGAGGACGGCGTTTTAGATACCTTGATGATAATAAACGAGATGCTCTGCCGTGGTTATGAGTTTTTACCTATAGACATTCACAAGTCCCACGCAACTATTTATAAGATTGAGGACGGCAAGATAAGGCTGCCGTTTGTATCGATGAGCGGAGTCGGAGAAAATGCGGCTAAGTCATTGTACAAATGTGCGCAAAACGGCGATTTTATCTCTGTTGAGGAATTTCAGAATCAGGCAGGAGTTTCTAAAACGGTAATAGATACTCTTGTTTCGGCAGGTGCGTTCGGAGATATGCCGCTTACTGCACAAATGACGCTGTTTTGAGTGACGGAGTATTTGCTGATTGCAGTTGGTTTTGTTATGCAATATGGTTTGAAGGGCTTAACCGCTTTCATTTGGAATGATGTTGTTTAAAAATCATGTGATTAACTGATAAAATATTCGCAAAACATCATCAAATGATTGCATTTGATGATGTTTTGCGATATAATAGTTTTAAACGATGATGCGGCAATTTAATGGAATAAGTAAGGAGGAATCATTATGGCGAATACTTTGGTTCAATTTCGCACGGATGAAGCCATTAGAATAAATGCGACATTAATATGTGAACAGCTCGGTATTGACCTTTCGACATATCTTAGAATGTGTATGGCTCGTCTGGTTCAAGAAAAAGGTGTTCCTTTCAGCATGAAAGTAGATGATATTAATGAGAATAAGGGTCTTCGAGCTATGAGAGAAGCCAGCCGTGCGGCGGCAGAGCATGGAATAAGCGATATGACACTTGAGGAGATTAATGATGAGATAGCTCAAGTGAGAAAAGAGTCGCAGTCATGATGTATTATGCGGTCATTGACACTAATGTTATAGTATCTGCTATGCTCAAGCAAAATTCTGTTCCGGGAAACATAGTTGGATTTATATTTAACGGGATTATTACTCCGCTGCTTAACGACGATATAATGAAAGAGTATAAATAAGTGCTCATCAGACCGAAATTTCATTTGGATGAAGGTATTATTAATGAGTTTCTCTCAGAAATCAATTCACGAGGAATTAATATCAATGCAGAAAAACTCGATATAAACTTTCCTGATCCAAAAGATGCAGTCTTTTATGAGATTGTTATGGAGGAGAGAAAAACGGAGTATGCCTATCTTGTAACAGGCAATATTAAGCACTTTCCGGAAAAATCTTTTGTTGTAACGCCAAAGCAGATGCTTGACATAATTGTTGAGAACATTGATGGCTATAGTTAAAAAGGCAAGGCGTAAAAACAAACACACTCATTAAAAGCCCTCACTTCCCCTTAAAAATCCCCCAACTAAATGTAACTAAATCCCCCAACAATGAATAGTATATAGAAAAGTTTTAACTTTATAAGTTTTGAACTTTAATACTTATTCAGGAGGATTTATATGGCTGATTTAGGTACAAACCCATGCGGCTTTAAGGAAGCAGTTACCATTGAAGCGCAGCGAATCTTCGACAGCTGCTCCGACAGAGACTGTTTAGAAGACCTTGAAGTTAGCTTTGAGGATTATGAATCAAATTTAGCGGTCAATGAAGCATTGTATGCAAAAGCAAGATGTGCCGAGGTGACAAGCGTATACTTCTCGGTTGAGCCTATACCATTCAATAAGGGCTTTTACTCGGTCGATATTACTTACACCTTCAACATTGAGGTTGAGCTTGCTCAAAGTGCAACGTCGCCTACGACAACCGTTAACGGAACTGCCACCTTCACCAAAAAGGTAATTTTATATGGCAGCGACGGCGGAACGAAGTACTTCACATCAGAAGAAAACGGCGCAGTATCGCAGAACGGCTGCTGCTACAACAACCCGCCTAAGGCTACTCTGGCTGTTGCAGACCCGATTGTCTTGGGAATAAGGCTTTGCTCTGTCCCGGGTAGTGTTTGCTGCACAGACCCAAGCTGTGAGCAGACGGCTGTATCGCCGTCCAGAAAGATTGTCTACGTCACATTGGGCATTTTCTCAATCGTGTCGCTTGTCAGAACCGTACCGGTTATGGTTCCTGCATATGACTATTCTGTGCCGGATAAGGAGTGCGTTTCAACCTCTGAAAGCCCCTGCGAGCTTTTTGAGAAGATCAACTTCCCGTCGAGCGAGTTTTTCCCGAGAAGTCTTGAGGAAACAGCCTGCAATTAGGCTGAGACAGTCAGTGCCGAAGGAAAGCACAGTATAGGATAATGCCGGCTGACAATTGGCTCGGCTCACTGCTTTGAATAGCTAAATAATAATTCGCTCACCTCGGTCATATCATTTACTGAGGTGAGCTTATTTATGAAATGTACATTGTCAGATTTAAAGCGCAAGGAAGTCGTGGAGACTAAAACAGGAGCAATGCTGGGGCGTGTTGACGATATCGAAATCAATGCTGACAATTCGTCTGTTGAAACGCTTATTATCTTCGGCAGACCGAAGCTTTTAGGCATTTTAGGCAGAGAAAGCGATATAATAATCAAGTATAATGACATCGATCTGATCGGCAGGGATACGGTTTTGGTTACGTCAAGCGGTATAAAGGAGCATAAGCAGCAGGTTTTGGAGCAGTCAGACAGCTTATTCCGAAGAAAAAAGGACGATTCCGATGAAATAGACGCATTTTTCAAATAATTTTTTAAAAAATGTCCCAAAATGTATGTGCTAAAATGATAAGACCCAACAAAAAAGAGAAATGCCAAACGAGATATGGTATAATAA
>DKWG01000060.1 GCA_002491605.1 Ruminococcus sp. UBA7158
TCATATCTATTGATAACGCAGAAATTCATCGACTATTTTCATTATTTACTATTGTAATGTGACACCTGAGTATGCTATAATAATTTTATACGGCTATTATGATTATTTAGTTGCGCTGTTTTCTTGCGGCTAAGGCGGCAAATGAAGACGATGTGCAATTGTTTTACAGCGTTCTGCATTGCACTGTAATTAATGTTTTTAGTATCGTGTTTGGCTCAGCTATGAATTGTTAATGTAATGCAGCTGCTGATTATATAAAATCGGAGGATTTTAAAAATGGCAAAGCTGACCTTTAAACGCTGTGAAAAGAAATTCCTCTTGTCACTTGGTCAGTATGAGATGCTGAAAAGCGAAATCCTGAAAAACGGTATGGTATACGACAAGTACTGCAAGGGCGGTGTTGTCTATAAGATTTACAACATTTATTTTGACGATGATGAAAATTCCGTCATACGAAAGTCGATAAGCCATCCGAAATTTAAGGAAAAGTTTAGAATGCGCTCATATTTTATCCCTAAATCCGGTGAAGACACTGTCTTTTTAGAGATAAAGCGGAAGATAAAGGGCACAGTAGTTAAGCGCAGGGCAACGCTTACATATAAAGAAGCGCTTGATTTTATTGAAAACGGCACTCGCCCCGATACTGACGATTATCTGGAAAATAAGGTCTTGGATGAGCTTGAGTACTATATGAGTATTCACAATGTGCGTCCTAAGGTGTTTATCAGCTATGAGCGAATGGCATTTTTCGGTGGGGACGATCCTGACTTCCGAGTCACGTTTGACCGCAACATAACAACACGCCGTACAGATTTAAGGCTTGATATGGGCGTATACGGAGACAAGCTTTTGGCTGATGATGAGGTGCTGATGGAGGTAAAAATCCCCGGCTCAATACCGATATGGTTTTCAGACCTTCTCGCTCGTCACGAAATATACATATCCGGTTTTTCAAAGTACGGCAACGAGTATTCCAAGTTCAAAGGTCATGATTTTCTGCACTATTCTTCCCGAAGAGATAAACCTTTGTCAAATACATCTCTCTTGAATGAAAAGCACGATCTGCAAAAAGAGCAGAGCAATGCTTAGCATATAGATATAGATATAAGCTTAAGACAACTGTCTTTGGCTGTAATTTACGGCGAAAAATAATTAACATATAGATAGGAATGGACTTAATCATGATGGATTTTCTTTTCCCGACAGCCTCTGTGGCTGACCTAACGGTTACAGGAGTATTAACAAGCATGGGATTTGCCCTCGTTTTGGGTGTAATACTCAGCATAGCTTATATAATTTCCCGAAAGAGAAAGGGCTATATTTCAAGCTTCCCGGCAGCTATAGTCGTTTTGGCACCGCTGATGGCAGGCGTTACAATGATAATAAATTCTAACGTTGCAACAGCTATTTCGCTCGGAGGAGCTTTGGCACTGCTCAGGATAAGAAGCTACCCTAAGGACACTGCGGATATCGTAAGTCTTTTGTTCTCGCTGATTATAGGCATCGGCTGCGGCGTCGGCTATTATGGTATAACCATAATCATGACATTGGTTTTGTGTGCTATAATGATAGTTTTGAGCTTGACACATTTCGGAATACCGTCGCATAAGCACTTGCTTTTAAAAATAACCGTTCCCGAAGAACTGAATTTCGACGGAGCATTTGATGAAATATTGGACAAGTTCTGCGATGAGTTCACCTTAAAGGAAATAAGAACCTCAGATTTCGGCTCGCTTTATGAGCTTAGATATAATATCGTCCTTGACGACGGTGTGAACCGCAGAGAATTTATTGACGACCTGAGAACAAGAAACGGCAATTTGGATGTTTCTATGACCTTAAAGGAATTCGACGTTTCATGATTTTGCATTTGCACTGTCGTATGATTTTACGTTAACTCAGTAAGTATAAATCCCCTTTGCTTTTAAGCAGAGGGGATTTTTGCAGTTGAGGTTATTATACTGATTTTGTAATGCATGGAGAGATATATGATATTACTTTTTCTTGGGATAAGGCTTCTTTTCATCTGTAAGCCCTAAAAGATAATCGATGCTTGTGTTATGGAATTCGGATAGCTTTATGAGTGTTTCAATCGGTATGTTTCTTTTACCTATTTCATATGATGAGTAGCAGACTTGTGAACAGCTTAGATACTCTGATAAATCCTTCTGAGTCAGATCTTTATCTTCTCTTAAATCTCGGATTCTTTTGTACATTTATTCGTCACTTTACCTTTGGATAAGGCTTTCTTTCGTCGGTAATTTCCAATAGATAATCGACGCTTGTATTGTAAATTTCAGATAATTTTATCAGTATATCTGTTGGTATGTCTCTCGTTCCAAGTTCATAGTGCGAGTAACAAGTCTGCGTGCAATGTATGTAGTCAGCAATATCCTGCTGACAGAGGTTGCTGTTCTCTCTCATGCATTTTAGTCTTTTATACATCAAGTATCATCCTTTTATTAGTAATATAACTATTATAATATCAGTAGCAATGTGTTTTTACTTTTAAATCGAATTGCTTTATAATACTAAAATATTGTTAAATAGGACTTATAAAATATGACCGCGGTCATTTTGATATCTTGAAATTGTCGAAGAAATAAAGAAAGCATCATATACTCATTATAAAAATGAATATATGATGCTGTTTTTATGTTTGCTTTGGCGCATAACAATCCCCGGTTCCACATAAGGAGATAAATACGGAATAAACAACAATATAATGTTATTTCTTATTGGGATAAGGCTTCTTCTCATCAGTAAGTCCCAAAAGGTAGTCAACACTTGTATTATAAAACTGTGCAAGCTTTATAAGCACTTGAGTTGGAATGTCCCTGATTCCCAGTTCGTAATGAGAATAGCCGACCTGAGAACAATTTAAATACTTTGCGATATCCTTCTGTTTGAGGTCTTTGTCCTCGCGTAAATCTCTGATTCTTTGATACATTTAGCATCACCCATATTGTTCTTAATAATAAAAAGTATATTATAAAACAATATGGCGTATTGACTTTCAGTCCAAAATGGACTATTATTAGTTTGCATGGTTCATGTACTAATTATCGTTTAAAAAGTGTTCAAAAAATTCGCCGCCGAACCCATCATTCAGCGGTTTGGTGGCGAATTTTTGCTATCACTTTAAACGAGAATTAGTATTGCACCAACACAATATATAAAAAATCGTCAGCCGTTCAAAGCTATGAACAGCTGACGATTTCATATTTAATTTGTTCAGACCGAAAGCTTAATCTGCTGATTTGCCCTTGAAGTTTTATCCAAGAACAACCTTAACCGTATTTTCCTTAAGAAGCTTATCGGCAGGAATCAGGCAGCCTTCAAGTTGTTCACCGTTGAGTACAAGGCTCTTTACTCCGCTTTCAACGTGTGCTGAGTTGTCAACGGTAATATCAAGGTGGCAGCCTCTGAAGTTCTTGGAGATCTTGAAGCCGTCCCACTCTGAGGGGATTGAAGGATTGATGATAAGTCCGTCGGCGTTGGGACGCATACCGCATATACCCTCAACACAGCCTACCATGACGGTTGAAGCTGTACCGGTGAGCCAGTGAACATGCGCTCTGCCCTCGAACGGTGAAGCTGAGGACTCAACAAACTGTCCGTGAACGTACGGCTCGATGACTCTTATTTCGGCGTTGTTGTTCATAGAAGCAGGTGAGCTTTCCATGAAGTATTCAAACGCTCTGTTACCGTGACCCAAAAGTGACTCGGCTAAGATTGCCCAGCCCTGAGACTGAGAGAATATACCGCCGTTTTCCTTGGTGTCGGGGTTAAAGATGTGCATGATAGCACCGCCGAACATATGGTTAACATACGGCGGCTCTAAGAGCTTAACGCCGTACTTGGTGTTAAGGATTTCGTGGACGCTTTCCATGGCTGTGTCGGCCTGTTCCTTTGAAGCAAAGCCTGAGATAACAGACCAGCTCTGGGGGTTGAGCCACATATTAGCCTCGGGGTCGTGCTTTGCTCCGACAACTATTCCGTCCTCACGGATTCCTCTTATGAATCTGTCCTCATCCCAGCACTTTTCCAAGGACTCAGAAAGCTTAGATTGTACATTGTTTATGTATTCAACATACTCGGCGTCGTTTCTTTCCTCGGCTAAGTCTCTCATCATGCTCATTGCATAGTAGAGCTGGAACGCAACGAAGGTTGATTCGCCCTTTGCACCTAAGCGCAGGCAGTCGTTCCAGTCGGCGTGCAGACCGGCGGGCATATTGTTTGCTCCCAAGCGCTCCATTGAGAAGTTGATTGCTCTCTTTAAGTGGTTGTAAACGCTGTCCTCGCCGCCGTTAGCGTAAACGATAACCTCGTCTAAAAATGCCTTGTTGCCGCTTTCACCGATGTATTTATAAACAGTCGGGAAGAGCCAGAGGGCGTCGTCGGCACGGTAGGAGGGGTGACCTGTCGCCTGAACGTATGAAGGCTGGTCGGGGGTGTCCTCATGACCTGCGTTGTGGTTGAACTTAACCAGCGGCAGACCGCCTCCGTTGTCGACCTGAGCGGAAATCATGAAGCGGATTTTCTCAAGAGCCATCTCGGGGTCGAGGTGGATTATACCCTGAATGTCCTGAACGGTATCACGGTAGCCGTAGCCGTTTCTGAGTCCGCAGTAAATAAGCGATGCCGCACGGCTCCATGTGAAGGTGATGAAGCACTGGTATGAGTTCCAGACGTTTATCATGTTGTTGAACTCTTCGCTGGGAGTTTCAACCGAGAAGTTTTCAAGCTTTGAATGCCAATAATTCTTTAAAGCTTCAACCTCTTTTTCAACGATTCCTTCTGTTTCATATTTTGAGATAATCTCGTTGGCACCGCTGTTGTCGCGCTGACCTAAGATATAGATAAGCTCCTTTGTCTCACCGGGAGCAAGGGTTATGTCAGACTGCAAAGCTCCGCAGGCGTTGGAGTTGAAGTTGAGTGAATTGTCGCATCTGCCGGACTCGACTGCTATCGGATTTGAGTATGTGCGGTAGCTGCCGATGAAGCCGTCAAGATTTCCGCAGTAAGCGTTGACACTTGCCTTGGCAAGTCCGAAGAAGCGCTCACGGTGGTTGGAGCCTGAAGCGTCCTTACCGGAGTTTTCGTTTATATGCTGTAAAATCTTGTTGCCCTCAAAGGATGTTCTTGTTATGAACAGGGTGTACTGAAGGTTTACCTGATCCTGCTCGTAGTTGTTGTCGTTGGTAAATTCAATAAAGCCGTATGCTGAGAGCTTTCTCTCTTTATCGGACGCATTTGTTACCTTTGCGCTCCAGACCTCATATGTCTGACCCATGGGGACGTAGTAGGTAACCTCTGACTTGATGCCTGTGTATTCAGCTGACATAACGGTGTAGCCTGTGCCGTGGCGGCATTCGCTCTTGTATTCGTCGAGCGGCTTGCCGACCGGCTGCCATGATGCAGACCAGTAGTCGCCGTTTTCAGCGTCTCTTAAATAAATGTATCTTCCGGGGAGAGCCATGTTAGAATTGAAGCGATAGCGGGAAATTCTTCCGTTTGCGCCGCTTTCAATAAAGCTGTAGCCGCCGGCGTTGTTTGAAATTATTGCGCCATAGGCGGGAGAGCCTAAGTAGTTGCACCATGGTGCCGGGGTATCGGGTTTTGTTATAACGTATTCTTTGTTTTTAAGGTCAAAATATCCGTATTGCATTGTGTATCCTCCTTAGAAATACTCGAATTGATGACACTATTGCGCCATCAAAAGCGATTAAAATAATTATATCATTTCTTTCAGAGCATTACAAGGGGTATGCAGTATAAAATTATTATAATGTCTGCGTTATCAATAGATAT